>CAZHJR010000033.1:0-20089 GCA_964533335.1 uncultured Helicobacter sp. | reverse complement strand
TTACTTAGTTACGATTGAAAAAGAGAGGTTTAAAATCTCTTTGTGTGACTTTATGAAACCGTTTAGTTCCTCTAATGTTAAACTATTTATCAACTCTAACTCTTTTTTTGGATAATTTTGTTCCAGTTCTTTGTAAAAAAGATTAAAAGCAAGCCCAAGCCTTTGACTAAAAGTTTCAGTTCTAAGTGGTTCACTCCCGCTTAGAAATTTTTTAGCACTCTCTAATTCCTCGAAAGTAGCACCATTTTCTATAAAATCATTGATAGTTTTAATTACAAGTTCTTTTGCCTTTTCTTCATTTTCGAGTTTTGTTTGCAGATAACCTGTAAAATAACTATGAGATTTATTGATGGAAGTGTATCCGTATGCTGAGTAAGCAAGTCCGTTTTTGACCCTTATCTCCTCCATCAATCTACTTCCAAAACCACTTCCACCAAGGATAAATGAAGCCACTTTCGCTTTATACACTTCTGTTGAATTATAATCTATCTTAAAGTCACTTCCAAAATAGATATAAGCTTGTTCTGTATTTTTTTTAATTCTTTTTGTTCCAATTTTTTTCGTCATAACAATTTTTGGAATTGTTGTTTCACCTCTTTTTTTAAAGAGTTTAGCAGTTGTTGCAATATCGTTTTTAAAAGTTTCTAAATCAATTTTCCCACCACTAACAATAATAAGATTATCAAGATTGAAGATGTTCTCTAATTGTTTTTTGATATCATCTAACTCTATTGTTTTTAAACTTTCAATGCTACCACTACTGCTATTTTCTAAAAGTGTATTTTTCCAGATAAGTTTACTCAAATTTTTTTTTGCAACATCATCAAAATCATTCTCTTTTTGTTTTAATTTACTTATCTGTAAAGTTTTAACCTTAGAAAGAGTGTCTTGTGTTAGATTTGGATCCTTTAAAAGTTGATTTAATAGTTTCATAGCATCGTTATATTCACTAGCTAGACAACTAATTTCTATCACAAATGTTTCAAAACCATTACTTGTGTGAAGAGAGATAGCTTTATTTTCAAGTTTTCCTGCAAAAACAATAGAACCATCTTTTTTTGTTCCTTCATTGAGTATTTTTGAAGTAAGTGTTGTTAATCCACTTTTATCGCCATCTATCATAGAGCCACTATTTTTAAAAACAAGTTGGAGATTAAAAATTGGTAAATTTTCACTTTTTTCAAAAATTAAAGGGATATTAGTATCTTTAATTTTTATACTATCTATAACTGCTGACATAAGTGTTCCTTGAAGTAAAATTAAAATTGTAAATTTTGTTATTATTCTTTTAAGCATAGTATTTTTCTAAAATTGTATATGCTGTGTCTCTTTTTGCAGGGTTTTCCCCTATATCTTTGATAAGTTTTATCATCTCATCTTGATTCATTCTATTTGTTGCACCTGCTGCACTCACAACATTCTCTTCCATCATCGTACTTCCCAAGTCATTTGCCCCAAATTTTAGAGCCATTTGTCCTATATAACTTCCTTGTGTTACCCAGCTACTTTGGATATTTTTAAAATTATCAAGATAAAGTCTAGCAACTGCTAAAAGTCTTAGATATCTGTTTGAACTTTGTGGCGGAATATAGAGCTCTTCTGCAAGTTTTGTATGAGCTGATTGGAAACTCCACATAATAAATGCTCTAAATCCACCAGTTTCATCTTGAAGTTGCCTGATTTTATCCCAATGGTCTATAATTTGCTCATCTGTTTCAACTGTACCAAACATCATCGTTGCTGTTGATTTAATACCATTTTTGTGGGCAACCTTATGAACTTCAAGCCAATCTTTTGTATCAAGTTTTTTTGGAGCGATAATATCTCTCACTTCATCATTTAAAATTTCAGCTCCAGCACCAGGAATAGAAGATAGCCCTTTAGTTTTTAGTCTTTTTAGAACTTCATCATAACTAATCTTAGAAATTTTTGAGATAAAATCTATCTCTATTGAACTAAACCCATGAATGGTAACTTGTGGATATTTTGTATGGATATGTTCAACCAAATCCTCATACCATTCAATTTTTAGTTTTGGATGAACTCCACCTTGGAAAAGGATTTGCGTGCCACCAATCTCTAAGAGTTCATCTATTTTTTTGTCTATCTCTTCATAAGATAATACATAAGCATCATCATCTTTTTGATGTCTATAAAATGCACAAAATTTACAATCAACCCAGCAAATATTTGTGTAGTTGATATTTCTATCGACTACAAAAGTGGTAATCTTTTGCGGATGAAGTTCTAGTTTTCTTTTGCTTGCCATTTGGCTTAAGTCTAATAGTGAGGCATTTTGAATCAAATCCAAAGCTTCTTTATTTGTTAATCTTTTAAAATTTCCCATATTGTCATTTTCCTTAAAATGCTGTACCAAGGCTAAATTCAAAGTTTGATGTTTTATCAGTTGATTCTGGACTAACAGCTCTACTGAAAATAAATTGGAGTGGTCCAACTGGTGATTGCCACTCTACAAGTCCACCATAACCTGATTTGTTGATTTCATTAAAGCTATTCTTCCCTATCATCCCATAATCATAAAATAATCCCCATCTCATATTTGCTTTTGGAATCAGTGGAAAACTGAGTTCAGCAGTATTTGTAAGGTATTTTTTATATGGATGCTCATCATCAATTGGTTGGAATGCATACGATTGATATCCCCTTACACTTGTAGGACCACCAAGATAAAATGTTGTTCCATCAGGTATTTCACCTAAATCTTGTAAAATTTTTAATGTTGTTTTATATCTAAAAATCATATCAAAATCTAGTAAATCATTAAAACCATAAAAGTATTTCAAACTATTGGTATTGAGTAAATAATTTGCATCACCGCCGATTCCAGCATATTTTATACTAGCATTTGCAGCTACACCTTTTCGTGGAGTATAAAAACTATCTGTATTGTTAAAGCTTATATAAGGAGTAATGGAGCTTGTTGTATAGATTTCATTTTGTGTTGTATCTATAGAATAAGTAACATCACTTTGTTCGATAGCATACACTGCACCTACTCTTGTATGTCTTCCTACGCTTCTTCCAACTCCTAAGCTTCCTCCTAGTGTATCTGTTGTTTGATCCCCTGTTGTAGAACCAACAGTTGCTGTTACAAGTGATGTATCTTTATAAATACTAAAACTTCCACTATAGATTCCATCATTTAAAGATGGATTATTTAAAGATATCTTTGCTGTGTCTTTTTTCCCAGAGTGCTCTAAAGAAAATCCAAGATCAAGTCCACTTCCAAAGATATTTTTATCATTAACACTTGCATTAATCATCCAACCATCATAACTTCCATATCCACCACCAAGGATTAGGTTTCCAGTAGGTGCTTCACTTACCTCTACAACTAAATCCATAAGATTTTCACTGACTCTTTTTTGTTTGATATCGACACTTTGGAAAAATCCTGTTCTGTTTAAAGCACCTCTTGAATCTTCAAAATCTGTTAAATTAAATAGATCTTTTGGAGCTAGATAAACATTTCTTCTGATAACTCTATCAAGTGTTCTTGTATTTCCAGCGATAATAACATCATTGATATATACTTTTTCTCCAGCTGTTACATTGAAAATAATATCAGCTGTTTGATTTTCTTTATTTTTTCTAATATCATAGTTTACTTCAGCAAATGCATAGCCTTTGTTGGCAATTTTAGTTCTAATAAACTCAACATCTTTTCGCAAATGTCCAATATTAAATGTTTTCTCTTTTTGTTCTTTTAATCCAGCCATTAGCTCATCAAGTGGAACAATCGTTTCATCTATATAGATTAAAATATTATTTACCTTGTATTTTGGACCTTCGGAAATTAAAAAATCTATTTCAGCTGTATTTGTATTAAAATCAATTTTAGAAAATCCACTATCAACCCTAGCATCTAAAAAACCATTTTGAAGATAGATATCTTTTATTCTATGATTATCATATTCTAGTTGACTAAATTGCATAACACCATCACTATGCCCAAACCACCATGAAATAGTATCCTCTTCTTTATTTGCAGTATTTTCTACAAATTGTTCTTTCCCTAATTCTTTTGCACCGATGTAATTTACTTTTTTGATAATGACTTCTGCACCCTTGTTAACCATAAATTTAATAGCCATACTTTGTGGATTAACTAAATTTTCTTCCACTTCAACAACTGAATTGATATATCCCTCTTTTTTCAGTTCCCCAAGTAAAATATTTTTTGCTTCTAAAATCCTTTTTTCTGTATACATTGAACCTTTTTTAATTTTCATTGTTTTATAAAGTTCTTTTAAATCTTCCTCTCTTGTCTTATAACCCTCCATCTCAATATTTACGATAAAAGGTTTTTCTGTAAAATTAATATTGATAGCTTTATCATCTTCTAGCACTTCTATATTGGTAAAATATCCCATTTTGTAAAAAGTTTTTATCACTTGATTGAGGTCATCTTTGTTTGAATTTATCCTCTCGAATGCTAATTTTTCTGATATTTGAGTAAGTCCATTTAGTTTGATTTCTTTTGTTGCTGTAGTAGTTCCATATGAAATAGTTGATAGTAATGCGATAGAAAATAATCTTTTCAAGTCTTTTCCTCTTTTTTAAAATAGGTTGGATTGTACCTAAAAGAATATAATAATAACTTGATGGAAATAGTATGTCAATTTAGGATTAAACTACTATAAGATAAAATTCAAAAAAAATAGAGGAATTTGAAGTGAAAATAGGAATTGTTGGTTTAGGATTGATGGGTGGTTCTTTTGGAAAGGCTTTAAAAAAATACAATCTTGCTTCGCAAATAGTAGGATATGACCATAACCCACATCATCAAAAGGAGGCGATAGAGCTTGGTTTGGTTGATGCAATTGTAGAGATAGAAGAGCTTGTACAATCTGATATGATTGTCCTTTGTATCCCTGTAGATGCAATTGTTGCATTTTTACCAAAGCTTATTGATTCTGTACAATATAATGCAACAATTATTGATTTTGGAAGCACAAAAGAGTTGATTGTTAAAAGTATCCCTAATGAGATTAAGAGTAATTATATTCCAGCTCATCCTATGACAGGAACTGAAAAATTTGGTCCTAGTGCGGCAATTGATGGACTCTATGAAAATAAAACGATGGTTTTATGTGATCTTGAAAATACAGGGGAGATTCATAAGAATAGGGCTATCAAAATATTTGAAACATTACATATGAAGCTTGTATTTATGAATTCATATGAACATGATATTCATGCTTGTTATATGTCCCATCTTCCTCATGCAATCTCTTTTGCTTTAGCAAATATGGTTATGAATCACGAGTCACCAAAAGATATCATCTCTCTTGCTGCTGGTGGGTTTAAAGATATGAGCAGAATCGCAAAGAGTTCACCACATATGTGGAGTGATATTTTTAGACAAAATAGAAAAAACCTATTGGAAAGTTTAGATATCTATGAAAAACAAATAGCAGATATCAAGCAAATGTTATGCGATGAAAATTATGAAGCGATACAAGAGTGGATGAAAAAGTCAAATACTCTCCATGATATTTTATAAAGTGATCTCCTTAGAGGTTCCCTTAATCTAAAATTAGCTAAAATCAAAAACTTTTTGCAAAAAATAGAAGGAAATACAGATATGAATAGATTCAAATCAAAACTTTTTTTATCACTCTTAAGTGCGACATTGTTAAATGCTTATGAGATTGATGATCCAACTCTTGGAAATATTGCTATTGAAGCTGGGGTTTGGAATACTAAGCTCGATGGAAATATTAAAAATACAGTTTCGACAACAAATTTTAAAGAGGATTTGGGGTTTAATGAAAAGAAAAATGTAACATCTTTTGGACTTGATTTAAAAAATGATTTTAGTTGGCTTCCAAATATTTATGTAAATTATTTCACTTTAAATTCTGCTGCTGATGGGAATATTGCAACTGCGAAACAGATTAACAATACCTATAAAAACTACCAAGGAAGCGTATCTTCTACTGTTGAATATAGTGAATTAAACACTATTTTGTATGGATATCTACAGCAAAGTATTTTTGAATTTGATTTGGGTCTTAATCTTAAAAAAATTAATTATACTCAAACAATTAAAGAAAATAATGATGTTGATAGAGATACCATAAAAGGACCAGATAGTATTATTCCTCTCCCTTATCTTGGATTTAAAATAGATTTATATCCAATCAATACTGTTTTAAAAGCTGAAACTTCAGTTCTTGCAATTGGGGATGATGAAGCAAAAGATTATAAATATTCAATCAATTATAGAGCTATGAAAAATATCTATATTAGTTATGGATATAGATATAATAGCTGGAAAACAACAAATAAAGATAATGTACACGAAAAATATGATATGAGTCTTAAAGGAAATTATATCAATGCAAAAATACTATTTTAAATAAAATAGTAAATACTTAAGGAAATAGATGATAAAAATAGCACTTATTGGGCAACCTAATGTTGGGAAAAGCTCATTATTCAATAGAATAGCAAAGAAAAAAGTAGCGATAGTAAGTGATCTTGCTGGGACTACAAGAGATGTAAGAAGAAGAGAAGTAAAAATCTTAAATAGAGAAGCGATGATGCTTGATACTGGTGGAATTGATGATACGAATGATGCAATCTTTTCTAATGTTAAAAGAAAAGCAATAGAGACTGCAAAAGAAGCAGACATAGTTCTTTTTATGGTTGATGGTAAAAAAATTCCAGATGAAAAAGATAGTGAACTTTTTTATGCACTTCAAAGACTTGGCAAAAACCTTGCACTTGTAGTAAATAAAATAGACAATGATAAAGAGAAAGAAAACCTTTGGGAATTTTACAGTTTTGGAATTGATGAAGAGAGAATGTTTCCTATTTCAGTAACCCACAATCGTGGAACTGTCAAATTATTTGAATGGCTTTATGAACAGCTCCCAATGAGTGAAGAGGAGATTTTAGCTAATGAAATTGCTCAAAATAAAGAAGATGAGGAAGATGAAGATTTTAGTGAACCAGAAAAAGAATCACGAAAAAAATCAAAATCAAAAGAGATATTAGTTGAAAAAAGAGAAGTTGATCCAAATCATATTAAAATAGCGATTATTGGGAAACCAAATGTTGGGAAGAGTTCTATTTTAAATGCGATTATAGGAGAAGAGAGAAGTGTTGTAAGTCCAATAGCTGGAACTACAATTGACCCTGTTGATGAGACATTTATCTATCAAGATAAAAAAATTACCTTTGTGGATACAGCTGGTTTAAGACGAAGAGGAAAAATCCTTGGAATTGAAAAGTATGCATTGATGAGAACAGAAGATATGCTTCAACAGTCAAATATAGCTTTAGTTGTCCTTGATGCGAGTAAACCTATTGCAGACCAAGATGAGAAAGTTTCTGGACTTGTAGATAAGTTTGGTTTAGGTGTAGTTATTGTCCTTAATAAATGGGATGAGAATATGGATACCTATGAAAAAATCACTAAAGAGGTGAGAGATAGATTTAGATTTTTATATTATGCTCCAATTATGGCAGTATCAGCTAAAACTGGAAGAAATATAGATAAATTAAAAGAGAAGATTTTAAAAGTTTTTGAAAATTACAATAAACGAATTACAACTTCAGAAGTTAATGCTATCATAAAAAAAGCGATTCAAAGACATGCACTCCCTAGTCCAAATGGAAATAGACTACGAATTTACTTTGGTACACAGTTTAATACGAATCCTCCAACAATTGCACTTGTAATGAACAAACCATCGATGCTTCACTTTAGTTATAAACGATACCTTATCAATATCTTTAGGGAATATCTTGATTTTGAGGGTGTACCTATTAGGATTGTTGCTAGAAAAAAAGGGGAGAGAATCGATGATGATGAACTTAATGTTGTTTATCAAGAATTGATGGTTCCAAAAGATCTTTATATCGAAAATGATGATGGATTTGAAGATGAAGATTTCTATGATGACGATGAAGAATACTATGATGATGAATATGAAGATGGAGAATAGGGGAAAGCTTTTGTATGGAAGCTATCAAAGAAGAGCTTGAGGCTCTTTATAAACAAAAGAAAGAATTGGATGCAAAAATTAAGTATCTTGAAGAGAAGATTGAAAGGGGTTCAGCTTTCTCTTTTACTCTTAAAGATAGCATCTCTATCCCAACAAAAAATCTTTCCAACTCACTTATCAATGAGCTTAAAAATTTAGCTATATTTCCAAATCCACAAATTAAAATTTTACAAAATTTACGAAAACCAATCTATGGGATACCTACAAAAATCTTTGGATTTGAACTCAAAGAAAATATCCTTAAACTCCCTCGTGGGCTTATGCGAGATGTGATAAAAACTCTCAGTAATGCCCAGATAAAATATCAAATAAAAGATGAGAGATTTGAACAAAAAGAGGAATACCCAGCGTTAAAATATAAATTAAGAGATGAGCAAAATATTTGCATAGAAGCGATTAAGAAAAAAGATTTTTCTATCTTTGTTGCACCTCCTGGGTTTGGAAAAACACTTATCGCCTCTAAAATGATAGAACTTCGTGGTGTCAATACGCTTGTAATAGTGAATAAAAATATGCTTCTTGATCAATGGATTGAGAGATTTGGTGAGTATTTGGGGATTGAAAAAAGTAAGATTGGGATTTTGGGAAAAGGGAAAAACACCCTTAATAACCATCTTGATATTGCAACAATGCAAAGTTTAAAAAATAATCCAGAACTTATCCAAAACTACTCTTTTGTGATAGTCGATGAGTGCCATCATATTCCAGCACTTACTTTTGAAAATATCATTAAATCTTTTTATGGTAAATATATTTTGGGTCTTAGTGCTACACCAAATAGAAAAGATGGGATGGAGCCAATCCTTTTTCAACAACTAGGAAATATCTCTTATGAGGTAAAATCACAAAAAACAAATAAAAAAATTGTAGAGATAATCAAAAGTGACTTTGAGAGTGAGCGTGATAATTTTGGAGATTTAATAAGTGAGATTATTAGTAATAAAGAACGAAATGAACTGATTATTCATCAAATACAATTACATAAAAAAAGAAAAATACTTCTTCTTACTGATAGGATAGAACACATCAATACTCTTACATTTTTACTTAATGAGTTACAATTATCTTTTGTAGCTATTCATGGAAGCTTAAATAAAAAAGAAAAAGAGAGAAATTTAGAACTCATAGAAAGTTCAAATTTAGTTCTTGCGACATCCTCTTATTTTGGAGAGGGGATAGATTTTCCTCATCTTGATACGATTATTTTTGCTACACCAATTTCGTATAGTGGACGACTTATCCAGTATCTTGGACGAATTGGTAGAAAGGGAAATGATTGTTTGGCTATTGATATTTTAGATATTAAAAATAACTTTGCAAAAAGTGCATTTAATAAAAGAAAAGAGGGCTATACTGCTTTACATTATAAGATAAAGTTTTAAAAATATATAAAGAAAATATAAGATTTTATTTCAGATTTTTCTTTAAGAAATCGTTTGTATAATCGCACTAATAATTCATTTTTTGGAGAAAAATATGTATAAAAAAATCGTTTTAGCCGTTGGGTTATCTGGTTTACTATGTGGACAAGCCTTGGTTGCAGATAATGCAAAAATAGAGGAGGCTTGTGAAGCAAAAAAAGGGAACTTTATCTATGCTGATGGTGAGTGTATAGAGTTTTATAAAGCTGATGGAGATAAAGAGGGTGCTTTAAATATTATAGTACATGGAAATTGGCCAGAGGGGACAAATACCCTTGGAAGATATGCTCCATTTGCTGATAATATAGCAATGGCTACAGATACTATAACAGTCGCTGTTGCACTTCCTGGATATTCAAAATCATCATCAAATAAACTTAAACCGCTTATTAAAGGTGAAAAAAATAGACCACTAGCAGCAACAAAAGAGTATATTCATTTTATGGAAGAACTTGTGATTACTCTAAAAAATAAATATGATGCTTCAACAGTAAATTATATCGGGCATAGTGCAGGGGCGATGATGGGTGCAACTTTGAGTGGTAAAAATCCAGATTTGATACAAAATATAGCACTTGTCGGTGGAAGATATAATGTTCATGAAGTATCGAAAGATAAGACTTTAATCGGTGCTACGGATGTTATTAATGATATTAATAAAGAGATGAATATGGTTCTTACATATGGTACCAAAGACACTATCTCTCCACCAAAAGTGACGAAAGATTTTTATAATTTGGTAAAAAGTAAAGGGCTTAAGGCAAAACTTGTAGAGGTAAAAGATGGAGAACATGTTGACCTTGATATGAGTGATGAATCTGTAAAGGCTATTGTAGATATGTTAGAGAAAGAATAAAACTCCTTCAAAACTTCACAATACGATAGAGATTATTTTTTATCGTATTGGTAATAAAGTAAAAAAACGATAAAATCCTACCTTTAAAAAATTACTACAAAGACATATAATGATAGATTTTAAAAAATTTGAAAAATACTCCAAACCAGGTCCAAGATACACAAGTTATCCAACTGCTCCAGAATTTAATACAAATTTTACAGAAGAAAATTTGATACAAAAATACAAAAATCAAAGCAGTGATAGACCGCTATCTTTGTATATTCATATTCCATTTTGTAGAAGTGCTTGTTATTTTTGTGGATGCAATGTCATTTTCACAAGCAAAGAGGATAAAAAAACAAGATATATCGAATACCTAAAAAAAGAACTTGCAATCCTTGCACAACATCTTGATACAAATAGAACAGTAACACAAATGCATTTTGGTGGAGGAACTCCAACTTTTTTATCTTCAGAGCAACTTGATGAAGTTATTCAAGCTATTAAACAAACATTTCCAAATTTTGCAGATGATGCCGAAGTTTCGTGTGAAATTGATCCAAGATATTTTACAACTGGACATATGGAAGTTCTAAAAAAAGGTGGGACAAATCGTCTAAGCTTTGGTGTACAAGATACAAATCAACAAGTTCAGGAGATAATCCATAGAATTCAACCGTTTGAAACAACACAAAATGTTGTTAAAATCGCAAGGGATGCTGGAATAAACTCTATTAATATAGATTTAATCTATGGATTACCATATCAAACAAAAGAGAGTTTTAGAAAAACAATTGAGCAGATTATTACACTCAATCCTGATAGATTAGCTGTTTTTAACTATGCACATGTTCCTTGGATGATGAAAACCCAAAGAAAATTTGATGAAACCACTTTCGCACCACCTGCTACAAAACTAGAAATCTTAAAAGATACGATAGAATTTTTTACCTCGAACGGTTACAATATGGTTGGGATGGATCATTTTGCAAAACCAGATGATGAACTTTTTATGGCGATTGAAAAAGGGGAGTTACATAGAAATTTTCAAGGATATACAACAAAAGGTGGAGCTGATTTGATTGGAATAGGGCTCACTTCAATTGGAGATGGAGTTGATTATTATGTGCAAAACTTTAAAGATTTAGAGAGTTATGAAAATGCACTTGACAGTGGACATTTGCCTGTTTTTAAAGGATATAGTTTAAGCGATGATGATATTTTAAGACAATTTGTTATTATGGAGCTTATGAGCAATTTTGCACTCGATATGAAAAAAGTAGAAGATGAATTTGGAATAAACTTTAAAGAATATTTTGCTGATGCACTAGAGATGTTAAAAGAGTTTGAAGATGCTGAACTTATTACTATAAGTGAGGATAAAATCAAAGTAAGCCAAACTGGAACGATGTTAATAAGAAATATAGCAATGCCTTTTGATGCACATTTGCATAAAATTCCAGAAGATAAAAGAAGATTTAGTAAAACAATATGATAGATAAAAAATTTGATTTCACTGCAATTAGTGATGAATGTATAAAATGTGGAAAGTGCAAACCTGTTTGTACTATTTTTAATGTAAATCAAGATGAAACAACATCTCCAAGAGGATTTATTGATTTACTAGGTGCTTATAAAAGAGATGAACTTGAACTTGATTTAGTTGCAAAAGATATCTTTGAAAGCTGTTTTTTGTGTACAAATTGTGTTGATGTGTGTCCAAATGATTTACCAACAGATATGATAATCGAGCAAGTAAGACGTGATATAGCAAAAAAATATGGAATAGCTTGGTATAAAAGGGCATTTTTCTTTTTACTACGACATCGAAAAATAATGGATATGATGGCGAAACTTGGTTGGGTTTTCCAATCTTGTGGGATTAAAATAGATGAGCAAAAAGAGAAAGCAACCTTTAGAATTAATCTTCCAATTCAAATGATTCAAGATAGAGCTTTACCTTTTGCAAAAAGAGTAAGTTTTTTAAATGCACATAAAGAAAATATTAAAGCAACAGCACCAATTAGTGAAACTTATCAACTTCCTAAAAAGAGGGTGGCTGTATTTATTGGATGTATGGGGAACTATTCTTATACAAATATCGGAGAAAGTTTACTTGTGATTTTGGATAAATTAGGACTTGATGCTTTTATCCCAAAAGATCAACTTTGTTGTTCGGCACCTGCTTATTTTACAGGTGATTTTGATACGGTTGATTATTTAGTCAAAAAAAATATTGAGTATTTTGAGACTTTTATAGATGATGTTGATGCGATAATTATCCCAGAAGCTACTTGTAGTGCGATGATAAATATCGATTGGGAACATTATCTTCACGACCAACCGCAGTGGAAAGAGAGAGCAAAGAAATTAGCTCCTAAAGTGCATATGGCTACAAAATGGCTTGAAAATAATACAAATTTGAGTGAACTTTTAGAGCAAACTGGGAAGAAATTTGGGGAACTTGTAACCTATCACGACCCTTGTCATGCAAAAAAAATGCAAGGTGTGTTCAAAGAGCCACGAAAACTTTTAGCTCAAAATTATGAGATGAAAGAGATGAGTGACCCAAATAGATGTTGTGGGTTTGGTGGAGTGACGATGCAAAGTGAAAAATACCATTTTGCAAAAGCTGCAGGTGTTCCAAAGGCTGCTATGATAAAAGAGACAAAAGCTCAAATCGTAAGTGCAGAATGTAGTGCTTGTCGAATGCAAATCACAAACTCTTTACATAATGCAAAAGTGGAAGATGTGGTATTTAAAAATCCAATAGAGCTTATAGCTGCTTCACTTTTAGAAGCAAAAAGTACAAAATAATGATAGAGTTCTGGCAAAATATCTACTCACAGTTTAATCCAGTCGCTTTTGATTTGGGTGGTATCAAAGTTCATTGGTATGGGATAATGTATGCTATGGCTCTTATCGTAGCTATTTTGATGGCTCATTATATTGTTAAAAAAGACAAAATAGCTCTTGAAGCAGATGTATTGGATAACTATATTTGGTGGGCAGAAATAGGGGTTATTTTAGGTGCTAGACTAGGGTATATTTTATTTTACGATGCCCATACAAGCTATTATCTCACCCATCCTTGGCAAATTTTTAATCCCTTTATGGATGGGACTTTTGTGGGGATTTCGGGTATGAGTTACCATGGAGCTTTAGCTGGATTTATTATCGCTACTATTTGGTTTTGTAAAAAACATAAAGTTTCTTTTTGGTTGATTTCCGACATCGCAGCGATTGCAGTTCCGCTTGGATATATCTTTGGAAGAATTGGAAATTTTGTCAATCAAGAGCTTGTAGGAAGAGCAACTGATGTAAGTTGGGGAATCTATGTCAATGGAATTTTACGACATCCATCACAACTCTACGAAGCGATTTTAGAGGGACTTGTAATCTTTTTAATCATCTATTTCTATCGAAAATACAAAAAATTTGATGGAGAACTCGGTATTTTATATGTGATACTCTATTCGTTGATGAGAATATTTGCGGAAAATTATAGACAACCTGATGTACAACTTGGGTTTTTAGCTGGAACATCGTGGCTTACTATGGGGATTTTGGTCTCAAGTTGTTTTATTGCAGTTGGATTTTTTCTCTATTTTTATAGATACAATACTACAAAAAATCAAAAAACTACATCAAATCGGTAGTTTTTAAAAGCCTCTCTTTATCAAAATGGGTATAGATACGAGAGGTATTGATATCGCTATGTCCAAGTGCTTCTTGCACCAAAATCAAATCTCTATGTTTTAGATAGAGCAAAGTTGCAAAAGAGTGCCTAAGCATATGGGCACCATTTTTCTCTTTTCTTATTCCCGCCGAAATCAAGATATCCTCAACAGTGCGACTAATATAACTTTGGGTAAGTTCTTTTCCCGTTTGATTACAAAAAAGAAGATTATTTTCACATCTTTGGATACTGAGCCACTCCTCTAAATCTTTCTGGATAACCGATTCTTTAATCATAACAACTCTTGGTTTATTCCCTTTCCCTCGAACTTCAATCATATAGATATCGTTTTCTTTGTGGATATCTTTCATCTTGATACTTATCGCTTCAGAAACTCGTATCCCAGTGTAGATGATGATTTTTATCACCAGTCTATTTCTTGCTTGTAATTTAAGACTAAAAGGGTAAGTTTCAATGGCTTCAATAAACCTCTTAATCTCATCTTCGTTCATAAAAGAGGGGAGTTTTGTACCACTTTTTCCTTTAATCCCACCCCAGTTTTTAAGCTCAATATTAAAAAGATAAGCATTGGTTTCATTATCTGGATTTGAAAAGTTTTGCTTATCAATATAGCCAAAAAAAGAGATGAGGGCGATTCGATGATTTTTCTTTGAAGCATCCGAAAGTGTGCTTGTATGGATGGCTAAAAAATCACTTAAAAGCTCCTCATCAATTTGCATCATACTTTTCAATTCTAAAGGTTTCAAATAGTTATAAAGTTTGTAGATAGGATTAAAATAGGTATTTATCCCACTGAGCCCAATATTTCGTACATCTTTTACTATATTTTGAAGTTCATCTATATTGTTTGTTCCTTTGGCAAGTGTTTGTAAGATATGTGTAAAATATTCTTTATCTTTAATGTGTCTATTGGATAGATTTGTGAGTTTATTTCTTATGAATTTATCACACCAAAAGAGTAAACTTTTCTCTAATGTTTTTTTCTTATCAAGGAGGTATTTCATTTTAAATTCCTAACTATTTTCTTTGTAGAAGTATAGCAAATAAAACTTTGAAAATTATAGTTTTCAAGACAAAATAATATTTTTTCCTTTTATAATGTATTATTTCACTTATGAAAACAAACAGTATAAAAACAACTCTTTTCCTTTGTGCAACTCTTTTTTCTCTTTCATTTGTCAATGCTAGCAATATAGAACCTAAACAATGGGGAGAAAATGTAAGTGGTGTTGCTACAAAATTTAACACATCAAAAAAAGAGGTAGCTCTTACTTTTGATGCTTGTGGTGGTAGCCCTTTTAGTCGTGGATATGACAAAGAGCTTATTGATTTTTTGTCGTTACACAAAATACCAGCTACTCTTTTTTTTAATGCTGGTTGGATTGAAGCCAATCTTGATACTTTCAAAGAACTTCAAAAAAATCCCCTTTTTGAAATCGCAAATCATGGAACAAAACACAAACCATTGTCAATCAATGGGAAAAGTATCTACGGAAGAAACGGAACTGGGTCAAAAGAAGAGCTTTTAGAAGAAGTTGAAGGAAATAACAAACTTCTTGAGTCCCTCAACCAAAAAAGACCCCTATTTTTCCGTTCAGGAACCGCTTATTATGATGAGATTGCAGTAGATATTATAAGAAAAGAGCTTCGTATGGAGATTGCTGGATTTAGTATCAATAGTGATGCTGGTGCAACTTATAGCAAAGCTACAATCATCAAAGAGCTAATATCGGCTAAAAGTGGTGATATTGTAATAGCCCATATGAATCATCCCGAAGGATTTACAGCTGAAGGATTTATGGTAGGTTTGCAAATCTTAAAAGAAAAAGGTTTTAACTTTGTAAAACTAAGTGATATTAAAAATAATCTTATTCGTATTCCATAAACTCTTATTTCTAACCAAATCATAAAATAAAAAAGGTACAATCCCAAAATGATAGAAAATAGAGAAACTTACAATCAAAAAATAAATATACTTAATGTTTGGGCAAAAGCCTATTATACACAAGATAATCCAATAGCAACCGATGAAGAATATGACCTATTATATAGGGAAATTGTCGCTTATGAAAAAGCAAATAACTATATCGCAGATAACTCTCCAACACAAAGGGTTGGTGGTGTAGTTTTGGATGAATTTCAAAAAGCATCCCATCTTACTCGTATGTGGTCTCAAGAGGATATTTTTAATGATGATGAGCTTGAAGATTGGATAAAAAGAGCTGCAAAAGTGATAGATATCTCAAAAACTGCCCTTGTTTGTGAACCTAAATTTGATGGAGCAAGCCTCAATCTTATCTATGAAAATGGTGTTTTAAAACAAGCGATAACAAGAGGTGATGGCTCTATTGGAGAAGATGTCACTTCTAATGTTAAAACGATTGCCTCCATCCCTTTGTCTATTGATTATAGGGGGTTAATTGAGATACGAGGGGAAGTTGTTATTAAAAAAGATGACTTTGAAGCAATTAATCTTGAAAGGGTTGCAAACAACGAACCACCCTTTGCAAATCCACGAAATGCAGCGGCTGGAAGCTTACGACAACTCGATTCTAGTGTTACTGCAAAGAGAAAACTCTTTTTTCAACTTTGGGGAATTGGAGCGAATAATTTAGAATTTGAAACTTACTCAAGGCTGCTTGAGTTTATTTATAGTCTTGGTTTTTCAAAGCCCCCTCTTTTTAAAATTTGTAGAACTTTTAAAGATATTCAAGAGATATACAATGAGATATTAAAAGCTAGAGATAGCTTATCTATGGGACTTGATGGGATGGTTATCAAAGTTGATAATCTCCTTTTTCAAGATGATTTAGGGTACACTGTAAAATATCCAAAATGGTCATGTGCTTATAAATTTCCTGCAGTTGAAAAAACCACTGTTTTAAAAGATATTGTTTTGCAAGTTGGAAGAACTGGTGCTGTGACACCTGTTGCAGTTGTAGAGCCAACACTTATAGATGGTTCAACTGTGGGTCGTGCAACTTTGCATAATTTTGATGAGATTGAAAGACTTGACCTTAAAATTGGTGATAGTGTGATTATAATTAAAAGTGGAGATATTATCCCAAAAATCACAAAAGTTTTGAGTGAGAGAAGAGATGGAAGTGAAAAGAAAATCATCCGCCCTACCCTTTGCCCAACTTGTCACAAAGAGCTTCTTGATGAGGGAATCTTGATAAAGTGTCAAAATATGGAATGCCCAGATAGAGTCATCAATAGCATCATCTATTTTGCAAGTAAAAATTGTATGAATATCGATGGGCTTGGAAATAAGATAGTGGAACTCCTTGTAAATAAAGGGAAAATCAAAGATATTTTGGATTTGTATAGTTTAAAATATGAGGATTTAGAGGGGTTAGAAAGTTTTAAAGAGAAAAAAATAAATAACCTTTTAGCTTCAATTGAAAATACAAAAAATACAGAACTCCATAGAGTTATCAATGCTCTTGGGATAGAACATATCGGAGAGGTTGCTAGTAAACAACTTTGTGATAGATTTGGGCTTGATATCTTAAATGTGAGTGAAGATGAACTTTTGGAACTTGAAGGGATTGGTGGACAGATGGCACTCTCTTTTTTAGAGTTTGTAAGGGTCAATAAAGAGGTTGTTGAAAAACTTTTTGCACTTATCAAACCAACTGTCAAAGAGAAAATTGAAGCCAAAGAGAATCTTTTCAAAGATAAAACAGTCGTTTTAACAGGAACGATGTCAAAAAGTAGAGATGAAGTAAAAAAGATTTTAGAAAATCTTGGAGCAAAAATAAGCTCTTCTGTATCTAAAAAAACAGATTTTGTGATATATGGGGATGATGCTGGAAGTAAATATGATAAGGCTATCGCCCTTGGTGTGAAAGTTTTAGATGAAAATGAATTTAATAGTGTAATTGGAGAATAATTAATTTGAGTGGATTTATAAATTTTATTTTAGTACTTTCTGTACTGGTATTTGTTCATGAACTTGGACATTTTAGTGTTGCTAGATATTTTGGTGTGACGGTGCATCAGTTTTCGATTGGATTTGGACCAAAATTGGTTTCAAGATTTTGGAGGGGGACAAATTGGAGCATCTCACTTATCCCACTTGGTGGATATGTTCAGATGAAGGGGCAAGAGGATTTGGATCCAACCAAAACAAGCACAGAAAAAGATAGCTACTCTATGCTTACCCCTACAAAGCGGATTATGATTTTGCTTGCAGGTCCATTTGCAAATTTTATCCTCGCTTTTTTCTTATACATTTTTGTAGGACTTATGGAGCATAATGAGATAGGAAATCAAATTGGTGGGGTTTTAAAAGAGAGCCCAGCTTATCAAGGTGGACTTAGAGATGGTGATAAAATTCTTACTGTAAATGATGAAAAAGTAGAAATTTGGAGCGATTTACAATCTAGCATAAAAAATAGTGAAGAGGATAGACTCTATGTTACTGTTGATAGAAACGGAACAACTCTTACTTTTTTAGTGATACCAAGAATACTTGAAACAAAAAATATATTTGGAGAAGATGAACATAGAAAAATGATAGGGATTGCCCCTGGAAATATTGTAACTGTTTCATTTGGTTTAGTTGATAGTATTTTGTATGGGTGGAATAAAACAGTTGAAGCAAGTACACTTATCTTTCAAGGATTGCAAAAACTCCTTCAAGGGATAGTTCCTAGTAGTGAAGTTGGTGGGGTTATCTCTATCGGGAAAGTTATCTCAGATGCAAGTGATACGGGGATAGTTTCTATCTTTATCATCGGGGCTTTGATATCAGTTAACCTTGGAGTTTTAAATCTCCTCCCTATTCCTGCACTTGATGGTGGACATATCATGTTTAATCTTTATGAACTTCTTACAAGAAGAAAACCTAGCCCAAAAATATTACTCAATCTTACAATCGGCGGATGGGTGATACTTTTTGGACTTATGGGACTTGGACTTTATAATGATATAAATAGGTTTTTTTAAAAAAAGTGTAATCACAACAATACAAAGGATTTTTGATGTCAATATTTCAGCCTTCAGTTTTAAAAAACTTTCCACAAAATGAGACGATTATCGCTTCAAGATGGCTCAAATATCAAGAATATTTAGCCAAAATAGATTTTGTAAAGTCAGTCAAAGAGGAAAAATATCAAGATGGATTTTTAAAAGATATCTTTGAAAATTGTTTAGGTTACACACTTGATAGTACAAATCCGCAAAATTTCAATCTTGAAAGAGAAAAGAAAAACGAAACAGATGGTAAAAAAGCCGATGGTGTTATCATCATAAATGGCGAAGTTGTAGGAGTGGTTGAACTTAAAGACCAAAAAACAAAAAATCTTGACACAATAGAAACTCAAGCTTTTAACTATCATAACTCCCACACAAATAGCAAATATATCATCATCTCAAATTTTGATGAGCTTCGATTTTACATCGATAAAAAGACAGCTTACGAGAAATTTAATCTTTTTTATCTTAGTTTTGATGAGTTTAAAAAGCTCCATCTACTCCTTAGTTTTGAGAGTATCAAAGAGGATATTCCACTCAAATTAAAAGTAAAGTCAGCAAACTTTGAAGCAGAGATAAGCAAACAGCTTTACAAAGATTTTAGTGCTTTTAGAACACATTTGTTTGAAAATATTGTCAAAAATAATGAAACGACTGAAAAATCGACACTTCTCCGCTTAACTCAAAAACTATGCGACCGTATCATATTTATCTTATTTGCAGAAGATAGAGAACTCCTCAAACACAACACAATCAAAGAGATACGAGAACATTTTAAAAATCAAGCTTTTACAAATTATTCTCTTTATGATATTTACAAATTTTATTTTGATGCGATAAATGAGGGAAATGACAAACTCCAAATACCAAAATACAACGGTGGACTTTTTGCAAAAGATGAACTCCTTGACACACTTCTAATTGATGATAATTGTCTTGATATGGAAGCTCAAAAACTAAGTGATTATGATTTTGCTAGCGATATTTCAGTCAATATTTTGGGACATATTTTCGAGCAAAGTTTAACAGACCTTGAAGAGATACAATCAAATATTGACAATACAAACTTTGACAAAACAAAATCAAAACGAAAAAAAGATGGAGTTTTCTA
>CAZHJR010000032.1:5376-20413 GCA_964533335.1 uncultured Helicobacter sp. | reverse complement strand
GAAAATGATGAGAGTTTTGATGGTGCGTGGCTTTGTTTTTACAATTTTGAGGGGATTGAAGCGAAGATGAAAAACTTTGCACATCTTTTTATAGACCAGTACGAATCACCCTATCCAAATTTTTCAGCTTTAGAATTTATGACAACTGAAATGGTTATAAAAGAGAAAGGGGAAGCCCTTTGTAAATTTATCGAAGTAACCAATACGATGGGTAGTTATTGTAGAAAAAATACAGAGGAGGCGAAAAAGATTTATTATCGTTACACAAAAGAGAAGCCATCACTCTTAATGGATAATATTATCAAAGATACCATCCCACGACTAGAAACCGATATCAAATCCGATGATATAAGATGGTTTGAACTTTATAAATTTTTAGAAGAATTGGGGCTTGTGAAGTTAAGCGATGAGCAATATGCTATGATTTGGGAAATAAAAGGGGATTAAAAATGAAAAAAAACCTAATACTTATAATTTTATTATTCTTTTTTATAGGATGTAGTACAAAATATCCCCATCTTGAAACAGTAAAAAGTGTAGATATAGAAAAATATCAAGGGAGTTGGTATGAGATAGCAAGGTTTGAACATTTTTTTGAAAAAGGATGCAAAAATGTCACAGCAACTTACGAACTCAAAAATGATGGAGATATCAAAGTTATGAATAGATGTACGATGATTGAAGATGATAAACAAAAAGAGGCTTTTGGAGTCGCTTATGCTACTGATGAAACAAACTCTAAACTCAAAGTGAGTTTTTTTAGACCATTTTATGGGGATTATTATATTTTAGATTTGGCAGATGATTATAGCTATGTACTTGTAGGAACTCCAAGCAGAGAATTACTTTGGATTTTAAATCGGACAAAAACGATGCAAGAGAATACAAAGAATAAGATTTTAGAAAATGTAAAAAGGTTAGGATTTGATACAAAAAGATTTATTTGGACTATACAAGAGTAGCAAAATCAATAAAGAATTGAAAACTTTTCTCATATATTTGTTTTTGATTTGGTATTAGATACTCTCATCTAGTGATTATATTGAATATAAAATTTTATTTTTTTTGATACAATCTACAGTAATTGATAATTGATACAAAGGAGATAAAGATGCAACTTCAAACAGTTGGTGAGCCGTGGATGCTCGGAGTTTTTTTTATAGTAGTAATCGTAATGGTATTTATAGATATGTTTATGTTAGGTCGTAAAGGAGATTCTAAAGTATCTACAAAAGAGGCACTTATATGGTCTGTCATTTGGATAACTATAGCTATGCTATTTAATTTATGGCTCTATTTTTATTTAGGAAGCAAATATGGTGAAGAGATAGCAACCCAAAAAAGTCTTGAATTTTTGACAGGTTATATTTTAGAAAAGTCATTGGCTGTTGATAATCTTTTTGTATTTGTTATGTTATTTGCGTACTTTAAGGTGCCAGATATCTATCAAAAAAGAGTACTAGTATATGGTATTTTTGGTGCTTTGATTTTGAGATCTATTATGATTGTAGTCGGTGCAACTTTAGTTAGTCAGTTTCATTGGATTTTGTATATATTTGGTGCTTTCTTACTATTTTCTGGGATTAAGATGTTCAAAGCTGGTGAGGATAGTGGTGATATAGAAAATAATTTTATTATTAAGTTTTTGAGAAAAAATTTTAAAATAACAGATAATTACCATGGTGAAAAATTCTTTGTAAAAATAGATGGCAAAACATGGATTACACCACTTTTTGTTGTTTTGATATTTATAGAGGTTACGGATCTTATCTTTGCAGTAGATAGTATTCCAGCTATTTTTGCAGTTACTACAGATCCTTTTATAGTTTATACATCAAATATTTTTGCTATTTTGGGTCTTAGGGCATTGTATTTTATTTTAGCTGATATGGCGGATAGGTTTGAACTACTTAAATATGGCTTGGCTGTTATACTTATATTTATAGGTATAAAACTTCTTATCATAGAATTTTACAAGATACCTATACTATTGTCGCTTGGATTTGTAATAGGTGTTCTTGCAATATCTATCATAGCAAGTATTAAAAAAACAAGTAAAAAAATATAAACTCTTTATTAAATGTCATTTTAGTCCTATGAATTCAGAGAAGTTTCTATTAAAATAAAGAAAAAAAAGGAAAATAAAATGCCACATATTGTATTAGAAAATGCAAAAAATGTAAGAGATTGTTTTGAAGTGATTGTACCGATGATAGAAAAATTGCCAAATGGGATACTTAAGATTACAGATAAGTATATAAATGAAAAAGAAACAAGTGCTTTAATTGAAAGTATTGCTATTGAAGATGGAAAAAATCAAAACTTTTTTATTCAACTCTCTGCTAAAGGGGAAGCGGTAACTGTAAGGCTTTTACCCCTTACAGACCCAGAAAAATCTGATGGGGTCAAAACTTTAATGGGGCTTGTTGCATATAAAATCAAACTCTCAAATGCAAATATTATTTACGGAAAAACAAATTTACAAGATTTTATAATCAAGTCAAAACTTGGAGAATAAAAAGCAAGTCTCGTATCCAAAAAAAGAAAGAATAAAAAACTTCCTATGAAATACCATTTTAATGCTATTAAAGAATCTCTTTTTTTATTACAATAAAAGAAAAAAGGATTCGATTATGTCTTGTATCAAATGCACTGAAAAATTTACACTTTCCCCTTCCCATTCAAAAATCTATTTTATAAGTGAATTTGATGAACTTATCCAAAAAAGTTTCAGGTTTTTTGTAAAGCTTTCTTTGGATGTGGTTATCGATGAAGGATTTGTTTGTTTAAAATATGTTGAAAATACAAAGAACTTTTTTAGAGAAAATATTGATGCTTTAAATGAAACTTTCAATGAGATGGAGAAAAATGATATTAAAGTTTTTATAGAAGATGAAAATAATCAATTTGGCTACAAAAGTGTGATGAGTGCAAAACCACTCCAAAGATATATCAATCTTTTTATGGATAAAGAGTTTTTTGATATCATCAATAATGAGAGTTTAACCTCTTATTTTCAACCAATTATCGATATGGATACCAACACAATTTATGGATATGAAACACTCATTCGTGGGGTAAAAGCAGATGGGAGCTTGATGTTTCCAGATGAACTTTTTAGTAAATCAAAACGAAATGATTTGAACTTCAAACTAGATAGGCTATGTCGTGAAAGTTCACTCAAAACGGCTGCGACCAAAAAAGTATCTCAAAAAGTTTTTATCAACTTTATCCCAACAGCTATTTATGACCCAGAATTTTGTTTGGCTTCAACTGAAAAATGGGCAAAACAACTTGAGTTTGACCCTTCCCAAATAGTCTTTGAAGTAGTAGAAACGGAACTTGTCAAAGACCAAAAACATCTTAAAAAAATACTTGAATTTTATAGAAACAAAGGATACAAGATAGCACTTGATGATGTTGGAGAGGGATATTCGAGTCTTAATATGCTTATTGAGCTTCGTCCAGATATCATCAAAATAGATAGAAATATTATAGATGGAATCGATAAAAATGAACTCAAACAATCAGTTTATAGGGCATTGTATAATTTAGCAAAAGAGCATGATATCACCGTTTTGGCTGAGGGTGTTGAGACTTTGTATGAGTTGGAGATGATAAAATCTATCGGAGTTGATTTGGTTCAAGGGTATTATTTTGCTCGCCCGACAGCTGAACCTATACGGAAAATTTGAGGGTTGCAATAAAAAGTATTACAATTTGTCATATTTTTGGGGAAGAACATAAAAAATCTGTACAATAAATCTATGAAAAAAGATATATTTCAAAAGATGCAAATTTTAAGCGATAGTGCCAAATATGATGTAAGTTGTAGTTCAAGTGGAAGTGAAAACAACTACAAAACAGGGGAACTTGGAGCCACACAAAATAGTGGTATTTGTCACACTTTCACAAGTGATGGACGATGTGTATCGTTGCTCAAAGTTTTGCTAACAAATTTTTGCATTTATGATTGTGCTTATTGTATCAATCGGGTAAGTAATGATATTCCACGAACTGCTTTTGCTCCTAGGGAACTTGCTGATATCACGATAAATTTTTACAAAAGAAACTATATCGAGGGGCTTTTTTTAAGTAGTGGAATTATAGAGAGTGAAGACCATACAATGCAACTCATTTTGCGAACTCTTCGGATTTTGCGACATGAGTATAAATTTAATGGCTACATCCATGTGAAACTTATCCCTGGAAGTGATGCGAGATTAATCGAAGAAGTTGTCAAACTTGCTAGTCGGGTGAGTTCAAATATTGAGCTTCCAAGTGATGCGAGTCTTAAACTTCTAGCACCAAATAAAACAAAAGAAAAAGTGCTTCAACCGCTCAAACTTGCCCGAGATTTTAGTATGGAAAGGTCAAATAAACCAATCGGTATGAGTACCCAGCTTATCGTTGGAGCAACTCCTGAAAGTGATAAAGATATCTTAACTCTCAGTTCTGCTTTGTACGATAAAGCACTTTTAAAAAGGGTCTATTATAGTGCTTATATCCCTGTCAATAATGACAAAAATCTCCCAGCTCTTACCACTTCAAAACCACCACTTCTGAGAGAACATCGCCTCTATCAAGCTGATTGGTTACTTCGCTTTTATGATTTTAAAGCGGATGAGATAGTAAACGAGTCAAATCCAAATCTTGATGAGGAACTTGACCCAAAGATGTTTTGGGCTTTGAATAATCTCCATCTTTTCCCTATGGAGATAAATAAAGTTAGCCTCGAAGAGTTGATACGGATTCCAGGGATTGGAAAAAAAGGGGCGATGAAGATTATCAATGCAAGACGGTTTAAAAAGCTTACCTTTGAAAGTCTTAAACAGCTTAAGATTTCAGTAAAAAATGCAAAATATTTTATTACCTGTAATGGTGTCTATCAAAGAGAGATTCCGATGTATAGCGATACAATAAAACTAGCACTCAACCCTCCAAAAATCATCAAAGCCCCAAATCTTTTTGATTTTGACTATAGTGTGATAACTGGGGAGTTTTAAAATGTTAGTTGTATATGATGGAAGTTTTGAAGGATTTTTAAGTTTGGTGTATGAGGTGTATTATCAAAAACTCACCCCTTTGAAAGTTTTGCGAGAGATTCCAAATAGACTTATCCTTGATGATATTTTAGTTATGGAGTATCAAGAGGAAAAGAGTTTAAAAGTTCTAGAAGCTCTTCAAAAAAAGTTTACTAAAAACCACTTTGAGACAATTTTTCATATCTTTATGTGTGATAGTGTGGAGTTTGAACTTGATTTGTTGCATTTTATCATTTTGGGATTTAAAAACCAAAAAGAGTTAGAAAATATCAATTATCCTTTTATTTTAAATATCCAAAATCTCCAAAGGGAACTCTTTCGTTATAGCCATAAAATGACAGGATTTATACGATTTATTGAGCTTGATGATGGAACTTTGTATGGTAAAATTGAGACAAAGTTTAATGTTGTCTATCATTTAGGAACTCATTTTTTAGAGCGATTTAACAATCAAAACTACATTATTCACGACCTAAATCGAAAACTTGCTTTTATCAAAAATGAAACTTTTTGTGGAGTGCAAGAGGTGGTCACTTTTGATGAGCCAACGATAAGCCAAAATGAGGAAAAGTTTTCAAATCTTTGGAAAACTTTTTTTGCAAGTGTTGCAATAGAGTCACGAACAAACAAAAAGCTTCAAAGACAAATGGTACCACTACTTTATCGCACTTTTATGACAGAGTTTATTTAAAAGCCTTGATATCACTTCTTAGTCTTAATTCTTTTGGATAAGGATTTAAAAGTTTTTGATTTAAAAGATAAAAACACTCATATTTTTTTGCAAAAAGTTCAAGCATAGAGACTAAAGATATAATAGGAATAGTCCCATTTCTAAAATCTTCAAATTGCTCTAAAATCGCATTTTTTTCATTTTCATCAACAAAATCTTTGACAAATCCATACATGTGTTGGAGAGCATTGAAACTTTTTTTACGACTGTTTTTGAGCTTAAGAGTTTGAAAAAAAGCTGTTTCGTAGTTGTTTAAAAGCTCAACAAATGGAAGTTTGTCTCTATTAGCTACAATTTTTCCTAATTCATTATAAGCTTTTGTACTTTTTGACATCACTAAAAATTTATATCCTGTATGAAAAAGTACCAAGTCATTGATTTTTGAAGCCGTTTTTTTAAATTGTAAAAAGTCAAAATAAGCAAAGATTTGCATTACAAAATTTTCTCTCAGCCAAGCATCTATTAGACGGTTATTATCTTCGATTGGTAAAAGGGGATAGTTTTGTAAAACAATTTTAGCCATCACTCCAGCAGTACTATAAGGTTCAAGATTGTTTTTTGGTGAGTAGAGTTTTACCCTTTCTATCCCACAA
The DNA here is from genome assembly GCA_964533335.1 of uncultured Helicobacter sp. Classification (GTDB taxonomy): domain Bacteria; phylum Campylobacterota; class Campylobacteria; order Campylobacterales; family Arcobacteraceae; genus CAIJNA01. The sequence continues at coordinate 14,045 of CAZHJR010000032.1, read as the reverse complement.
GATGGGGATTTTGCTTTGAAAATAAATCCACAAACACCCTCTTGTTCCATAATATCTTCAACACTTTTTAGGCTAATTGTTGCAAGTTCTTTTGTGTAATCTTTTCCTGTTGTATTTCCTATTACACACTCAACTCCATCAATTTTGACAAGTCGTATCGTCTCTCGTGGAGTTCCTAACATAATTGTCTCAGGACAAAATGGGATAAACTCGACAAATTTTGAAAGTTCGTGTAAAACAAAATCATCTTTATTGTGACTTGCAGCATAGGTACAGTTTTCACCCAATAAACAATGAGAAACAGCTATTTTTAATTTCATATTTTTCCTTTTATTTACTCTGTTTGGTTAGTTGCTATAGTATCACTTTCTTTGTGAAAAAACTATTTTTACATTATGCAAAATGAATTATAATTGGTATAAAATGAAGCATTAAAATCAAGGAAAAACATTTGAGAGTTTTTAAATTTTTTATTATTGCTTTCGTACTTTTGGGTATTGGTGGATATTTTTATTTTAATCCCTCTTTGAAGTCTATAAAAAATGATTCTTTTAGTGGGCAGATAGATTCAAAAAGTGCTTATATCGGCTCAAAAGTAGGTGGAAGGATAGAAGCTATCTATAAAAAAGAAGGGGACGTGGTCACCAAAGGGGAAACTCTTATCAAGTTAGATGGGGATTCTCAAAAGCTTCAAATAGCAATCTTAGAAACAAAATACAAACAAGCTAAAATCAATCTACAAAAATTAACAAATGGCTATCAAAAAGAGGAAGTTGAGAGTGCAAAAGCTGATTTGGATTTGAAATCGGCAGTTTTAGAAAATGCCAAAATAAATTTTGAAAGACAAAAGACACTTTTTGCTAGTGGTGTGGGTGCAAAGAAAGAGTATGATGATACACAAAGTATCTATCTTCAAGCAAAAGCACAAAAAGAGGTGAGCCAAAAAAAACTTGATTTGTTGCTTGGAGGATATAGAGATGAAGATAAACATCTTGCTTTTGAGACCATCAAAGAGGTAGAAGCAAATCTCAATTTAGCAAAATTAAATCTCAAAGAGTCAAGTATCAAAGCTTCATCAAATGGAATTATCCAAAATATTTCAGCACAAGTTGGGGATTTGATAAATCCAAATCAAGCTATTGTACAAATTGATTTAAAAGATGAAAAATTTGCAAAATTTTATGTACCACAAACAAAACTCCATCTTCTTTCTTTGGGGCAAAAAGTTTATATCACTATCGATAACTCTCCAAAAAAATTTGAAGGAAAAATCTTTTTTATCTCTCAAAGTGCAGAGTTTACCCCTAAAAATATCTCAACGAAAGATGAAAGGGATAATCTACTTTTTGCAGTAAAAGCAAAGGTAGATGATGTTACTTTAAAAAATGGGATGATTATTGAGGTAACTTTACAATAGTATGACAACGATAAAAACTACCAATCTAACAAAAAAATTTGCAAATAGTGTTGTAGTCAATAATCTAAGTATTGAAGTAAAAGAGGGAGAGATTTATGGATTTTTAGGACCGAATGGTTCTGGAAAAACAACAGTTATCAAAATGCTTTGTGGACTTTTGATACCAGATGGTGGAGAGGCAAGTGTTCTTGGATTTGATACGGTTAAAGAGGGGGAAGAGATACGAAAAAATGTAGGCTACATGTCTCAAAAGTTTAGTTTGTATGAAGATTTGACCGTTTTAGAAAATATGTATTTTTATGGCTCAATTTATGGTTTGAGTGAAAAAAAAGCACAAGAAAGAGCAGATTTTTTGCTTGATAAGTTAGAACTTCGTTTGTTTAAAAATAAACTTGCAGGAGAGCTAAGTGGAGGGTGGAAACAAAGATTAGCTTTTGCTTGTGCAATTTTTCATGAGCCAAAGGTGGTTTTTTTAGACGAACCAACTGCTGGAATAGACCCAGTTGCAAGACGAGATTTGTGGGATATTTTTTTTGAATATGCTGGAAATAAGATGACTTTTTTTGTCACCACTCACTATATGGATGAGGCTGAAAGGTGTGGAAGTTTGGGATATATTTATTTAGGAAATCTTATTGCAAATGGTACATTGGATGAACTAAAAAATCTAAAAGAGGTGAATCCTACTGGATTTAAAAGAGCTGAACTAAGTGCAACACCAATAGCAAAAGCCTTATCTATACTCAAAAATGCACCCTTTGTACAAGAAGCGACTATTTTTGGAAGATTTGTTCATCTTTTATATCAAGATGATATTACGGAGGAAATGATAATTCAATATTTACAAAAGGATAATATTATATGTGATGCGATACGAGCTATCGCTCCATCGCTTGAAGATGTTTTTGTAACTTTAACAAAATTGGCGGATAACTAGATGTTAAAAGGATTTGGAGCGATTTTTTACAAAGAGAGTAAACAAATTAAAAGAGATAGAACGACACTTATTTTTATCTTTTTAATTCCAATTATGCAGCTTTTGATATTTGGATATGCTATCAATACAACAGTAAGCGATATCAAAACAGTTGTGTTAAATCTTGATAGAAGTGCTAAAAGTAGTGAATTGCTTTGGAGTTTTGAAAATAGTGGCTACTTTAAAGTTAAAAATGAGGTTAATAGTGAAGAGGATTTGATTAAAGAGATAATAAAAGGGAATGCACAAGTGGGTATCATTATCCCACAAAATTATAGCAGTGAACTTTTAGCAAAACGAAGTGGAAGTGTTTTAGTTCTGATTGATGGGAGTGATTCTACGGTTGCTTCACAAGCAATGCAAGCAGCTTCTTTAATTGGTATAAAACTAACTGCAACTCTTCAAAACCTCAAAACCTCTGCAAATAACATAGATGTACGAACTCAAATGCTTTTCAATCCAGACTCCAAAACGACAAACTTTATGGTACCTGGACTTATCGCTGTTATTTTAAATATTACGACAGTTATCCTTACTTCACTTTCGATTGTCAAAGAGAAAGAAAGAGGGACACTAGAGCAAATCTTAGTTACTCCAATAGAGCCTCTTGGGTTGATACTTGGTAAAATTGCGCCCTATAATATTATCGCTTTTTTTCAAGTGATTATTGTACTTATCTTGATGCGATTTTTATTTGATGTCCCCATCTCTGGAAGTATCGTGCTTCTTTTATTTATGAGTTTGGTGTATATTTTTTGTATGCTTGGGCTGGGAGTACTTATCTCAACAAAAGCAGAGAATCAAATGCAAGCGATACAGTATGCTTTTTTAACAATGCTTCCTGCTATTTTACTCTCGGGATTTATGTTTCCAAGGGAGAGTATGCCTGATATCATCTATCTTGTAAGTTACATTATCCCCGCAACTTATTTTATAGATATTATGAGGGGAATTGTTCTAAGAGGTGCAGATTTTTTTGATTTGATAGATGACTTTTTAGCACTTGTAGCACTTGGGAGTTTATTTATTTCTATTGCAGCTCTTAGATTTAAAAAGAGTATCTAATTGGCTAGATTGTAAAGCATCTATCAAAGTTGATGAACTATCTTTACTTTGACTTGTATCTTTTGTGGAGGTGCTTCAACACCTAAAATAGCCATAATGCTAACTAAATGTTTCTAAATAAGTATCCCTCTAGACATAATATCGGGAAATAGCATCCTTATATCAGAAACAATATAAGTGATTTTTTGCCATTATTACTTACCTAACTATTATATAAAAATAATGACAACCCAACGATTATAAAAGGAATTTTTAGTGTATGCACCCTATCGCCTTAACATTTTGCAACTGTTTTATAATCTTCACTTTTAACAGTAATTTTAAATCCCAAAAATCTATAAAAATAAAATAATAAAGTTACAACCACTGTTTTCTCATAAATAACAAAGACATGAGTAAAATAGTTGTTCCAAGGATGCTAGTTACAATGATAGTCCCATTTGGATTTCCACTAAAATAAAGACCATCAGTATTCATCCCAAAAAATCCTACAAGAAGATTGAGCGGTAAAAATATAGCTGAAATCACAGTAAGAATATACATAACACTATTTGTTTTTTCATTCATTAAAGCATTTCTAATATTGTAAATGTGATCAAGTTTTAAATTATTTGCTTGAGATATTCTAAGAGATCGATTGAGATGTTCATCAATGTCTTCAAAGCCTGTTTTTAGATGTGTATCTTCTTTTAGAATTTTTATACTATTATAAAATTGTTCTTCTATTTTTAAGGTATGGATTAAAATTCTTTCAATTCTTGTCATTTGTTTTTTAAGTTCAAACCAATTTTTCATAGTATCGGTATTTTCAAAGATTGATTCTTCTAGCTCTTCTGTTTTTTTAACTAATTGATCGATGTAATTCAAGCCATTGTCAATCATATTGTCTATGCAAATATAAAACTCTTTTAGGGTAAGTTTTTTAACTAAATTATTTTCTTTATCAAAGTAAAAAAAATTATACTCTTGATTGATTAAAAAACTTAAAGAAAATACATTTAGCCGACTATCCTTCTCTTCAAAATATCGTAAAATCAACACTTTATAATTTTGTGCTTCAAAAAAAACAGAAGGATGATTTTCATTTTGTATATCTTCTAAATGAAGTGGATTTATTTGCTCAAGAGTCATAATAATTTTCCTTCAGTTAATTTCTTAATTGATAGGTTATATCTCCTGCACCAACACCTAAAACTATCCCCTCTTTAATAGTCATAATAATATGTTCATCTTTCCATACTTCTAAAACATTTCCATATCGTTTTACACTATCTGCAAAAATAGGATTGTAAGAGGCAAATTCATGAACAAAATCGATATCTAAAATAGGCTCATTTACTGTCCAAACAGGAAGGATGATAAGCTCATCACATCCAACAAAACAAGCTTTAAAAGCTTCAAGATTATCTCTTGTTCGGCTATATTTATGTGGTTGCCATACCACTATATTTTTTTTAGCATTTGTGAGATTTTTATAAAGTGCGGTTGATTGCATCGTTACTTTTATCTCTGTTGGATGGTGAGCATAATCATCGATAATAATTAAATCCCCATCATTTTTAACAACATCAAATCTTTTTTTAATCCCTTTATAAAGCTTCATATTTTCTTTAATAACTTCAAGTGGTAGGGTTTGAAGTGCTACTAAAATAGCAATACTTGCATCAAGAGCGATGTGTTCACCAAACCCCCAAATTTCAAAAGTACCAAAATTTTTTAAATTAAACTTTGTATATGGTTCTCCATCTTTGAGAAAAAACTCAATATCTTTGATATCTGTTGATGGATAAAGTCTTATCGCATCCCCTTGATAACTTGCTAAAAATGGGTCTTCACAGTTAATAACTCGAATAGTTGCAATATCTAAAAACTTTTTATATGCTTCGTAAAATCTTTTAAGGTCATAGTTATAGTATTCCATATGTTCAGGCTCAGTATTTATAACGATTGAACAATATGGATTTGAAAGGATAAAACTTGCATCACTTTCATCTGCTTCAAATACAAGTGTGTCATCAACATATCTAAAATTGCTTCCAAACTCTTTACTAATCGCTCCAATCAAGGCACTTGAACCTAACATACTTGAAAGCATCGCACTTGTGGTACTTTTTCCATGAGCAGAACAGATGCAATAATTTTTTGTATCTTTCATAATAATTGGCAAAGCATCTTTTCGTGGTAAGATTGTAAGCTCTTGTCTTAAAGCCTCAAGCCGTTCGGTGTTTGTAGAAGTAACTGCAGCACTATAAATAACTAAATCTTGCCCATTAATTGCACTTGCACAATGAGGGATAGTTATTTTTATTCCTTCCTCTTCAAGCCCTTTTGTGATAGGGGTTGACTTGATATCACTTCCACTCACCTCATAGCCTCTAAAGTTCAAAAATCTTGCTAATGCAGAAAGACCAATACCACCAATACCAATAAAATGAACTTTCATTTTATACCTCCAAGAGATGTTTTAATGAAGAGTGAATCTCTTCAAGCTCTTTTGTTTTACTTGCTAAATAATTTTTTGTATCAAATTTAAAATCTAAGATAAAATAACCATGTTTTTCATCTCTTGCTGTTTGTTGATGCATAACAGTTGAGTCATAAAAACTATTAAGATCAATCTCTTTATCACAAGCCAAAAGCTTTACATAGATAGCTTCAGTTAAAAGTTCATCTTCGACAATTTTTGAAAGAACAAAGAGAAGTTCTTTTGCCCCTTTGAAATTTCCATAACTCCACTTTTCAATAGCATGTTCATAAAATGCTCGAATATAAAAAAAGTCATCATTATCTAATGAAAATTTTGTGTGGCTATCTAGTTTTGTTTGCACACCATCAAAAGCGACCATTAAAATAGTTTCATACACTTTGTTGATTCTCTCATCATCAAGGTCAAGGATGAGTAAACTATCAAGAACCTCATAGAGTTCAGCAATATTTTTACTCTCGATAGCATTTTTTTCTTTCTCTTCTAAAAATCCTAAAAACTCAGGATTTGTTCTAGCTTGCATTAATTCTTGTTCAGTCATTTTTGTTCTTTCCTTTCTTTATTTATTTTCTATAAAATCTTTAAGTCTATGGAGCACTTCACTTGTTTTTTGATTATCTTCTACAAGTGCTATTCGTACATAATCTTTGCCAATGCCATTTCGTCCAAGGTAACTCCCTGGTAAAACTTTGATATTTTTTTCTCTATACAAATCTTGTGTGAATTTGAGTTCATCATCCACTTTGAGCCAAATATAAAAAGTAGCTTCAGGAATCGCTAGTCCCAAAATCTCTTTTGCTAAAACAAAATTTTGTTTGTAAATCACTCTAAAATGCTCCACATGGGACTCTTCGCTCCAAGCAAGTGCAGCTGTTTTTTGTAAAGGGAGTGGCAAAGCACATCCAACATAAGTTCGATACAACATATACTCTTTTAAAATCTCTTTATCACCTGCAATAAATCCACTTCGTAAACCTGGGGCTGAACTTCTTTTTGAGATGCTATTTAAAACAAGGCAATTTTTAAAAGTTTCATTTCTAGCTTCTACACAAGCTTCAAGGAGTGAAACTGGTTTACTATCTCCAAAATAAAGTTCACTATAACACTCATCATTGATAAGAACAAAATCAAATTCCAAAGCTTTTTTCACCCACTTTACAAGCTCCTCTTTTTTGATAGTGGCACTTGTTGGGTTATTTGGATAGTTTAAAATAACCAAATGACATTTTTTAAGTTCCTCATCACTTATTTGTGGGAGATAACCATTTTCTTCTGTTAAATCAAGATGGATAACTTTTGCTCTTGAAGCAATCGCAGCACCCTCATAGATTTGATAAAAAGGGTTTGTGTAAGCGATAGTTGGATTTTCTTTATCAAAAAGATAAAACTGAGGAAAATTAAAAAGTACCTCACGAGTTCCAAAAACAGGGATAATTTCATCATCACTTATAGCAACACCAAATCGTGTTTTGATAAAACCTCGCATAGATTTTTTAAGATATTCTTCTCCAGCACTTTTTGGGTATTTATTGAGAAGTGATGTTGTGTTTTTGAGTTCCTCTTGAATAAACTGTGGAGTGTCAAATTGAGGCTCCCCAATAGTAAGGCTACTTGGGGCAAAATTTGGGTTTGGAACTATCCCCTCAAGTAAAAAGGCTAGTCTTTCAAAAGGGTATTTTTCAAATTTCATGTGCAATATTCCTTATATATTAAGTTTAAAATTATTCAACAATTGGGATAATGATTTGATTGAGGTATTTCAAATCATAAGAGAGAAGGTCACTATTTGTAGTAAAAAAACTAATAATTCTTTTTTTAAACATATCCTCTTTTAGTGGTAAAATCTGTAAGACATTGTCTTTTTCTTTGAGAACAGCCATAGGATTTTTCCCATTTGTTTCTATTTTTATCTCTTGATTGAATATTTTTGCCAAACTATCAAGATGATGGGTAAGTTTCGTTCTATCAGAATCACCAATTGGATCAGAATTGATAACATTCACTTTGTATTTAAGTTGTGATGAAATATCAAAAAGGATAGGAGAGAGCTGTTCATATACTTTGTGTGTATTTAAAACCATCGTAATTGTTTTAATATTATTTATGTTTTCTATTCCAACTTTGAAAATGGGTTTTTTTGAAACCAAGACTTTTTGGGCAATTTTCGTATTTTTTAAAAGTGTGTTGGTTAAAACAAACATACCAATTTCATATTTTTTAATATCGGATGTCATAAGATTTACAACACCAACATTATGATAATCAAATTCTAAAACTTTATCTTCAATGTGTTTTACTAACTCTTTGATTTGATTGAGAATATCAATTGTTGTAGGTCTTGTAATCCGTATAATAAGTTTTGTATTGTTTAGCCTTTCTTGAAGATATCTAGCCTTTTTAATTGCATTAAGAGCATCATTTTCATCTTGTAAATAAAGGTCAATATAGACATATATATTTTTTCCAAATGGCATAGGAAAATGCCCTGTTGACATAGAAATAGCAGCATACACTTGGAGAAGCACTTTTGGTTTGCCGATAACTAAAATAATATCGTTAGGTTTAAGGATAAGTGATGGTCTTACATTTAACATTGTATTATTTCTATAAAGGGCAAATATTTTCCATTCTTTTTGGGAGATACTACTTATGTACCTATAAGCATATGAACTTCCAAATGGAACTTTTATCTCCATTATTTCACCCTGCTTAAGTCCAATATTTTG
>CAZHJR010000032.1:0-5276 GCA_964533335.1 uncultured Helicobacter sp. | reverse complement strand
AAAAACTTGGATTTGGATTGGTGTGATTATCCTATTGGGGTTAGCTACTTTTATAATAGTTGAAAATGGTAAAGCTTCTAAGGCAGAGAAAGTTTTAAAAGAATTGGGCTATGAGCAAATATCTGATGTAAAAGTATATAGTATTACTCAAGTTGAAAATATAGATACAAAAATACAGGGACATAAATATTTTGTAAAATTTAAAGATTTAAAAGCAAATAAAGAATGCAAAGGATTTATCCTAAAAGATTTCAAACACAATGTTGATAAAGATCTTACTTGCGAATAAAATAATAAAAGGAAGAAAATATAAATGAATTTTAAAAAAACAATAAATTTTTCACTGTGGTGCGATTTTATCGAGAGAGATTTTTTAGAAAATGAATTTGGTAAATTAATTGAAGATGAAGTGATACATGGAGCAACAAGTAATCCTGCGATTTTTGAACAAGCAATAGCCTCAAGTAGTGCTTATACACAACAAATCTCTATGCTTCAAGCAAACGAAAGTAAAAAGATTTATGAAGAATTAGCTATAGCAGATATTAAAAGAGCTGCAGAGATTTTACATCCTCTTTATGAAGCTAATAGTGATGATGGTTTTATTTCGATTGAAGTTGATCCAACATTATGTGATGATGCGATGGGTACTATCGAAGAGGGAACAAGACTTTTTACTGCAATTGGGCATTCTAATGTGATGATAAAAATACCAGCGACAGAGGCTGGATATGTAGCGATGGAAAATTTAACTTCAATGGGGATAAATGTCAATGCTACTTTGATTTTTACACCAGCTCAAGCTGTAAAATGTGCACAAGCACTTAAAAGTGGAATAGAAAAAAGTAAAAAAGAGACAAAAGCGGTTGTCTCTGTATTTGTTAGTAGATTTGATAGGGAGCTTGATAATACACTTAAAGCAAAAGGTTTAGAATCTATGAGATGTGGAATCATCAATGCTACAAAGTGTTACTATGAGGTGGAAAAAATAGGAAATAAAAATATTCGAACACTTTTTGCAAGTACGGGTGTTAAAGGAGATGAGGTAGAGCCAAGTTATTATATAGAAAATCTTATTTTTCCTCATAGTATTAATACTGCTCCACTTGCAACAATCAAGGCATATATGAAAAGAGATGAATTTATCAAATCAGAGCTTTTAACACAGGAAGAATGTGATAGTTATTTTGCTTTATTAGCATCCCATGAGATTAGTTTAGCACAAGCTGGTGATAAATTATTGAGTGATGGTTTGGAAGCTTTTAAAGTTTCTTTTGCCCAAATGTTAAAAAAATTAAAAAAATAAAATTAATAAGGAGAGAGTGTTATGAATACAATATGGACACCAGATAGTTGGAGAAATTTTCCAATTAAACAACAACCAAATTATGATGATAAGAAAAAATTAAAAAGGGTAGAAAAAGAGTTAGCTTCTTATCCACCACTTATTTTTGCAGAGGAAGCTAGAAGATTAAAATCAAGTCTTGCTGATGTTGCCAATGGGAAAGCATTTTTACTTCAAGGTGGAGATTGTGCTGAGAGTTTTAATGCTTTTAATGCTCAAAATATAAAATCACTTTTCCAAGTGATGATGCAAATGGCAGTTGTAATGACTTTTAGTGGTGGAAAACCTGTTGTGAAAGTTGGAAGAATTGCAGGACAATTTGCAAAACCAAGAAGTAGTGATACTGAGATAATTGATGGAGTTGAGTACCCAAGTTATAGAGGAGATATCATTAATGATATTGATGCGGATATCAAAGCTAGAAATCCAAATCCAAAAAAATTACTTAAAGCTTATAATCAAAGTGCAGCTACTCTGAATTTACTTCGAGCTTTTGCACGAGGGGGAATGGCAGACCTTCACAAAGTGCATAAATGGAATTTGACTTATATGAAAAACAATACCTTAGGTGAAAAATATGAAGAATTAGCAACAAAAATATCTGATGCTTTACGATTTATGGAGTCATGTGGCATTACTTCACAAAATACACCACAACTCAGTGAAACAGTTCTTTATACATCGCATGAAGCATTACTTTTAAATTATGAAGAGGCACTCACTAGAAAAGATAGTCTTACTGGTGATTGGTATGATTGTTCTGCTCATATGTTATGGATTGGAGATAGAACAAGAGGTCTTGGTGATGCACACATCGAATATTTTAGAGGGATTAAAAATCCAATAGGTTGTAAAGTAGGTCCTTCTATGGATGAAGATGAATTAATGAAACTTATTGATGCACTCAACCCAGAAAATGAAGCAGGAAGGCTCAATCTAATTGTAAGAATGGGAGCAAATAAGGTAAGTGAACTTTATCCAAAACTTTTAGCTCGTGTAGAAAAAGAGGGGAGAAAAATTGTTTGGTCTTGTGACCCTATGCATGGAAATGTTGAAAAAGCATCAAATGGATATAAAACAAGAGATTTTGCGAATATTTTAAGTGAAGTGAAACAATTTTTCCAAATTCATAAAGCACAAGGAAGTGTAGCTGGGGGTATTCACTTAGAGATGACAGGACAGGATGTAACTGAGTGTACAGGAAGCACAAGCTGCAATATCACAACAGAAGACTTAACAAGTAGATATCATACTCAATGTGATCCAAGACTCAATGCTGATCAAGCTTTAGAATTGGCATTTATGATAGCTGATACTATGAAAGAAGCTAGATAAATATAAAACAATAATGGTAGAACAAATTAGCTATTGAGGTATATTTGTTCTACTGTTAAGAATAGTAAGATTGGAAAATAATTTAATAACTGTATAAGATAAGAAAGAAAGTTTGTGAGTTAAACTGATTTTAGGAGATTTTTATTTATTGAAGTACTCCTCCCAGATACCAAAACACACCACAAGAAAAGTTTCCTTGCTATATTCCTATCCTGGGGACTTGACTCTAAATGCAATTGCAAAGGTCTAAGAGAAGCGGTGGAACTATACAAAAAAGAGTATTAAATTTTGATTAATCAAATTTGAATACAATGGTTTCATCCTCCTCCACAAAGTCCTTTGTAATTTGTATTTTTAATCTTTTCTAAATACACTAGTGTATGTTCTAAAACTTTTTTCTCCTCAACCAAAGGTTGCATAGCTGTATTTTTTTCAATTAAAGAGATTGATTGATTATCAACTAAAGCTAACACTTCGCCTCTAATCTCTTCAATTCTATTGTTTAAGATTTCAATCATTTTCATTATTTTGTCTCATCTTTTGTATCAAATATCCCAGTACTTAAGTATCTCTCACCACTATCACAAAGGATAGTTAGTATCTTTTTCCCTTTATTTTCTATTTTTGAAGCTAATTTTATGGCAGCAGCAATATTCGCTCCACTTGAAATACCGACTAAAACTCCCTCTTTTTTTGCTATGAGTCTAGCAGTCTCAATCGCTTCATCATTTTCAATTGTAATAATCTCATCATAAATATTGGTATTTAAAGTTTTTGGGATAAATCCAGCTCCAATCCCTTGTATTTTATGTGGGGCTGGAGTTCCACCACTTAAAACATTTGATGCAAATGGCTCAACGGCTACAACTTTAATATTTGGAATCTTCTCTTTTAAAACTTTTCCTACACCACTAATAGTACCTCCAGTACCCACTCCAGCTACAAAAATATCAATTAGATTATCCATATCATTTAATATCTCTAATGCCGTTGTTTTTTCATGGGCATGTGGATTATCTGGATTTGAGAATTGGTCTAAGACGATACTATTTTTATCAAGTTCAGATAACTCTTTTGCTTTATTGACTGCTCCTGTCATACCAAGATTTGCTGGAGTTAAAACTATATTTGCACCATATGCACCAATAAGTTGTCTTCTTTCAAGCGACATAGATTCTGGCATAGTAAGGGTGAGTTTTAGTCCCATACTAGCACAAATAGATGCAAGTCCAATACCTGTATTTCCACTTGTGGGTTCAATGATGTGAGTATCTTTATTTATTTTTCCAGCAAGCAAAGCACTTGTTATCATATTAAGTGCAATTCTATCTTTAATCGAGCTTGAGGGATTCATAAATTCACATTTTCCATAAATCTCTCCATAAAGTTCTTTGTCTATATTGTGAAGTCTTACTATTGGTGTATTGCCTATTAATGAGGCTACATTTTGTCCTATTTTGTACTTCGTAATTTGCTCGCTTTGCTCGTTCATCATTTTTCCTCCAAATTTGTATAGTGTAGTTCCAAACCATTTGATGTGGTTACAAACCCGTTGATATGAATCTTTCCATCATGTACCATCTTATGATGTTTTTTGCAAAGTGGTATAAGATTGTATTTATGATTGACATTTACATGTCCAATAAATCCTTTTTCATCAATTTTCTTTTGCTCTTGAATATGATGTACATCGTCAACGATAGCACCACAAATAGCGCAAGAAGTTATGTAAAGTTCTTTATTATATTTACTAGTCTTTTTAAAAGAGAGTCTTTCAATCGTATCATAATCATCAGTTAAAGTTTTTCGTATATCATTAGCAACTTTTAAAAACTCTTTATCCATGTGGAGTGATTTTGCAAATTCAAGCCCATACATACTACTTCCACTGCCGTGTGATAGTTTTCTATTAAACACTAGCTTATCCTCATTTTCATCATAAATCACACTCAAATGCAAACAGATGATATTGCGTAAAAGTTCAATCTCTTTAATTGTTGGAAGTTGATGAAGATGTGTAGCAAAAAGGAAAATGGACTTCATTTTAGAAAGCTTTAAAATTGCACTTGCCACAATACTAAGACCACTCATAGTCTCTGTACTATGACTTATCTCATCTCCTAGTATGAGAGATTTTACCCCAGCACGATTAAATATATTTTTAAGTTCAAACATCTCAACAGCAAAACTTGATAATCCTCGTGCAATATTATCAGCTCCACTAATTCTTGTAAACATTGAATCAAAAAGTGAAAATCTCATAGAAGCAGCTGGGACAAAAAAACCACTTTGAGCTAAAATCACACACAGTCCAATTGTTTTCATCAAAGAGGATTTCCCACTACTATTTATCCCATACAAAAGGACACCATTCATATGGTTATCTATGATAGTAAGTGGTTTTGAATTTTTGATGATGACATTTTCTTTGTACTCTTTTTTTGCTAAGTTAAGATTTCCTAAAATAATATCATTAGGGATATAAATACCTCTCTCTTCCCCCATCTCTAAAATAGGATGTCTTCCACCAATGAGTTCTAAGAAATTCTCATCACTAGAAGTTTTTACTATTTTTGGACAAACATAGTTGTATTTT
>CAZHJR010000031.1:0-20479 GCA_964533335.1 uncultured Helicobacter sp. | reverse complement strand
GTCATCATTGTTTCAAATAAAAATACCATCATCGCTATCAAAACGACAACCCCACCAAAAGGGAGTAATATAGGAGAGAATACAAATCCAATCCCCATCATCACTGCTCCAAGAGCTAAAAGTGGATAGATTACATAATATAACTCCACTGCAAAATGCCCTACTTCAAGGACGACAGGGACAAGTTGAGCCATCGCTCCAAAAATCACCATCATCACAAATCCAAGTAAAAAGAGATGGATAAATGAAAGTGTAAAAGGGGAAAATTGGGAAAGATTAGAAACATCTACTCCAAACAATGAAGCAATTCCCCCTATATAAAAAAGTACCCCTAATATAAAATAAGGGGCGATAAGTCTAAAAGGTGGTGCGAAATCGGTTGAAACTGCCATTTTATAACTTTACCAAAAGCTTTTTAGTGGGAACATCCCGTTCCGCCACATCCTCTATCACTAAAATCTGTACTACTTCCATCCCCTTTTTTTGTAAAAATAATTTGAAATAATCCATTAGAAAGTTCACTCACTTCATAGTTGAAGTCATTTTCAACTTTAGGGAAAAGCCCAGCTGGTGCTTTACTATTTATCATAATGAGTTGTTCACCATCTTTGATAGTTTGAAGCCCAATCATCGCATTTATCATTGGTTCTGGATGCCCACATCTGCTGCTATCAAAAGTATATGTCACTATTGCTTCATTTTCATCTTTGTAAAATGGGACTGTTGCACCCTCTAAAGTTATCTCTTGTTTCATTCTGGTTCCTTACATAAAAATTTTGAAAGTATAATCAATAATCTGCAGCGAATTCTTGATAAATATCAAGTTTTTTCATTTAATATTACCTACCTTAAAATAACCTCGAACGGATATTTTTCAAAAATCTTCATATCATTTAAGGAGATTCTTTTTTCTCCATCTACAATATTTCCAAGTGTATTCATATCACACAAAGCATTTTGAAGATAATATGTTTTACGAAACCCAATACTTTTTAAGATATCACATATCATTTCAATATCCCTTATTGCAAGAAAACCTCCATAAAAAGTGGTTCTCACTTCATACTCAAGTGAAGAATCTACTAAAATTTCTAAAGTTTCCAAAAAATAACTCCACTTTTTGCTTTTTGTAACCATTTCAAATTTATCTTCTGGAGCTTTAAAATCAAGTGCAACATAATCTATAAGATGATTTGTAATCAATTCTTGAACCACTTTTGGTTTTGTTCCATTGGTATCTAG
This sequence comes from uncultured Helicobacter sp., assembly GCA_964533335.1. Taxonomy (GTDB): domain Bacteria; phylum Campylobacterota; class Campylobacteria; order Campylobacterales; family Arcobacteraceae; genus CAIJNA01. The sequence goes on along the minus strand of CAZHJR010000031.1, from coordinate 19,237 downwards.
TTTGATTTTATATCCTATATTTTTAAGTTCATAGCCAAGAGATACTATCTCTTTATGGAGTGTTGGCTCTCCACCACACAACACCACTCCTTTGAGAAGATTTTTTCTCGAAACAAAAAATTGTTCAAAATCTTCATATGAAAATTCTCCTCCTCCAAATACAATTTCAGGATTGTAACAATATCCACATCGCATATTGCACCCACACAACCATAAAATCGCCGAACTCAACCCCTCAAAATCAAGGAGCGTAAACGGGGTGAGGCTTTCAAAAAGTTTTTGCTTTTTCCACAAAATAGATCCTTTGTTTGTGTTCTGCTTTTTTACCGATATTGAAACTCTCTACTGGTCGATGGTATCCCATAACCCTTGTATAGACGGTACATTTTGTTCTTTTATCGCTCAATTTTTCTAAAATTTCATTGTGTTTCATAGGTTTCCTTTCTATTTATTTTCTATTATTTTCCAAAATCTCTTCATCACATTTTGGACAATATTCATGTTCACCACTCAAATACCCATGCTTTGGACACACCGAAAAAAGCGGTGTCAAAGTGATATAAGGTAATCTAAAATTCTCTAAAACTGTTTTTAAAAACTCTTTTGTAGATGCTGTAGTTTTTAGTTTTTCATTCATATACAGATGCAAAACAGTACCTCCTGTATATTTAGTTTGAAATTTATCTTGTTTTAAAAGAGCTAGAAATGGGTCATTTGTAAAATCAACTGGAAGCTGTGAAGAGTTTGTATAGTAGATATTTTCCCCCTCACCTGCTTGTAAAATATCTGGATATCTTTTTTTATCCTCTTTTGCAAAACGATAAGTTGTCCCCTCAGCTGGAGTTGCTTCAAGGTTGTAAAGATTCCCACTTCTTTCTTGGAAAGCTTTGATTTTCTCCCTTACAAATTCTAAAATTTCCAAACAGAGTTCCTCTCCAAAATCTGTAGTAATATCATCACTATCTTTTGTAAAATTTCGTACCAACTCATTGAGTCCATTCACCCCAATTGTTGAAAAGTGGTTATTGAAATTTTTAAGATATCGTTTTGTATAAGGATATAAACCATTTTCAAACAAGCTATTGATAACAACCCTTTTTTTCTCCAAAGTTGCATAAGAAAGTTCAAGGAGTTCTTCAATAGCTTGGTAAAGTTTCCCCTTATCACCACTATACAAATACCCAAGTCTTGCCATATTTAAGGTCACTACTCCGATGCTTCCTGTCATCTCCGCTGAACCAAATAGTCCATTTCCTCTTTTAAGTAACTCTCGTAAATCAAGTTGCAATCTACAACACATACTTCGTACAGCATTTGGTTTATATGCTTCAAGATTTTCTACTTTGTTCCCATCGCTATCAAGTTTATACTGACTTCCTACAAAATTTTGAAAATAAGAACTTCCTATTTTGGCACTATTTTCAAGCAATACTTCAACATTTTCCCCATCCCAATCAAAATCTTCAGTGATATTAACCGTTGGAATTGGAAAAGTAAATGGTTGCCCTGTTTTATCACCCTCTGTCATAATCTCATAGTAAGCTTTATTTATCAAATCCATCTCTGGTTTAAAATCTTTATAGGTCAAATTGTGAAGGCTATCTATCCCTCTTTGATGTGCTTTTTGCACTAAATCAAGAGAGTTATTATCTTTAAAAAGATGGATATCATATCTTGTTGGGATTTGATTTTTCAAATCATCTGGCACTGTCCAATCTATTGTGATATTTGTAAAGGGAGATTGTCCCCACCTTGAAGGGACATTGAGATTGTAAATAAAACTTCTGATAGCTTTTTTGATTTCACTAAAACTTAAATCATCGGCAAAAACATAAGGTGCAAGGTAAGTATCAAATGAACTAAAAGCTTGAGCTCCAGCCCATTCACTTTGAAGTATCCCCAAAAAATTTGCCATTTGCCCGAGTGCTTCACGAAAATGTTTTGGTGCATCACTTTCAACTCTTCCACGAACTCCATTAAACCCCTCATTTAAAAGTTGTCGTAAACTCCATCCTGCACAATATCCAGTCAAACAATCTAAATCATGAATATGGATATCCCCATTTCTATGGGCATATCCCTCCTCTTTTGTATAGATTTTATCAAGCCAATAGTTTGCTATCACTTTTCCTGCAAGGTTATTTACAAGTCCTGAATTAGAATATCCTGTATTTGCATTTGCATTGATTCTCCAATCACTTTTGTGGATATACTCCTCAACACTTGCAGTTGAATTGACAAAAGTGGTATCACTTCCAAGTCCCAAAATCTGCTCTCGTTGCATCTTATGCAAAAAACGGTATGTGATAAATGCTTTTGCAACGAAAAAATACCCAAAAGAGAAAAGTGCTTTTTCAATCACATCTTGTATATCTTCAACCGCTTGAAGTTGATTTTCCTCTACTTGCTCAATTACTGCAATAAAGATATTTGTATTGTAAGTTTCATTTTGACTTTTAAAAGCTTTTTTTATGGCATCCTCTATTTTATAAGGTTTAAATTGATCCTTTGAACCATCTCTTTTGATAATATATTGCATAGCTATCCTTAGTGAAAATTTGTGAAATGGTACCAATTTGGAAAAAGAATAAGTATGATTTGTGTCAAAGAACTATACAAATTGTAATTGACTTAGGTCAACATTTTTTGTTTCAAAGAGTGATAGACTAGCACTCAAAAATAGAAGAAAATAAAGGGGAAGTAAAAATGGAGAGACGAGAACTCTTTACTTTTATGTTCAAAAAAAAAGAGGAACCAAAAAAGTATATCGCAAGACCTCCCTACTTTACTAATGAGGAACAATTTGCAATTGATTGTATTAGTTGTGATGGAAAATGTGCAGTTGTATGCCCTGAAAAGATTATTACTATCTTAGAAGATAAAACCCCATCATTAGATTTTTCTTTGGGTGGGTGTACTTACTGTGATGAGTGTGCACTTATTTGCCCTAGTGGAACTCTTAGTTTTAGCCACAAGAAAAAAATTGATATGGTTGTCTCGATTGATACTACTAGATGTATGAGTTGGCAAAGTACCATGTGTTTTTCATGTAAAGACCCTTGTCTTGATGATGCTATCTTGTTTGATGGGATTTTCAAGCCAACCATTAGCAGTGAGAGTTGCACAAGTTGTGGATTTTGTATCAAAGTATGTCCAAGTGATGCAATTACCTATACACAAACTATACCTATGAGTCAAAATAATTAAAAAATTTGGAACAAATTTTAAGGAGGAGATATGTCAGTAGAAATAACTGCAAATGTTGAAGAGGATTATGCTGGTGGTTGGTTTATTAGAGTGACTGACACAGAAGATGGAAGCTCACAAATTTGTGAAACTCTTAGTGTTTTTGAAGAGAAAATTGCTGAAATTGGAGTAAACCACAATAATGATATTGTGGTCAAATGGAGTAAAAATAGTGATGTGACAAATGAGCATTTTTATGAATTACACCAACAAATGGCTGCAATAAAAGATTCATTGGATGAAAAGAAATGAAAAAAATAGTTTTTATCCTTACACTATGTATTGTTTTATTTGGTGAAGTAACAAAAAAGCCAACTGCTGTGTATAAAGCAAGTGGTGGGGTGCAAACGATGGCGATAACGGGGAATAACCTCTATGCTGGAACAGATAATGGCACTGTAGAGATTTTTGATATTGGTAAAAAAAAGAAAATTGAAACCGTTACACTCCCTAAAATTAAAGATTTTGTAGGGGATACTATTAAAGCAAAAGTATTTTCAGTTGATGTTATAGCTGATTCAATTTTGATAGTTTCACAAGGGGAATCTGGATTTCGTGATGTTTATCTTTATAAAGGGAATCAACTCAAAAAACTTATCTCCCCTAAAAATAAAATGCTTGTCCAAAAAGCAAGTTTTGTAAATCCAAATAGTTTTGTTTTCCTCCTTTTGAGTAATCAAATGGGTGTATGGGATATCGCTTTACAAAAACAAAAATATCTCTATCAGTTGAGTGCTTCTTCATTTTCCCATTTTATGATAAGTGAAGATAAAAAAACAGTTGCAAGTACAGATGAAAGTGGATTAGTGAGAATTATAGATATTGGTTCTGGAAGAGTTCTTAAAAATCTTCCAGAAGTCAATCTTGATAAAATCTATCAACTTGACTACAAAAAAGGGGTTGTATTAACTGCTGGGCAAGATAGAAAAGCGGTGATTTACAAAAATGGGAAACACACGAGCTTAGATTTTGATTTTTTACTCTATAGCTGTGCACTGAGCCCAAGTGCAAATCTTGGAGCAATTGCCTATAATGAAAACAACGATGTTTTAGTAGTCAACACAACAACAAAGGAGAAACTCTACAATCTTAAAGGTCAAGAAGCAACGATGACTGGAATAGTTTTCAAAAGTGAAAATGAGCTTTTTGTAAGTAGTGAAAGTCCAAAAATAAATTTTTATAAGGTAGGAAAAAAATAATGAATATCTCAAGTATAGTAGTAAAAACAGTACCAAAATATTTAGCAGAGGTTGTGGAAGCACTCAAAAATTGTCCAGTTTGTGACTATCATTTGCATGATGAACAAGGTCGAATCATCATTACAATTGAAGGGGAAAGTGTCAAAGAGGAGCTAGAGAAACTAAGAGTTATAGAGGCAATTCCTCATGTTATTAGTGCTGATATGCAGATGGCATATAGTGAAGATGAACTCAATGCTCATATGGAAGTTCTTGAGAATGCTGATGTTGTTCCAAAAATGCTCAACGATGATACAATTGATGTCGATAAAATCATCTATCGTGGGGACTTAAAGAAAAAAGACCTTGAAGGTTTTGCAGCAGAATTTGATAGAGTGGAGTAGACAATGCAAGAGTTTTATGAAAGTGAATTTATGATAGAGACAGAGGTTCCCCAAGGGGAACTAATCATCTCAAGAACTGATTTGAAGGGAAATATCACCTATGCAAATGATACTTTTTCACAAATAAGTGGCTACAAGTCAGAAGAGCTTATAGGAAAATCGCATAATATCGTGCGACATCCTGATATGCCTAAATCTATTTTTGCTGATATGTGGCGAAAACTTAAAAGAGAAGGGAAATGGGAAGGAATCGTAAAAAATTTACGAAAAGATAAAGGATACTATTGGGTGTATGCAAATGTCAGTGGTGTTTTTAAAGATGATATCCTTGTAGAATACAAATCGATACGAACCCCAATTAGCTTTGAAGAGAAATTAAAAGCTCAAAGAAACTACGACGAAATTCGTAATCGTGAAGGGGAAAATATAAGAAAAGTTATTTATAACTAACCTTCCCAATAAGTAAAACATGTTAAGTGTGTTTTACTTATTCTTTCACCCACCTGTCTCATAGAAAGCTCTGCTACTATCATTTTCGCTTCCCCATCTATTTTTTTCTGGTTTATTTTGAAGAACAGTTTTAAGTATCTCAACAGCAAGTGGGACATTTTTAGCTTTGATAGCATCAGCTATAGAAAGAGCATCCTCAAAATAAAGACAAGGTATTAGATACCCCTCAGCAGTGAGACGAATACGATTACAATCGTTACAAAAGCTATCAAGATGCGGCTCAATAATTCCAAAAACATATCCATCATCTAAAACATATCCTTGAGATGGGCTTCCATTTTTTCGTGTCTCTTTTGTAAAATGATATTTTGTTGCGATAATCTCTTGAATCTCCTTAGAATCGAGTCCCTGTTTCACATTTGCATGGGCATTTTCCATAAATTCAATAAATCGTATCTCATACCCTTTTGCTTTACAATATTCAAGCAAGGAGATAATCTCCCCATCATTGATCCCTTTGAGTGGAACACAGTTTATTTTGATTTTAAGCCCTACACGAGATGCTTCTTCTATACCCTCTAAGACTTTTTCTAAAACATCTTTTTTTGCAATATAGTGTGCTGTCTCTTTTTTAAGAGTATCTAGAGAGATATTAATTCGTTTAAGCCCTGCTTCTTTTAAAAGGAGAGCATACTCTTTTAAAAGATACCCATTTGTAGTGATAGCTAAGTCGATATTGGGAGCATAGTTATGAATCATAGCAATAAAACTCTCTAAATTTTTTCGCAAGAGTGGCTCACCTCCTGTTAATCTTATCTTTGTTATCCCCTCATCAATTGAGACTTTGACAAATAAAAACAACTCTTCGAAAGTAAGTAGATTTTCATGTGGTACCCACGAAAAAGGTTTTTCAGGCATACAGTATTGACATCTAAAATTACATCTCTCAGTGAGTGAAATTCGTAAATAATCTACTTTTCTATTGTGTCCATCTATAAGCATCAAGTTCCTTTTTTTATTCTTTGACTTTACAATTTTCCAAAAGTAAAGTGAGTTCATTTTTAAGATTTTGTAGTTTTTTTGTTGTTTTTAAAAGCTCTTCTGTTGATTCAATAACAATATCTTCACTTCTATCAAGATTATCACTAATATCAGTTTTACTCTCAAGTTCACTCAGTAAAACAGTAAATTCACCTGTAAGTTCTTCTAGTCGCTCTGATGCCATTTTTGACTGGTCTAATGCTGTTTGAGAATAATGCATCGCTGCTGTTACTTTATTGATAAAACAATTCAAATTATCAGCTACTTCAACAAACTCTTTTTCTGAATCAACTTTTAAAGGCTCTAAGTTTTCAAAATCTCCCATAGAGATTCTTTTCGATTTTTCTATAAACTCCCTTGCATGAAGTTCGATTTGTCTAAGTTGTACTATCGAATACAAGGCAAAAACAATCAAAAAAGCAAATGAAGTATATTGAAAATTTTTAATAAATTGATTTTTAACTTCAAAATATTCAGTGTATAATGACACAAGATAATCAACTTCTTGAAGTAATTCAATATTAGAATCTTTAAAATAATCACTCAGTTGTGCTATTTGTTCTGAATCATTCATATTGATTGCTTTTTTGTAACTATCACTATTTTTTAAAAACACATCCCACAATAACTGCACTTTATAAATCTGTTTTATTATCTCATCTGTTGGTGCTGGAGCAATATTCAATGATTGATTTCCATATAATAGAGTTCTAAGTCCAAATTTAAACTCTTCAGCAGCCCTATCCATCTCAGCAAAATCTTGTGTATCAGAATATTGAATAAGAAAAATATTTTTTGTAATCTGTTGAGTCAACATCCGCTCTTTCCCTGCAATATTAATAATAAGTGCATCTTTCTTATTTTTATGATTGAGATAAATTGTTACCATAATAACGATAAGAACTGTAGAAAATAAGGAAGCACCTAAGATTTTAATTTTTGTACTTGCACTAATTGTTGTCACTTACATCCCTCCGTTATATATTTTTTTTAGTTCATCATATTTACTCACATAAATAAGCCCTTTATCTATCATAATCACCTCATTCCTTTGTAATTTTTGCAAAACTCTTGAAAGTGTTTCAGGCTGAATATGGAGTAATACCGCTACTTCATGTCTTTTAAGAGAATTAAACACTTGCAAATCATTTATCAACATAAAAGCAACCTTTGAAATAGCATCAAAGACAAGTTCACGATTGATTATACACTGTAATTGTTGATTTTTGTAAATCAATTCTTTAATAAAACTCATCATAAATGGATTTTCATTTAAAAAATATTCTTTAAATTTTTTAAAATCTATCGCTACAATAGCACTATCTTCAACAAATTCCGCATTAGAAAAACAACGAATTGTATTTTCTTCAAGATTGGAAAGTTCTGAAATCATACTATTTTTATAAACATAATAGAGAAAAATTTCATTATTAAATTTATCAATTTTATATACTTTAAGGAGTCCCTCTGCTAGAAAAATCAGCTGATTAGAAAAATCTGATTCGTAAAAAAGGATAGAATCTTTTTCATATCGCATCAAAGAAGATATAGAAACGATTACCTCAAGTGTGTCGTCTGAAATATCTGAAAAAAGTGGTATATTTTTAATTGCATCTCGTAGTTGTATCATGTGAAAATTATAGAGAAAATTGAAAGCTAAAAGTTTGACATATATCAAGAGTTTTTTTAGTTATTGATGGTACTTGCTTGGAAAATAAATAAGGGGGAAACCCTTATTTAAATTATTTTTGATTAACTGTATCAAGCCCTTCAGTAAATTTTTTACCATTCCAGCTCGATTTTTTAGCACCATCTTTTGAAAGGAATTTTGCTTTAAAATCATTATCAACTAATTGTCCATTACTTTGTGGAGCATGACAAGCACTACAATTAAATCTTGCACCAACTAAAGTATCTTTTTTCTCTATTTTAGTGTCATTATTCATCTCATCTATAATTTTTTTGAACTCCTCATTGTCCCCTTCACCCTCTAGTTTGTGATAAGGTCTAAAGTTTGTGAGGTGTGAAACTGGAACTGGTGTAGCTCCCATCCCCATCTCTTTTGCAGCATCTGGCATATGGCAAGAGATACATTGATTATCATTTATAGTAATAGGCAACATCCCCTCTGTATCATGTGGAATCATTGGTGGTGCATCTTGATATGCTCTTTTTATTTTTTTCCCACTCCCTGCTGGATTTTTAGAATAATTTGTTTTTTCAGGTGCAGTATTATCTTCACCATCCATCGTCGTTTTTCTAAGACCAATTGAATCAGCATCTATAAGCTTTTTAGGTGCTTCACTCACAGCACTCAGTGTTACAGCAAACAATGCAGATACCAATACAGCACTCAATCCAATTTTTGAAAATACTTTTGTCATATCTATTCTCCTTTTAAAATGTCCCATTTAAAAAGGGACCTCTCTTTCATAACTTCTTTAAAAGATAGAGCAAAACTACATCTAAAGAAGCAAACCCTGAAGGGAGAAACGAGTTTCTCTTACTTCACCTAAATTTATTTTTTTTGACTATTTTTATTTGCTATCAAATCTCTCAAAGAGAAATTTAAAGCATCATCATCACATACTTCTATACATCTTGCACAATTTGTACATTCACCACTTAAAACCTGCTCTGTTGATTTTCCAACCATAAACAAAACTTGATTTTCAGGACAAACCTCTTTGCACTTCATACAAAGGGTACATTTTTCCTCTTCGTGTTTTACTCGAATAAGTGAATATTTTCCTACAAGTGAATAAAATCCACCAAGTGGGCAAATATGTCCACACCAACCATTTTTCAAAACGAAAAGATCAAAAAGGAAGATAACAACAACTGCTGCAACTCCAAATCCAATTCCAAAAATAATCCCTCTATGCACCATTGAGATAGGAGAGATAAATTCAAAAGCTGTAACACCCATCAAAAATGAGAGAATCAAACTTATTGCTAAAACCCAATATCTTATAGTTCTTGATGCTGGTTGCTTTTTTTGGATTTGATTGAAACCAAATTTTCTTCTTGTATAGTTTGCTGCATCACTTACTATATTAATAGGACATACCCAGCTACAAAAAGCTCTTCCACCAACAATTCCATAAAAAAACAACACTACAAGGGCACCAATAAAAATATCAACTGTAATCAAAGCACCAGCTGCAAACATTTGAAGCACTGCATAAGGGTCACTCATAGGGATAACTCCAAAAATAAGTGATGAACTCAGATTTCCAACAAGAAAATTCCAACCCCAAGCATTTGCACCAAAATAGAGCACCATTAAAGATATTTGAGTAAATCTTCGTAAAATTAAATATTTATTTTTAATCATCTAATAAATCCCCCATATCATTTAATGAATCTATAGCTTTCTCTTCACTTAGCTTTGTTGTTGTTATTTCAGCTGTTGCATTTTCAACTCTTGCTTCATCTTTTTTATCCCAACCTTTTACATAGTGATCACCAGCTTTTCCAAGTACTAATTCTCTAGGAAGCACTATAATAGAAGCTTTTTCTGTTACACAAGCTCTTTCACAGAGTCCACATCCTGTACAAATATCACTATCAACATGTGGTGTCAAATAAGCATGTTTCCCTGTTCTATCATTCTTCGCATAATCAACTTTTATAGCTTGATCTAACAGTGGACAAGCCCGATAACAAGCATCACATTGGATACCCCAAAAAGCGATACAGTTTTTCTCATCAATCACTGCTGTACCCATTTGAGCTTTATTGATATCAAGAATATTATTTGTGCTCACTTTTGTTATATCAAGTGCACCACTTGGACACACAGGAACACAAGGGATATCCTTACACATATAGCAAGGTATCTCTCGTGGTATAAAATAGGGTGTCCCCACAGGTTTATTATCCCCTGGAGCTGCAAGTTTGAGAGTATTAAAAGGACAAGCCTCAACACACATCCCACACTTGATACAAGTTTTTAAAAAATCTTCCTCTCTTAAAGCCCCTGGTGGTCGAAGCAACAATCTATTCGCTGTCGCTTCATCCACATAAGCACTCCAGACTAACCCACCAAGAGCAGCTAAACCTGTTGCTCTTGCGATAGTAAGGAAAAAATTTCGTCGTTCATTTATTGGTTCTTCATTCATTTTTCTATCTTCTTGTTTTTGTATCTACCCTTAGGCTTTATAAATTTTTACTGCACATTTTTTATAATCAGTTTGACCAGATTGTGGGCAAGTTGCATCGAGGCACACTTTGTTGATAAATACTTTTTCATCAAACCAAGGCACAAATACTAATCCTCTTGAAGGTCTATTTCTTCCTCTTGTCTCGACTCTTGCTTTTACTTTTCCTCTTCGTGATTCAACCCAACAAAGTTCACCCTGTTTTACACCATAAGTATCAGCATCTTTTGGGTGCATATAACAAAGTGCTTCTGGAACAGCTCTGTAAAGTTCTGGAACCCTCATTGTCATCGTTCCACTATGCCAGTGTTCAAGAACCCTTCCTGTACAAAGCCAAACTGGATATTTTGCATCTGGCATTTCTGGTGGATCCATATATGGTCTTGCAAAAATCTTTGCCTTATTTTTTAAAGCTGTTTTTGTTTCATTTGTTACACCTTTGAGATTTCCAAATGGTAATGCTTTAGCGATTGTTCCATAGAATGCAAATTCAGTATGTCCAGTTGCAGCTCCATATTTTTTAGCATATGGGTCATATTTTGCATTAAATCTCCATTGTGTCTCTTTCCCATCAACAACTGGCCATTTTAGTCCTCTTACCTTATGATAAGTATCAAATGGTGCTAGATCGTGTGCATGTCCTCTTCCAAAATCAGCATATTCTTCAAACAGATATTTTTGAATAAAGAATCCATATCCTTGGAATACTTTTCCATCACTTCCTAGTACATTTCTCTTATCTCCATACCCTTCAGAGTTATCATATCCTTTTTGGATAGGATCTTTTTGATCTAGTTTGTAGCTTCTTGCTCTTTTATTTGCAAATAAAATCTCAAACATCGTAGTATTTTCGTTGTATCCCATCGCTTTTGCTTGCTCGATAATGCTTGGAAGTTTTGTTCCATTTCTAAGTGTTGATTCACCCCATACATCTTTTACTGTAAATCTTTTAGAGAGTTCAACCCATTGCCAAGTATCACTCATTGCATCACCTACTGGAAGAACTTGTTGTCTCCAAAGTTGTGTTCTTCGCTCAGCATTTCCATATCCACCCCATTTTTCATAAATCATAGCTGATGGTAAGATAAGGTCAGATACTTTTGCAGAGATTCCAGGATATCCATCTGAAGTTACGATAAAGTTATCCATCTCTCTTGCTGCTTTTATCCAGTGACTCGCACTTGCTGTATCTTGATATGGATTACATACATTTACCCAAGCAAATTTGATAAATCCATCTTCAATATCTCTATGGATTTTCATAATATGTTGATTTCCGATTGGATTGATTGTTCCAGCTGGTACTCCCCACCCTTGTTCTGTGATTTTTCTATGGTCTGGATTGTCATTGAACATATCCGCTGGAAGTCTATGTGTAAATGTTCCAACCTCTCTTGCTGTTCCACAAGCTGATGGTTGTCCTGTAAGTGAGAATGCACCACTTCCTGGCTTTGCTTGTTTATTGAGTAAGAAGTGCACATTGTATGAAAGTGTATTTACCCAAGTTCCCCTTGTATGTTGATTCATACCCATAGTCCAGAAACTTACAACTTTTCTTCCTTTTTCTATATAAAGGTTAGCTAATGTTTGAAGTTTTTGTTTGAAATCTTCTAAACTCTCATCTGGATTTCCTTTTGAGATTTTTGCTACATAATCAAGTGTGTAAGGTGCTAAAAATGCTTTATAATCTTCAAACGAAATCTCCCAGTGAGCAAGTCCTGAGTTTTTATTTGTCATCACATCACCCTCTTTGTATCCATAAGGTGCAAGTGCTGGTGCTTCTTTTGCTGAAACTACTTTACTCATCTCTTTTTTGACTGTTTCCATCTCAAGAGCTGTATATTTTCCCTCTTTGATAGATTTTTCATCACTTCTTCTCATCCCATATCCCATATTAACTGGAGATGCGCAGAAAATCATATGTTTTTTTACAAATGCCCAATCAATTGCTTCTGGGTGATTGTAAACTATTTCGTGAGCGATATAGTTCCAAAGAGCAAGGTCTGTATTTGGTGAAAAGATGATTTCAATATCAGCTAAATCTGAAGTTCTATGTCTATATGTTGACATATTGATAACTTTTACTTTACTTGGATTTGATAACTTTCTATCTGTTACCCTTGACCAAAGAATTGGGTGCATCTCTGCCATGTTTGATCCCCAAGAAACGATTGTATCTGTAAGCTCAATATCATCATAACATCCACTTGGCTCATCTATTCCAAAAGTTTGATAAAATCCAACAACCGCTGATGCCATACAATGTCTTGCATTTGGGTCAATCGCATTTGATCTAAATCCAGCCTTCATCATTTTTTGAGCTGCATATCCTTCCATAATTGTATATTGTCCAGATGCAAAAACTCCAACTGCCTCAGGTCCGTTTGCTTTAAGAGCCTTTTTGATATGAATCTCCATCTCATCAAATGCTCTCTTCCAAGAAACTGGTGCAAATTTCCCTTTTTTATCAAATTGACCTTTTGCATTTACCCTTAAAAGTGGTTGTTTTAACCTATCCGCTCCATACATAATTTTTTTTTTTTTTTTTTTTTTAATACAATTAAGTCCTTTGTTTACTGGTGCTGCTGGGTCTCCCTTGACTGCTTCACTTTTTTCTTCTTTTGTAGCCATCATAATTCCACAACCTGTACCACAAAATCTACAAGCTGCTTTATCCCATCTCCACCCAGCTTGTGCTGTATTTGATGCCGCTTGTAAAGTTGCAGGTACCGCCATACCAACTGCTGCTGCCGCTGAGGCTGCCGCTGAACTTTTTAAGAAATCTCTTCTTGTAAGTGCCATTCGTTCTCCTTTTAAAATGTTTTTTAACAAGAGGATTGTAACGAGATGGAAAAATAAAGGGTTTGACCTATGTCAAATGTAACCTGATTGATTTACTTTTAATTTGGTATAAAAAAAGAAAGGAGCGATTAGATACAATAACTTCAAATTTTACAAAAAGGAAAAAAATTGGCATCAGGAATATTTGCCCTATTAGATGATATAGCCCTATTAGCTGATGATGTAGCAGTCACAACTAAAGTTGCTACCACTAAAACAGCTGGAATTTTAGGGGATGATTTAGCAGTGAATGCAGAGAAAGCTGTAGGCTTTGCACAAGAAAGAGAACTTAAAGTGATATGGGCTATCACAAAAGGCTCTTTTATCAATAAACTTATCATTTTACCAGTCGCTTTTTTATTAAGTGGATTTGCACCTTGGTTAATCCCTATTATCTTAGTTATTGGTGGACTTTATCTTTTATATGAAGGGAGTGAAAAAGTTGAAGAGTATTTTCATAAACACACTTCAAAATCTCATCACGAAGAGGAGTTACTCCACTCTACAACTGAAAATATTTTAGATATTGAACAAAAGAAAATAAAAGCCGCAATAGTAACAGACTTTATCCTTTCAATTGAGATAGTTATCCTAGCCCTTGGAACAGTATTAGATAAACCACTTCCTATACAAATAGCAACGACTACTTTAGTTGCTATCATAGCAACCGTTGGTGTATATGGGCTTGTAGCTTTAATTGTGCGACTTGATAATATTGGATTGTGGCTTATTGAAAAAAATCAAGTCAAAAGTGGAAATTTTCTTATAGCTCTTATGCCAAAAATCATAAAATCTCTTGGATTTATCGGAACATTTGCTATGATTTTAGTAGGTGGTGGGATATTAACTCACAATATAGAATTTATCCATCATCTTGCAATCCCATCACTTCCAGCACTTTTGAATGAATTTTTAGTTGGTATAGTGATTGGATTTATGGTTTTAATAATAGTCAATGGATTCAAAAAAATTTTAAAAAATAACGACAAGGAATAAAAATGTCACAAGATATAGAGATGCAAAATGGGGAAAATAATGAGATAGAAAATCTCAAAAAAGAGTATGAAGATCAACTCCAAGTAGCTGTAGCAAACTATAAAAAAGCGAGTGCAAAACTTGAATTTGCTTTTGATTCATATGAAGAAATTTGTATCAAAGAGGAGATGGATAGATTTAGACAAGAAGTCAAATCTCTAAGAGCAAAGATTGATACACTATAAGGATTCAAAATGTTTTTCGATACACTTAAATTGCAAACAAAACCTTTTCACGATAGATTAGAGTATCATAAACTCAATCAAATATTATTTCAAGAAACAACAACCTTGAAAGATTATATACTTTTTCTTGATTTACAGTATTGTGTATGGAATTCAATTGAACTTCAAATTCAAAATTATCAAAAAGACCTAATTCCTTTAGGTTTACAATTTACTTCCCGTGCAGATGATGCAAAAAAGGAACTTGAATCTTTAGGAGTTATCCCTTCAACGATAATTTTTGATACAACATCCATTTGCAATCTTCCAACTCTTTTGGGTGCTTTGTATTTGATGGAGGGTTCTCGTCACGGTGGTATGGTTATCCTTAAAAAAGTAAAAGAGCTTGCACCACAAAACCATACTTTTCTTTTTTTAGAGATAAATAGGGAACTTTTTCAAAAAAGATGGCAATCCCTTTTAGAGCAACTCCTTATTTTTTCACAAAAAAGCCAAGAAAATGAAAATGAACTCATCACAACAATCAGCAATCTTTATATTTTAATCGAAAGGTTTTATGATGAATATACAACCCTTAACAACCTGTGAAAAGGAACCTATCCATATCCTTTCTAAAATTCAACAACTTGGAGTTTTGTGTGTTGTCACTTACAATGAGTACAAAATTATCCAAGTTAGTGACAATTTTCATACCATCTTTAAAAATAGTGAAGGCTCTCCAATCAACCATTTTTTCAAAGAATTTGTTTGTAGCACAACAATAGCTAAACTAGATGAGATTATAAAGGAGAGGGAAAATCCACTTGAAAAATATACCTACCACTATACACAAGAAAAATCAAATCTATTTTTTGTAATTCATTTGGAAAAAGACTATATTATCGTAGAGGTAAGTGATAGCCATACAAAAGAGGATGATTTACAGCATTCAACAGAAGATATTGTAGCAACTGCTATCAATCATTGCGAAACAATACTCACATTTGATGAGCTTCTCAATGCAATTGTACAAAGTGTCCATACAATTAGTGGCTATGATAGAGTTTTATTATACAAATTTGATGAAGATGCAAATGGAACAGTTTTAGCTGAATATTCACAAAATTTTGAAGAATCGTATCTTCACCATCGTTTTCCAGCTTCGGATATCCCATCGCAAGCAAGGGCTTTGTATCTTAAAAATAGATTTAGAATTATTGAAAATGTTGATGAAGAAAATGCCATCCTCTCTCCAACTTTAAATCCACTCACAAATCAACCGTTAGATATGAGTATGTGTTATTTACGAAGTGTATCCCCTATCCACATAGAGTACCTTAAAAATATGCAAGTGCAATCTTCTATGTCTTTATCAATTGTGATAGAGGGAAAATTATGGGGGCTTATCGCTTGTCACAATACAAAACCAAAAACTATCCCTCTTGCACTCTACCCTGCTTATTATCTTCTTAGTAATCTATTCTCAGCCCAAATCAATCAAAAAGAGATTTTTACAAACTATAAAGAGATGACTGAACTCCAACTTGCAAGAGAGATTTTCCTCACATCACTCAATGGAAGAAATAGACGAAGCTTTTATGAAGCACTTGAAGAGGAGTTTGAAAGATTACAAAAGATTGTCCTTGCAGATGAATCTATCGTATTTGAAAACAATCAAATCATGTGTCATAATAGCCAACTGAGTGATGATGAAATAAAACATATTTTTGAAGTTGCAAAACAAAATCAAAATGCCGATGCAATCTTTACAACTTCTAATCTAATTCAATTTATACCAAATATCTTAGAGTATTCAAAAATCATTGGTGGGGTATTATTATTCAAAATTCCTATTAAAAATAAAGAACTACACCTTCTCTTTTTAAAATATGAACAAATCACAAATGTAACTTGGGCAGGAGATCCAAATAAAGTAGTTACATACAAAGAAGATGGTCAAATCGTTATCAATCCAAGAGCTTCATTTGAAAGCTGGAAAGAGGTAGTAAGAGGAACCTCATCTCCTATTAAAAAAATTGCAATTGACTCTGGAAAGAGTATCGTTCAAGAATTAGTTCGCTCTATTGAATTATTTAAAATGTATGATGAAGCTAAAAAAATGAGAGAAGAAAATAAAACTTTTCAAGAGCAGAAACTTATCGCTATGGGTGAAATGATGAATAATATTGCTCATCAGTGGAGACAACCATTAAATGTTATCACAACCGTTGCAAGTGGTATTCAGATGAAACAAGAATTCGGAATATTTAAAGCAGAAACTCTCCAAAATGATATGGAAAAAATAATATTTCAATCAGATTATTTATCAAAAACTATAGATGATTTTACAAATTTTCTCAAAAATACTGATAATACTCAACGAATCAATATAAAAAAAGTTCTTGAATGTACCATCTTAATTATACAATCTACCCTCGCAAATGACCAAATAAAATTAATTCATTCGCTCAATGATGATGCAATTATTGAAGGTTGTGAAAATGAGTTAGTGCAAGCTTTTATTAATATTATAAATAATGCGAAAGATGCTATCAATGAACAAAGTGGCTCTCTTGATAAGAAACTTATTTTTATCACAACTTCAAAAAACAATGATGGTTTGGAGATTTCTATTAAAGATAATGGTGGGGGGATAAAAGATGAGATTATGCCAAGAATCTTTGAACCCTACTTTACAACAAAACACAAAAGTATAGGTACAGGTATAGGTCTTTCTATGGCACATAAAATTTTAGTTCAAAGACATAATGCAAATATTCATGTTGAAAATATTGAATATAGTTATGGAGAAAAAGAGTATAAAGGGGCTTGTTTTACTATCTCATTTTTTGAAGTAATATAATGATAAAAAATTATTTTGGAATTTTCTGGCAATTTTTACTGCTTGGATTTACGAGTTTTGGTGGTCCAATGGCACATCTTGGCTATTTTAGAAAAACTTTTGTAGAGAAATTAGAGTGGTTAGATGATGAAGCTTATGCAAAAATTGTAGCACTCAGTCAGTTTCTTCCAGGTCCAAGTTCATCACAAGTTGGATTTTCTATTGGGCTTAAAAAAGGGGGTTTAACTGGTGGGATTATCGCTTTTATTGCTTTTACTGCCCCATCATTTTTTTTGCTTTATTTTTTAGCGACATTAGATATAGATAATATCCAAAATGATTTAGTTATTGGAATCATAAGTGGACTCAAACTTTTTGCGGTAGTTGTGGTAGCAGATGCCTTTCTTTCGATGTTTAAAAACTTTTGCAAAACAAAATTAACAATTTTTATTTTTGCTTTAAGCTCTTTGATTTTGCTTTTTTTCCAAAACTTTTTACTTCAAATATTTGTGATAATTTTTGCAGGGACTTTGGGGGCTTTTTTTCTCAAACCTTCTACAAAAGATGAAACGACAAATTATATTTTGCCAAATATCAAGGTATTGATTTTGTTTTTAGCGATTTTATTTTTTACTTTTATTTTCACTACCCAAAATCAGTTAATCAATCTTTTTAACTCATTTTACCAAACTGGAAGTCTTGTATTTGGTGGTGGGCATGTGATACTCCCGCTGATTGCTCAAAATAGTTTTATAGAACCGAATAGTTTTTTGGTTGGCTATGCTTTTGCTCAGGGAGTGCCAGGTCCTATGTTTACTATAGCTTCATATCTTGGAGCTGTTAGTTTTGACAGTAGTCCTTTTTTGGGAGCTTTGGTTACTACTTTTGGGATTTTTTTACCAGGGTTTTTACTTATTTTGGCATTTGACAAAAGCTTTGAAAGCTATTCAAAAAAGCCACTTATCGCATCAGCACTTATTGGGATAAATGCAAGTGTTGTTGCTTTACTTTTTGTCGCACTTTGCAATCCAATATTTCCAAGTGCTGTGGGTTCGCTTTGGGATTTTGTGTTTGCTTTAGTTGGTTTTTTAGTTATGAGAAAATATCAAATCCATATTTTTTATTTTATTGCTTTTTATTGTGTTATAGGGATTTTTAAAATGGTATTATTACTCACATAAGGAGAAACAAATATGAACCAAATGAGATTAACAGAAGCGATGATTGTATTATCACTTGTAAGTGCGGTATTTGCAAATGAAAAACCTTTAGTTATAGAACAAACTATAAGTATAAATAAACAGCTTAGTCCTACAAAACTGCAAACATCCTTTTCATTTTCAAAAGATGGACAAAGTCCAAATAAGATACTCTCCTCTTTTAATGAGATAAATAATGCAGTTGTTTCATTTAATGCTACACAAAAAGGGAAATGTTCTGGTGGAGGGAATTCTATCTATCCCCAATTCCAATATATTGATAATAAACAGCAATTTCAAGGATATATGGGAAATGTAACCTATACTTGCTTATTTGAAGATATTGAAGAGTATAACTCTCTTTTAAAAACCTCATTTATCAATAAAAATAAAATTACACTCACTTCATTAGATTGGATTGTCCCTGAGGAACTTATCAAATCTTCGATTGGGGAAGCTCAAAAACAATTGATTGTGGATGCTATTGGAGTTGCAAATGAGTATGGCACTACTCTAAAAAAAGAGTGTAAATTGGTCTCTATCAATTTTATTAGCAACCAAGATATCTCTAATCATCAAATGGTAAGAACTCTTGCTACAATGGATAGTGGAGAGATGGGAAAATTCAATAATTATGAACCAATAAAACGAGCTCAAACTATCCATATTCAAGG
>CAZHJR010000030.1:19411-20731 GCA_964533335.1 uncultured Helicobacter sp. | reverse complement strand
CCACTTTGGATTTGAAGCAACAATCTTAGGATAGATGCAACACTCTTTCGTATGGGCTCCATCAAGGTAGCCTATGCTCATTAAAAATTCTCCAACTATCTCTCCACCAGTAAATTTAAAGGTTTTTTTAAAAAGTTTTACCCATTCGAGTTTTGTTTTTGGATGGTGAAAAAGAAGCCAATTTTGGAAGCTTTCAAACTCTTTTTGAAGTTCTAAAATCACTGTAGCATTGAAAATAGCAGCTTCAATTTTGAGGCGATTTCGCACAATGCCACTATCGTTTAAAAGTCGCTGTTTATCATTTTCATCATACATTGCCACTTTTTTGATATCGAAATTATCATAAGCTTTTTGAAAATTTGCCTGTTTTTTTAAGATGGTACTCCAACTAAGCCCTGCTTGATTTATTTCAAGTACAAGTCTTTCAAAAAGGTCATTATCGCAAGATATAGGAAATCCATAAAAATTATCGTGATAGATTTTATTGATATCATCATTTGGTAGATTTTTCATAGCATCGCAGTAGGTTTGTTGTATCGTGTTTATTTTTTCCATGATGCTATTTTATAACAAAAGCTCCTTTTTTACAAATTTATAATACACTCTTATAAATTAGGTCGATTGCGACCAACACAAAAGGTAGATAATGTCATTCTCAAGTTTAGGTTTAAGTGCTCCAATTTTAAAAGCACTTCACGAAGAGGGATACGAAAATCCAACTCCAATCCAATCAAAAGCTATCCCTGTGATACTAGAAAAAAAAGATGTACTAGCTGGTGCTCAAACGGGTACAGGGAAAACTGCTGGATTTACACTGCCACTGTTAGAACTTCTTAGTCGTGCTAAAAAAACAGATGCAAAACCTCATGTAAGAGCTTTGATACTCACACCCACTAGAGAACTTGCAGCACAAGTTGAGCAAAGTGTTGATACTTATGGGAAATATCTTCCTTTAAAATCTACGGTAATTTTCGGTGGAGTTGGGATAAACCCACAAATTGCGACACTAAAAAAAGGTGTCGATATCCTTGTAGCAACACCAGGGCGACTCCTTGACCATGTTGGGCAAAAAACAGTTGACTTATCAAAAGTAGAGTTTTTGATACTTGATGAAGCAGATAGAATGCTCGATATGGGATTTATCAATGACATCAAAAAAGTTCTTGCAATCCTCCCTAAAAATAGACAAAATCTTCTTTTTTCGGCAACCTTTTCAGATGAGATAAAAACTTTAGCAGATGATTTACTGAGTAGCCCAGTTTTACTTGAAGTGGCTAGAAGAAATGAGACAGGTGGTGGGATATCTCAAGCACTTTATAT
>CAZHJR010000030.1:16975-19311 GCA_964533335.1 uncultured Helicobacter sp. | reverse complement strand
GATAGTGGACATTCGAGAAAAAGAAATTACGATAAATAGCTAAAAGGCTATTTACACGATTTGGCTAACTCAGGAACTGGAAGGTTAAGATAGCTAATCTCCTCCAAGACGGATTGTCTAAATCTATCAAGTGGAGTTCTGATACTGTATCTTGCCCATCTTCCCTCTCTTGTAACTTTCAAAAAACCTGCATCTTTTAAGATTTTAAGATGTCTAGAAATTCGAGACTGTATCATCTCAAATGAGTTTTCTATATCACAAACACATACCTCTTCATGATGGTTGATGAAGTTGAGTATCTGTACTCTTGTCTCATCGTTCAAAGCACCAATAGTTTTCAAAAAAATATCCATTATTTCCACTCCAATTGATTGTAATAATTTTGTATGTTCCCATAATTGAGTTGTTTATAATAGCTAAGATGACTAAATTTATCTGTTTTTACTTGCGATACTATCTCAGTGCTATCAAGTCCAGCTTCATACCCTTTTTTCACATCATCCCTTAAAATTTTTAGGTATTCCAAAGAGGCTTGGTATGAATTTTTATCATACTCTTTTCCATGACCACCTAAAAGATATTTGGCATTGAGATGTGAGAGTTTTTCTAAAGCTTCAATCCAACCATCTATATCTGAATTTTTCGTGTAATTTATCATTCTTCCATTAAATACCATATTTCCAACAAACAAAAAGCTATCCTCTTTACTGTAAATTGCAATATCACTTTTCTCTTCACTCACTTTGCTAGGTTTGAGGATAGTGAGAGTTTTTTTACTCCCTTTGATTTCATAGCCATTTTCCACTAAAGTATCCGCTTCAATAAGCTTCGTTCCCTCTAAAATATCGCTAGGAAGTATCATTTTCATCCTCTCATATTTGGCGATATTATCTTTCATATCTTGATTGTAGTTTGTATATCCCACAATTTTCGCCCCCAAATCTTTAAAAAATGAAGTACCTTGTACCCTATCATCATGAAAATTTGAAAGCACCACATGGGAAACTTCAAGTTTTGGATACTCTTTTTTCATCAAGGTATAAAATTCCTTAGCAAACTTATAAGTGGGTCCCGCATCAAGAACGACTAAACTATCTCCAATATTGACATAACACATATTTGATACAAAGCCGTTATTCTCTTTTGTTGGGGGATTGAGGTCGCCTATCACACAACTTATATCTTTTGTGATTTTGATTGGTTTGAGAGTGTAAACATCTCCAAAAGCTAAACTACTTAAAACTAAAATTCCTACACTTATTTTTTTGAACATCTTTTTTCCTTATAATTTATTTCTTTCATATACCATCTATTTGCTATTGACACACAACATCTTTTAGAAAAATCGCTTCCTCTTTCTTTGCTTCGTTGCATTGAGCTTTTGTTAATTTTGAGTTTTCAAATATTGTTTTCCATAAAATTGCCCCCTCAAGTTTTGAATCTTTTAAATCATTCTTGTAAAATCTTGCATCCCCCAATTCACTATTGGAAAAATCACAATTTGAAATATCGGCATCACTAAAATTTGCTTTCCAAGAGATGCTATTTTTCAAATTGCTATTTTGTAAAATTGCATTTTGAAGATTTGCCCCTTTGAAATTTATACCATCTCCTTTGACATTATTTATAATTGTAAAACTAAGATTTGCTTTCCAAAAATTGGTATTTTCTAAATTTGCTCCACTAAAATCGCTTCCACTCGCATTCACCATAAAAAGATTGCTCCCTTGGAGATGGGTATTTCTAAAGTTGCACTCTTTCATCTCAAAAGTGCTTAAATCTTTGTTGCTAAAATCTGCACCACTAAAATCACATTTATAACATTCCTCATTTTTAAAAAGCTTATCTATGTCACTTTGGGTGTATCCAAAAAGATATAGAGTAGTTAGTAAAGTGGCTACTAAAAATCTCATAAAGTATCCTTGACTATCTTTTTTAGGTTTTCTAAAAATGGTTTCGCTCTTGAAGAACCAATAATTTTATCTACTTGTTTTCCCTCTTTATTGATAAAAAACATTGTAGGAATCCCAAAATAATCAAATTCACTTGGAAGTTCATCGGTGTCTATATTTTTCTCCAACACCACAAAATGATGTTCCATAAAACTTTTTACATCACTATCCTTAAAAACTTTCTCTTTCATATAGGCACACTGTGGACAAGTTTTTGCTGTGTAAATCATCAAGATGAGCTTATTGCTATTTTCTTTTTTTGAATAGACTGATTGAAATGTAACATCATTTTTTATCGTGTAACCCTCAGCAAAAGAAAACATCAATAACATAATCCCCAAAATAAGTTTCATACTAACCTCTTTATTATAAAATCGCATTAAA
>CAZHJR010000030.1:14940-16875 GCA_964533335.1 uncultured Helicobacter sp. | reverse complement strand
CATACTTTTCAAGCCCAAGCTTCCCTATCATATATCCACCAAGTATCGCCACAAGGAGTCCAAATCCGATATAAATTGCCGTTATCTTCCAGCCAAAAAGCCCAAAAAGCATCGCTATGGCTATTTCATTATTGAGTGGTGCAGAGATAAGAAAACTAAAAGTTATTCCTATTGGGATTCTCGCTTGCATAAATCCTAAAAAAAGAGGAATCGCCGAACAGCTACAAAAAGGGGTGATTATCCCAAAAAGTGCGGCGAGGATATTTCCACTAAATTCACTTTTACCTTGAAGATAGACTCGAACTTTTTCAGTGTTAAAATAGGTACGAAGAAAACTAACTGCAAAAATGATAGTCACCAAAAGGATAAAAATCTTGATAGTGTCATAGAAAAAAAAGTGTAAAGCCTCCCCTAAACTACTCTGTTTTTGAAGCTTCAAAATATCAAAAACCAATCCACCCATAAGTATTTCGAGCCAGTCAAACATAGACTATTTTTGCCCCATCAATGCTATCACTTCATCTATATTTAGAAGTTTTCCAGTGCTTTTCACTACACCATCAATAACAAGTGCTGGTGTACTTACTACATTGTATTTCATAATCTCAAGTATGTCATCAACTTTTACAACTTGGTGAAAACCACCAACTTTTGCCACTGCTTGTTTAGCCACCTCTTCAAGTGCTTTACATTTTGCACAGCCTGTTCCTAATATCTCTAATTTCATCTCAAACTCCTAATGCTTTTTCTACAGCTGGAAGTAAAACTTCCTCTATCTCTTTATAAGTAGCTTCAAATGCCTCAAACCCTTTTCCATCTGGGTCTTCAAAGCCTACATGGATTTTTGGAGCAGGTTTTGGAAACATTGGACAGCTTTCATTTGCATGGTCACAAACAGTTACCACCAAATCAAACTCTTCATCTATAAGAGTATCAAGTGTTTTTGAGTGATACTCCTCTTTCCAAATACCTTTATCTTCAAGCAATTTTTTTGCATTCGGATTCACTTTTCCACTTGCTCGAACACCACTACTTTTTGCCTCAACTCCATCAAGCTTTGCATTGATTAAGGCTTCAGCGATAATGCTTCGGCAACTATTTCCTGTACATAAAATCAATACTTTTTTACTCATAAACCATCCTTTTTGCTTCATTTTCTAAAACTATACCATACAAATTATAATATATCAAGATATATTGATGTATTTATTGTAATAAAAAATACTATAATGCCGCTTTTATTTTATTTGTGGAATTGTACTATATGCTTAAAAATCTTTCCCAGTTGCAACTTGCTATTTTTTATATGGTGGTTGCTTCTTTTTTATTTGCCCTTACTATGGCATTTGCAAAGCTTCTCTCTGCTTCAATGGGTGCTGTTGAGGTGACATTTTGGCGAAATGCGATTGGTTTGATTGTTGTGGGAGCAACTCTTTTACGAACTCCTATGAAGAATGTTGGTGGAAAACCTTACACCCTTCTTTTCCGTGGTGTAATTGGGACGATTGCTTTACTTACCTTTTTTTATACAATAGGTGCAACTACCCTCTCAAGTGCGATAGTCTATGCCAAAACAGAGCCTATTTTTACAGCATTATTGGCATTTTTCTTTTTGAAAGAAAAACTGAAACCTACCTCTTATATAGCTATTTTTATTGGTTTTTTTGGTGTAGTGATACTCAGTGGTATGGAGTGGAATATTCTTCATACGATGGGGATTTTGACAGGATTTTTATCGGCACTTGCTTATATAAGTGTTCGAAATCTTAGCCCATATTATGATGAGCGAACTATCGTTTTATCTTTTATGCTTTGTGGTACCATTATCCCAATTTTACTTATGATAAGTGGTCATTTTTTTGTTTTTGAAACTTTTGAAACTTTTTTTACCCCTTTTGTTTTCCCTAGTTTAATCGACTCTATTTGGATTATTTT
>CAZHJR010000030.1:0-14840 GCA_964533335.1 uncultured Helicobacter sp. | reverse complement strand
CTTTTTTTACCCCTTTTGTTTTCCCTAGTTTAATCGACTCTATTTGGATTATTTTGATGGGGATAGCGGCTGCTTTTGGGCAAATTTATATGACAAGAGCTTATTTTTATGCAAAAGCTGGAATTGTAAGTGCTGTGAGTTATTCAGTTGTTTTGTTTGCTACGATTTTTGGAATCATCCTTGGAGATACTTTACCAACTCTTACAGTTTTATTTGGTGGTGCTATGATTGTTTTGAGTGGAATCCTTCTCTCAAGAAATAAAGGGTAATTCTATGAAACTACTAGATAAAAAAGAAAAAATATATCTCCTTGATGATTCAAATTTTGAGTTTCCAACCCTTGATATGATACACAATGACCTTGTGGCAATTGGTGGAGATTTTCAGCCAGAGAGGCTTATCAATGCTTATGAAAATGGAATCTTCCCTTGGTTTATCGATGAATACAACTATATCCATTGGTATAGCCCACAAAAACGGATGGTACTCAATCCAAGTGAAATGAAAGTATCAAAGAGTTTGAAAAAAACAATAAATAGCAAAAAGTTTATAGTCAAATCAAATGAGAATTTTGAAGCAGTTATCAAAAATTGTTCCAATATCAAACGAAAACATGAGAGTGAAACTTGGATAAGTGAGGAATTTATAGAGGCTTATACAAATCTTTTTCATCTAGGGCTTGCTTTTAGTATCGAAACTTATCAAGATGATGAGTTAGTTGGTGGACTCTATGGTGTGATGGTGGGGGATGTTTTTTGTGGTGAAAGTATGTTTGCAAAAGTGAGCGATGCTTCAAAAGTTGCCTTGTACCATTTGTGTAATCAAGCGTTGCAAAATGGGATAAAGCTTATAGACTGTCAAGTCTATAATGACCATCTTGCTAGTTTAGGAGCTTATGAGATTGAAAGAGAAGAGTATTTTAGATTTCTTTAGATTACAACCCAAAGTGACACCAAAACTACAAAGAGAATCGGCGGAGTGACTAAAAGTCCAAATTTAGAATATTCCCAAAAACCTATTTTGACCCCTTTCTGAGCTAAAACATGGAGCCAAAGAAGTGTTGCTAGACTTCCAAATGGAGTCATTTTTGGTCCAAGATTGCATCCGATGATATTTGCATAAGCTAAAGCTTGATTTGGTACATCCACCAATGCTATGTCCATAATCATCACTGTTGGCATATTGTTCATAATAGCACTTAAAATGGCACTTATAAATCCAGTTGCAACAATCGCTATAAAATCTCCTTGAGTTGCTAAATCTTGTAAGACTACACTTAAAATCTCTGTAAGTCCAGCATTTTTTAGTCCATAGACTACGATATAAAGCCCGATACTAAACCACACAACTTGCCATGGGGCAGTTTTGATGGTAAGTCCAGCCCTTGCTACTTTCATAAAAGAAGCGAGAGCTAAAAAGAGCAATGCTCCCCCTAGTGCAAAGAGGGAAATGGGTAGATTATAAGCATCCCCTATAAAATAAGCTATCAGTAAAAGAGCTAAAAACAGCCATGAGATATAAAAAAGCGGTTTACTTTTGAGGACATCATCTGGATTTTTAAGGAGATTGATATCTACAATAGCTGGGATATCTTTTCTCAAAAATAACCAAAGGAGAACAATAGAGATAGCGACACTTACGATAAAAGGGAACATCATCGTTTGCAAATATGTACCAAAACCTATATCAAAATAGTTTGCTGTCACTATATTTGTAAGGTTTGAAAATACAAAAGGAAGGGACGCACTATCACTTATAAATCCACCAGCAAGTAAAAAAGCGATAATTGTTTTTGTATTCAGTTGTAAGATTCTCATTTTTGCCAAAAGTATTGGAGTCAAAATCAAAGCAGCTCCATCATTCGCAAAAAGTGCTGAGACAAATGCCCCAAGCAAAAGGGCATAGACAAACATCAAATGCCCATTTCCCTTTGAGAGTTTTGCCATTTTGATAGCACACCAC
This sequence comes from uncultured Helicobacter sp., assembly GCA_964533335.1. Lineage (GTDB taxonomy): Bacteria > Campylobacterota > Campylobacteria > Campylobacterales > Arcobacteraceae > CAIJNA01. The sequence goes on along the minus strand of CAZHJR010000030.1, from coordinate 12,878 downwards.
TCAAAAAAGCCTATCTCATCAAGCACCATTGATAAGATAATGATACCAATAAAAGCTAAAGTTGCATCCCAAACGATATCAGTAACAATGAATACATCATTAAAACTCACTGTTCCAGCTAGAAGTGAAACTACAGCTCCAATGATGGCGATTGTTCCAATTTGAAGTTTGTATGGCTGAGTAATGATTGCAATAAGTGTGATTAAAAAAATAAAGCTAGATAGTAACATTTGGAAACCTTATATATAAATTTCGAAAGTATAACTTTATTCTCTTTATATATCAAGATATATTGATGTATTTATTGTAACCAAAAAACAGAAAGACAAAATGTCACTTTAAAACTATTTAAAGGACATTTGTTACGGTAACTTTACCATTTTTAACTGTTGCATAGATTGTAAAGATATAGGCATGTTCATGGTTTATTCCAACTTCTAGCTGATAGTTCCCATCTTGTGATATATCTTCCCATTTTTCAAAACCTACAACTTCATCTTCACCTTCATAAGAGTATCTTTCAAACTTTTCTACAACGCACTCTTGGAAAGATGCTAAAGGAGAATCATTAATTGTTTCTAAGTCTTTTACTACTTGCTTAAGTGTTTTTCTAAAATTTATAGTTTCATTTTCTTCAAACATAACTATCTACCTTTTTGCAAAATGAATTTTTTTAGTACAGCCATTCTTATAGCCACACCATTTTCAACTTGTTTGAGAACTTTACTTCTTGGATCAAGGAGCATCTCATCGCTTATGTCTATGTTTCTGTTTACTGGTCCTGGATGGAGTAAAAGAATATCTCTATCCCCCATAAGTTTTTTTGTAATGCAATATTTTTTGACATATTTTTCTTTTTGTTTTGCTTGTTTTTCAGCAGTTGCGGTTACCTCATGTCTTTCATGTTGCACTCGTAAACTCATAATAATATCAAGCTCATCGAGTACTTTTTTGATATTTGTTACAGTTTTGTATGGAGAGGTAACTTTAAATCTTTTAGGGGCTACAAGGATGGGATTTAGTCCAAATCTAGGGAGTAATTCTAAATTTGAAGTAGCCACCCTTGAGTTAGCGATATCTCCAACTATAGCTATATTTTTCCCTTCAATATTCCCATCAAAGTGTTCATCAATTGTAAAAAGGTCAAGTAAAGCTTGTGTTGGGTGGGCATTTTTCCCATCACCTGCATTGATAATAGGGCAACTTACATAGCTTTTTAAACTCTCTGGTAGTCCACAATCTTTATGTCGGATGATGATGGCATCAGGCTTCATAGCATTGAGATTTGCTACAGTATCCTCTACTGTTTCCCCTTTATTTGTTGAACTTGTATGCACTTCAAGATTAACTACATGGGCACCAAGTCTTTTAGCAGCTATCTCAAAACTACTTCTTGTTCGTGTTGAACTCTCAAAAAATAGTGTTACGATGAGTTTCCCTTCAAGTAAATTATTTGAAGTTAAATCTTTAAATAATCTTGCATCTTCAAATAGTTCTTTCACATCACTATCACTTAAATCATTTGGTGTTATTAGGTGTTTCATTTTTAACCTCTTTTTATTGTTAATTTTGGATTATAGCAGAAAGTTTTTTAGGATATTGTCTATTGTAAGGGAGCATTGTATTATAAATTTAATTTAAGCTCTTAAAGAAATGTTTAAGTGTTTCTGATAAGATTTCCAAAATTTCAAGTAAAAAGGAAAGAAGAATGTACAATAGAGAATATCTATCTGATGGAAAATCTAGTAGTGAAACATATTCAAGTTATGAATCACAGGCTAGTTCAAGACCTGAAAATCTTATAGGATTTTTAAGAGCTACATATCAATTATTTGCAAGTAGTTTACTAGCTGCTACAGTTGGAGCATATATTGGACTTGGGATGGCATCTGTAATATCAAGTTGGTATTGGGGACTTGTAATTTTAGAGTTTGCTTTACTTTTTGGACTTTATGCAGTTAAAGAAAAACCAGGGGTAAATTTAGCAGTATTATTTGCATTTACTTTTGTAAGTGGGCTTACTTTAACTCCGCTTTTAAGTTCAGTATTTAATATGGCAGGTGGTGCATCTATAGTTGCTCAAGCATTTTTGATGACATCTGTTGCATTTGGTGGGATTTCAATGTTTGCAATGACTACGAAAAGAGATTTTAGTAGTATGGGAAAAATGTTGTTTATCGCAGTGATTATTTTAATAGTTGGTTCAATCAGTAATATTTTTATTGGTTCTCCAATATTACAACTTGGTATTGCAATGGTGGGTGCTTTAGTATTTAGTGCATTTATCCTTTATGATACACAACAAATTATTCAAGGTGGGTTTCAAACTCCAATAGAAGCAGCGATTGCTCTTTATTTGGATTTCTTTAACCTTTTCGTTTCTCTTCTTCAAATTCTAGCTTCATTTGCTGGCAACAAGGATGAATAAAGAGAATCTTAGGCTTATAGATGCAAATCTAAATAGACTAAGAGAAGGCATAAGAGTTGTTGAGGATATATTTCGGTATATCTTCAACGACAAAATAACTGCTTCAAGACTAAAAACAGTTCGGCATCTTGCACGAATAGAGAATTATTCTGAACTCTTAGAATCAAGAGATATTAAAAACGATGTTCTCAAATCAACCACAAAAAGTGAACAATTAAGAGATAATTTAAAAGCTATATTGATTGCCAATTTTAAAAGGGCACAAGAGAGTGCGAGAGTATTAGAAGAATTTGGAAAACTACTCTCCTCAAAAGAGAGTGAAAATTTTAAATATATTCGTTATGAACTCTATGATATTGAGAAAAGTATAACCTTATTAAAGATATAATGCCGATTGTTTAAAAAATCAAAAGGCATATAATGTATAAAAATCCTCTTTTTCCACTTCTTTTGGCTACATCACTTTTTGCTGATGTTACTATGTGTTATAAAGAAAACTTCACAACACCTTCAAAACTTGAAACTATAGCACTTGATGGTGGAGATTGTAATGGTAAATATTCTGTAAATGATATGAAAAAGAATGGTTGGAGTATCAAAGATATTACAACTTCAAAAGGGGAACAAGGGTTAAATTATACCTATGTTTTCTCTAAAATGGGTGGAGTTGAAACTCCTGTAGTGATTCAGGCAATACCAAATGAAGCATTAAAAGAGCAATTAGCTATTTTAGAGAGTCAAAAGATAACCAAAGAAAAGATAGATAAAGAAGCAGAAGTATTGGCTAATGGAAAAAGAATATATGAAAGTCAATGTGCTAGATGTCATGGATTGCATGGAGAATTAGCACCATATACTTCTAAAAAATTAGTTGGAATGGATAGTGAAGAATTTGATGATTCAATGAGAGCTTATGGACTTAATCAAAAAAATAGCTCAGCAGCACTTATAATGGGACCTTATTCGCTTATTTCAATTGAGAGAAAAGATGTTATAAAATATTTAGAAAGTATCAATGTACTTGTAAAACCAACAAAAAAATAAAAAAGATAATAGAGAGAAGAAAATGACAAAATATATATTTGTAACAGGTGGAGTTTTAAGTAGTTTAGGGAAAGGGATTACAAGTGCAAGTATTGCAAGCCTTTTAAAGCAAAGTGGTTATGATGTAAGTATGCTTAAAATTGATCCATATCTCAATGTTGACCCAGGGACAATGAGTCCACTTGAACATGGGGAAGTGTATGTTACTGAAGATGGTGGAGAAACAGATCTTGACCTTGGTCATTATGAGAGATTTTTAGATAGAACTCTTGGAAAAATGAATAACTTTACTACAGGACAAGTCTATAGTGCTGTCATAAAAAGAGAGCGAGAGGGTGGATACTTAGGAAAAACAATTCAAGTTATCCCTCATATCGTTGATGAGATAAAAGCAAGAATCTATGCTGCTGGAAAAGGGCATGAATTTTTAATTGTTGAGCTTGGTGGAACTGTAGGGGATATCGAAGGGTTGCCATTTATGGAGGCTGTTAGAGAAGTACGACATGAAAATCCAAAAACAACCACAATGAATATCCATGTAACACTTGTACCATATATAGCAGCTGCTGGTGAACTTAAAACAAAACCAACACAACATAGTGTACAAGAGCTAAGAAGAATAGGTATTATGCCTCATATGTTGGTATGTAGAACAGAGAAAAAATTACCAGCTGATTTAAAGAGAAAACTTGCATATAGTTGTGATGTTGATGAAGATTGTGTGATTGAAGCTGGAGATGCAGCAAGTATATATGCTGTTCCTATGAATTTTTTAAAAGAGGGGATTTTAGAGCCTATCGCAAAACATTTTGAGATGGAAAAAATGAAACCAGATATGGACAAATGGGATAACCTTGTAAAACATATCGTTCATCCAAAAGATGAAGTAAATATCGCTTTTGTTGGAAAATATCTTGAACTTAAAGAAGCATATAAATCACTTCAAGAAGCACTTATCCATTGTGGTGCACACTTAAATAGTAAAATCAATATCAACTGGTGTGATAGTGAGAAAATTGAAGAAAAAGGTGCAAAAGATATCATTGCTGATAGTGACTGTGTTTTGGTTGCTGGAGGGTTTGGGCATAGAGGAGTTGAAGGGAAAATTCAAGCTATCCAATTTGCAAGAGAGAACAATATCCCATACCTTGGTATTTGTCTTGGAATGCAACTCTCAATCATCGAATACTTACGAAATGTAGTTGGAATCAAAGAAGCAAATAGTGTAGAGTTTGATAAAGATACAACTGAACCTGCGATTTATCTAATTGAGCAATTTATGGATACAAGTGGAAATCATCAACTCCGAACTCACACTTCACCAATGGGTGGAACGATGAGACTTGGTGGATATCCATTTGAAGCAAAAGTAGGGTCTATTTTAGAAAAAGCTTATGGAGCAGGAATAAGTAGCGAGCGACATAGACATAGATATGAAGCAAATCCAAAGTACAAAGAGGTTTTGGAAGCAAATGGGATGATGGTAACGGGTGAATCGAATGGGCTTATTGAAGTTGTAGAGATCCCTAGTCATAAATGGTTTGTGGGGGTACAATTCCATCCAGAATTTAAAAGTAGCCTCCAAACACCAAATCCAATCATATTGGCATTTGTAGAAGCTGGATTGAATTCAAGAAACTCTTAAAACAATAGGAAAGTTAGTAAAAAACTGCTAATTTTTCTTCTGGAATACGAGATGGTTTCCCCTCTTTTAAAAAGACAAGGGTAACTACAGCTCTAAATATATTTTCATCCTTTCTTTTGATAAGCTGCTCTATTTTTAGGGAAGCTTTTTTTATCTCAATCACTTTTGTAGTGACTTCTAAAATATCCCCAAATTTGGCACTTGCTATAAAATCACATTCCATATATTTGACAACAAAAAAGTTCTTTTCATCATGTGGGCTTAGCCCTTTTTGAAAAAAAATTTCACTTCTTGCTCGTTCACAAAAATTAAGATAGTTTGAATGATAGACTATCCCACCACAGTCTGTATCTTCGTAATAGACTCGTATTTGCACCTTAAACCTTTTTACTTAATGAAACTGATTATACAAATAGGAGACTTTGAAGCTACTTGTGTATCAACTATTACCAATTCGTAAAGATAGAATATTTCTCTATTAAAAAATAATAAAAATAATAGTAGTTTTATCATAGAATAGTAGGCATAAAGTGAATAAAAGTGTCTTGGAGGATAAAGGGATATGATGAAAGATAAATTTAGCAGAATCGGATTTATTTTAGCAGCAACTGGAAGTGCTGTTGGGCTTGGAAATATCTGGAAATTCCCATATATTACAGGGGATAATGGTGGTGGAGTTTTTGTATTAGTATATCTTTTTACGATACTTTTTATTGGTATTAGTGTATTTATTGCTGAATCATACATAGGATTTGCAACACATAAAAATAGTGTTGATGCCTTTGAAACTTTAGCTTCGAAAAATAAAAAATTTTGGGGAATCGGGGGATTTAGTTTTTTAACTGCTTTGCTTATTTTGTCTTTTTATGTCGTTGTAATTGGTTGGATTTTAAAATATATCGTAGTATCTCTTACAGCACTTCCTTCAAATGTAGAAGAAGCACAAACTCTCTTTTTAGGGATGATTCAAGAGGATATGTTTTCACAAATAGGTTACTATGCTTTTTCCTTTTTCTTGGTTGCATTTATTGTTTCAAAAGGGATAAAAAAGGGGATTGAAAAAGTAAATACTATCCTTATGCCTACACTGATTGTTTTACTTTTTGGGATGTTGCTTTATAGTATGAGTCTTGATAGTTTTGGTAAAGCTTTTAGTTTTATGTTTTATCCTGATTTTGAAAATTTTAAAAGAGATTCTATTTTGGTAGCTGTAGGACATGCATTTTTTACACTCTCTATTGGTATGGTAGTCATTTTAACCTATTCATCGAGTATTAGTAGAGATACAAATATTGTTAAATCTTCAGTCATTGTTGCTTTTCTTGATACCCTTGTTGCTTTGATCGCTGGACTTGTGATTTTTACAATTTTATTTAATGCAAATATGGAGAGTACACAAGGTGCGGGATTAGTATTTATAACACTTCCAGCATTATTTTATCAATTTGGTGTTATTGGAAATATCTTATCTTTAGCATTTTTTATCACTTTGGCATTTGCAGGGATAACATCAGCTATCTCTATTTTAGAACCAGCTGTGCGATATGTTGAGGAGAAAAAAGATGTTTCAAGGGTTAAAGCAACTTATTTTTTATCTCTTTTTATCTCTTTGATTGGATTGGTTACTTTATTATCAAATCTTACAATCTTTAGTGAAAGCCTCACTTTTGGAAGTAAAAACCTTTTTGATTGGTTTGATTATATCTCATCTGCTATCTTATTACCATTGGGTGGGATAATGACAGCAATATTTGTTGGGTTTTTTATTGACCAAAATACTCTTAAAAATAATATGCTTCACTTTATGTCACAAAAGGTGTTTAGTATTTGGTTATTTTCAATAAGATTTATTGTACCTGTTGGTGTTGGAGCTGTTATGTTAGAAAAAATGGGGTTATTTTCATAACCTCATAATTTTAAAGATTTTATAGATTGTGGTTGATTCAAATATAATATTTCGAATCCTTTATTTATGAAATTCTTTTACTATCAACCAAAAACTCCATTCCAACTCTTCCAATATTTTCTAAGTGAATATGACCTCTTCCATCAATTGCACCATCTTCAATATAAACCTCTTTAATTTTTAAAATAATTGGAGAATAATCATTCTCTAACTCTATGATCTTGACAAATTCACAAAACAAAGCACATTTTGCATCTGCAACCATTGGTGGAAAGCCATCTAATATATGGTGTGTTTTTATATTAAATTTTTCACATTCACTTATCTCATGTGGCAACTCTTCACTTGAGTTTATTAAGTTATCAAGTAAATCTTTATGAGCTAGATTTATAGTACAAACTTTATGTTTTAGAATATTTGAAAAGGTGTCTTTTTGTGTTCCATCATCTTTTGTAGCGATAGAGACTATCACAAGTGGGGGTTCTGAACTAAGAGGTGTGAAGTAGCTAAAAGGTGCTAGATTTACAATGCCATCATCTTGTGTGGTTATCCAAGCGATTGGACGAGGGAAGATGATGTTGCTCATCATTTTATATTTTTTACCCTCACTAAAATTTTCAAAATCTAAAATCATTTTTACCTCTTTATTTTGCTTTCTCTACCAATAATAGAGCTGTATAGTCATAAATATCGATGAAATTTTCACTATCAATAGTATCAGGAAGGACACTTTTTTTTGTCACTTTTGCCAAAATCTTTACTTTTGGATTGAGCTCTTTAATCGTATGCGATAAAAGTTCAATATTTTCAATATCGTGCAAAGCGATAATCACCGCTTTTGCTCTATCTATCCCTGCTTCTTCTAAGATATATTTTTGAGCTGGATTACCAAATAAGACCTTTTCACCATTTGCAAGTGCTTTTTCAAAAAACTCATAATTATCAATAATAGCGATATGTTCCATTTTTTGCTCTTTGAGATTGAGAAGAATTTGTTTTCCAAAACTTCCATAACCACATACAATAATATGCTCTTGTAATGTTTCTTTCTCTATATTTTGTAGTTCGCTTTTTATATCTCTTCGTTTTAAAATCTTTCCACTAATAAACTCGATATTTTTGAGGAGAAATGGTGTAAGTACCATAGAGATAATAACTGCTAAAGTGAGTAACTGCCCAGTTATTGAATCTAAAAGGGCAGTTTGTGTTGCTTGTGTAAAAACAACAAATGAAAACTCTCCAACTTGTGAAATCACCAAAGAGGTTTCAAAAGCAACTCTTTTTCCAACAAAAAAGTACATTAGAGAAAAAATAATCAAAGCTTTAGAAATCATAATAATAAAACTCAGAGCAAAAACTTCCCCGATATGTGTTATAAAAAACCCGATATCGATTTGCATCCCAACAGTTACAAAAAAGAGGGCTAAAAAGAGGTCACGAAATGGAATAAGGTCAGCTTCAACTTGGTGTTTGTAGTGTGTTTCAGCGATAAGCATACCACCTATAAAGGCTCCCATAGAGTAGGTAAATCCTAAATAATGTGCCAAATAACTTGTCCCAATAGCAATAATTAAAACAATCATAATAAAAAGTTCGTGAGTATCCGCTTTGCTTACAATTTTTAAAATAGGGTCTAATAAGTATTTTCCAAAAACTAACATAACCACCATTAAAATAATCCCTGAAAAAACAATATTTACAAGCAAGTCACTCACGCTACTCCCACTGCTTGATAAAATTGTCATCACAAGCAAAATAGGGATAACGGCTAAATCTTGAAAAATGAGCATCCCTAATGAGTTTTGCCCATATTGTTTAGTGATATTATTGGTATCATTGAGAATTTTTAGAACAATTGCAGTTGAGGAAAGTGATAATGCACACCCTATTACAATCGAAGCTTTGAAATCTAAGCCAATCAGGAAATAAGAGATTGTTGTAAAAAAAAGTATTGATAATCCAACCTGAAGTCCCCCATAAGTGAAAACTTGTTTTCTCATCTGCATAAGGTTATCAAGCTTCATCTCTAAACCAATAGTGAACATTAAAAATACTATTCCAAATTCAGCAATTTGTTCTAAAGTATGAGAATTGTGGGTAACATTTCCTACGATATTAATTAAAATAATTCCTGATAATATATATCCAACAACAGGTGGGACATCAAATCTTTTTAAAATAATTCCCAAACTTACAGCAACTATACCAGTAGCTAATATCATTAATATAACCTGATCCATCCAAACCTTTCATTTTTTAACATATACTAACATATAGAAACTCAAAATACACTCTTGATAATCAATGGAGAAAAAATAAGTATTTAAAATGAAAATCGTTACAATTACGCTACAAGGAATGTTTGAATGATAAAAATTATATTATCTATATTTGTGTTTATTTTACCACTTTTTGGTGCAGTGAAGCTTCACTTTGCAGGTTCTACAACGATACAACCTATTTTTGAAGATTTAAAACCATATATACAAAAGAATTTTAATCTCAATCCTATTATAGAAGGTGGTGGAAGTCAAAAAGGTCTTGAAATGCTAAGCAATAATATGATTGATATTGCGATGGTAAGTAGAGATTTAAGCGATGAGGAAAAAGAAAAATACAACTATGTAACCTTAGGATATGATGGCTTGGCTATCATTGTCCATAAAGAAAATCCTATAAATAAAATCTCAACGAATCAATTAAGAGATATCTATAGTGGTAAAACTCGAAATTGGAAAGAGCTTGATTTAACATTGAAGAGTGATATTACAGTGATATCAAAAATGATTGGAAGAGGTACTTTGGACATTTTCGAACACTATATTAAACTCCAAAGTCCAAAAACAATCAATAAAAAATATAATTATCCACATATAACAAAAAAAGCATGGGAAGCTGGTGCAAATAATGATGTTATCGTTTGGGTAGGTGGAATTAAAGATGCTATCGGTTTTGTCTCTATTGGTTCTATTAAAGAATTTGATGGATACGATATCCCTATTAAAGCATTGCCTTTGGATTTGGTACAACCTTCTAGTGCAACTATTCAAAATAAAAGCTATCCAATTGTACGAGAACTTAATCTTGTGTATCAAAAATCGAATACTAAAGCAGCTTCGTTTATCAAAAATCTACAAAATCCATTATTTGATACAGTAGTCGAAAAACACCATTTTATAAGAGCAAAATATGAAAATAAATAGCTTTATTTATAAACTTTTTATAGCTAATGGTTTAGTGGCAATTTTTGCTTTGGGAACTTATCTTGCTATTGATTATTTTATCAATACACAATTAGAGGATATAACTGATAAGCGAAAAGTGATTAAAACTATTGTCTCAGAGGTAGATAAGGTAAATATTAATCTTTTAAAAAGCACTATACTCAAAGAAAAAAAACATCTTGTCTTGAGTGCAAGAAGTTCAAATAAAATAGATTCCCTTATTGAAGAGCTTGATGAATATGGCTATGATACAAAAGAGTTACAATCTGATTATTTGGAGTTTTTCAAATATAGTGTTATGACAACATCAATGTTTTTAGAAAATAAAGCTGATGATGCAAAAATGCAAAATATTGCATCAGAGCAAAAACAACAAAAGCTTTCTAAAACTCTTAGTGGTTTTGTGGTTACACTTGATACGATACAATCTGACCTGATTACAAAAATGAATTATTTAATGATAATCTCTTATATCTTCTTACTTTTTATTCTTATTGGAAATATTTTGTATATCAACTACCATTTTAGGCTTTCAAAACAAAAAGATGAAGAGATTGCCACTATGTTAGAAACTATTGGCGATGGGGTATATGGAGTCGATTTAGCTGGAAATTGTACTTTTATAAATCAATCAGCTCTCAATATGATTCAATTTCCAAAAGAGGAGGTTCTCTATCAACATCAACATCATCTTTTCCATCATCATAAACCAGATGGGAGTGATTATGAAAGTCAAGAGTGTCCTATTTTTAAAACCTTAATAGATAAAAAAACAAGAGTTGTGAAAGAATATTTTATTAAAAAAGATGGTGTTTTTTTACCTGTAACTCTCACTGTAGCACCTTTGGAAAATAAGGGAGCTATTGTTGTTTTTAAAGATATCACTGAAGAGTTACTCTATGAAAAAACACTTCAAAATAAAATTGATGAAAAAACACAAGAACTACAAGAACTTAATAGTAATTTAGAAAAAACTATTCAAGAAGAGATTGAAAAAAATAAACAACAATTTGTGTTGCTTGAACAACAATCAAGACTAGCAGCACTTGGAGAGATGATAGGAAATATTGCTCATCAATGGAGGCAACCACTTTCTGCTATTACAGTCTCTATGTCTGGATTATATTTAAAATATGAGATGGATATGATGGATAAGGATGATATCACACAAACTACCAATTTGATTATGAAAAATGCAAATTATCTTTCTAATACTATTGATGATTTTAGAAATTTTATAAGAAATGAAACAAAAGAAGAGTTATTTAAAATAGCTAAAGTTATCGATGAGGTATATAGCATTATCCATCCTATGATGAAAGATAGTGATATTGATGTTACATTTAATTTAGATGAAACTTTGGAATATGTAGGGTATCCAAATGAACTTTCTCAAGTAATTCTTAATATTTTAAATAATGCAAAAGATGCTTTGAAAGAGAAAGAGCTACAAGTTAAAAGGATTAATATAGAGCTTTTTGCAGATGATAAAAAAGTGTATATACTTCTTGCTGATAATGGAGGAGGGATACCTAGCGAGATAAAACCAAAAATTTTTGATCCTTATTTTACTACTAAACACCAAAGTCAAGGGACAGGATTAGGGCTTTATATGAGTTCAAAAATAATTAAAGAAAGATTTGCTGGAGAACTTTTATGTAAAGACTATACGATGGAAGTAGATAATAACCAATTTAAAGGGACACTCTTTAAAATTGTTTTACCATTGGGTACTTAACCTATCAATCATCGATAAAAAAACTTTCCCCCTTTTTTAATTAAAGATGAAACAGGGGCATCCTCAAGCTTATCTAAATCAACCCAAACAATCTCCTCTTCATAACTATCAATTTTGTAAAGATTTATTGTTAGACGATATTTTGTATAGGAGTGTTTGAAATTCCCTAAAAAATCTTCTTCTATAGGCTCAACAGAGGGAAACTCCAACATTTTTTTATACATTTTGCCACTTGATGGTGTGAGTGCAATTTGATTGTTTTTGATATACACACCGTAAAAAAGTTCCAAAGATTGATACTCTTTTTTCTTTGTTTGGGTAAAAAGTTCAGGCTCCTCTTTTCCAATACAAGCTTTCTCTAACGGGCAAAGTGTACATTTTGGATTTTTAGGAAGACAAATGAGTGAACCCAAATCCATAAGAGCAAGATTGTGATGTCGTGAACTTTTATGATTGAGAAATTCATCTGCTTTCTCCCAGATAAGTTCATTTGTAGGATTTTGTAAAGCAAAAAATCGTTTAATAACTCGTGCTATATTAGTATCCACTACAGGAACATTTTGCTGGTAACCAAAACTGCAAATCGCACTTGCTGTGTATTGACCGATTCCTGGGAGTTTTTCTAACTCTTTTTGAGAGTTTGGTAACCCCTTGAGGCTCAGTTTTGCTGTAGTGTGGAGATTTCTAGCCCGACTATAATATCCAAGTCCACTCCAAGATGCAAGGACTTCATCTAGTGGAGCATTTGCCAAGTGGTGTAAGGTTGGGAATTTTTCTAAAAATTGTGGGTAATAAACATCTCTTACACGATTCACTTGAGTTTGTTGGAGCATAATTTCACTAAGATAAATATGGTAAATATCCTTAGTATTTCTCCAAGGAAGTTCATGTCT
>CAZHJR010000029.1:0-20791 GCA_964533335.1 uncultured Helicobacter sp. | reverse complement strand
TAATTTAACTTCCATACTAACTTCTTACAAGATTTAAAAGCTCAATAAAATTTGGAAAAGATGTATCAATACAAGCTGTATCTTCTATATCCATACCATTTAAAAGCCCAGCTATTGCGAAACTCATAGCAATTCTATGATCCCCATTTGAATTAATCGTTGCTTTTTGTAAATTTTTTCCACCAAAAATCTTATATCCATCTTCATACTCTTCAAATTCAACACCACAAAGTGCAAGATTATTGACAACAGAACTTATTCTATCACTCTCTTTGACTCGAAGCTCTTTTGCATTTTTTACTATACTTTCGCCACTTGCAACCGCCATAGCGATGCTGAGGGCTGGAAGTTCATCGATAAGCCAAGCTATATTTTCACTTACTTCGACACCTTTTAAAGAAGCATACTCTACAACAATATCACCAATTGGCTCATATAAATTTTCATTTTCTATGTAAGTTATCTTTGCACCCATTTTTTCCAAAACTTTATAGGCTTCAATTCTCGTAGGATTCAAAGTGAGATTTTTTAAAGTTACTTTACTATTTGGAACAATCGAAGCAGCTACTGCAAAGAAGAACCCACTTGAAGGATCAGCTGGAACTGTAAGATGAAGAGGATTTAGTGGTGATCTTATTGGGTTTATTTCAATCCATCCATCTTCATTTGTCTCTATTTTTGCCCCCATACCATTTAACATTCGCTCAGTATGGTCACGACTCAAAAGTTCTTCTTTATAAAAACTTTTTTCATCCCCTTTAATACCTGCTAAAATAAGTGCTGATTTTACTTGAGCTGAATCAATTGGAGAGTTATAACGAAACGATTTTAATTTTCCACCTCGAATATGAAGCGGTGCTTTATTTCCATTCTCTCTTCCATCTATTTTTGCACCAATTGAACGAAGTGGTTCAGCAACCCTTTTCATAGGACGACTTCTTAAATATTTATCACCTGTAAGAACAAAACTTCCATCTATTCCAGCCAAAAGCCCTGCATAAAGTCTCATTCCAGTTCCAGCATTTCCACAATCTAAAATATCACTTGGCTCTTTAATTTCACTTGGAGGAGTAATTTTAATTGTTTCCCCATCATCTTCAATAGTTGCACCTAAAAGTCCTGCAATCTTCAGTGAATCCATCGTATCTTCACCTCGTAAAAAGTTCTTAATATATGACGGTTTATCACTTAATAAACTAAACATTGCACATCTATGTGAAATTGATTTATCACTTGCAATATTTTCTATCACTACTTCAAAAGGTCTATTTAATTTCTCAACTTTTAAATTTTTTATCTTCACTGTTTACTCCAAATATTATCGTAAAGTTATATTTAACCTATCTTGCAAATTTGTTACAATGATATTCATAATAGATACAATATCATCTTCTTCTAATGTTTTAGTTTTTGATTGCAAAACAAATTTTAGGGTTAAACTTTCGTTCTCTCCAAGATTTGCATCTGTGTAAATATCTACAATTGTATGACTTTTTATCTCTTCTATAGCTAAACTATCAATCACTTTTGATATCTCTTTATAAGGTAAATCTTTAGGAGTAACTACACTTAAATCTCTTCTTGAAGTTTGATATTTTGAAATCTCACTTGCCATCACTAATTCATTTGCAATCATTTCAAAATTAATCTCAGCAACAAATGTAGCATCACTAATATCAAAATCTTTAGCAACAGTAGGATGCAATTTGCTTAAAAATCCTATAACTTTACCATTTTGAATTATATCAGCAGACTGATAAGGGTGTAAAAAATTATTTTCTATATTAGTTTTCTCTACCAATTCAAACGATCCTAAACAATTTGAAAGCTTAGAAGCAAATCCGAATAGATCAAGGTTTTTTGGTTTTCCACTATTTGAAAGATTTTCATCTTCACTATATCCACTAAAAACAAATCCAACTCTTTTAGATTCATTTCTACTTTCATCAAAAACTGTTCCAATTTCAAAAAGCCCAATTGCTTTTAGTCCATTTTTTTGATTTCTACTTACACCTTCAATAAGATTCACAAGCAAAGTTGTTCTAAAAGTATTTAAATCTGATGTGATAGGATTTAAAATATCAAGTTCTTCCCTTACTGTTTTAAAATTGTATTTTTCTAATAATTCTCGTGAACTAAAAACATATGTTGTAGTTTCATAAAAATTATTTGCAATAGCTAAACTTCTTATTTTATTTTTTTTAGTCAACTCTTTTGATATTGTATTTGTTCTATTACATTCATCAATAGATAAAGGTTTTGATTCAATATTATCAATTCCAACTAATCTTACAATCTCTTCTGCAACATCGGCAATATTAGTAATATCGTGTCTTTCATTTGGTATTTTGAAAGTTATAATTTCATTGTTTATTTTCCCTTCTATAAACCCTAAAGAACCTAGTATATTTTCAATTACCTTTTTGTCTATCTCTTGACCGATAATTTTATTTATAGTCTGAATATTTACATCGATAGTTCTCATCTTTAATTCAGGTAAAAAATCTAGTTGCCCTTTGAAAATTTTGCCACCAAATTTTGATAAAAATGAGGTAAAATAATTTATTCCAAATTCTAAATTTGGATTTGTTCCTCTCGTACTTTTATAATATAAATCACCAGTTTTTTGCTTTGTCGTAAAAACTTTTTGTGCTAATATAGTAGGTTCTACATAGGATGCTTCTATTACAACTGTACTATCAACCATAGAAATGTATCCTGCTTCAATCCCAATAACACTCAACGGAATATTTCCAATTACTTGTGCAAATCCATTCTCATTGTCATCAATTTTAAGATGAATTTTATCCTCATCAGTCACTGCTATTGATTTTGTATAGATATTTAAAGCAACACCTATCGAATGATTAATATAAGCACAAGCTGTTTCAATCTCTGTATTTTTAGTAATATTTAATAATGCAACTCTATATTTATACACTAAAGGAAGTACAAATCCTTCTATATCTGCTACTCTAAAGATTAAACTTGGTGCAAGTTTTGTTAGATATTCAACTTCTAAAATTCTCCCTATTGCACCATGATGCTCATTATTATGAAGCTCAAACTCTTTTATTGGAAGATTAAAATATGCTGATAATTCTTTTACAACACCTAATATATTAAGGCAATCACCTCTATTTGGAGTAAGCTCTATTTCAATAATCTCATCATTTAAAAGCTTATTATTTGATAATTCTTCACCAAGAATAAACTCACAAATTGAATTATCAAGGGGAAGTATCCCATCATTCATCTTAGGTAATCCCATCTCTGTACTACTACAAATCATTCCATTTGAAGGAGTTCCCCTAAGAACTGAAGGTTTAATAATAAAATCTTCTCCAAGTTTTGTTCCAATAGTTGCAACTGGTACATATTGACCAGCAGCTACATTTTTAGCCCCACAGACTATTTGAACAGTTTCATAACCAAGATTTACCTGACAAATACTAAGTTTTTCAGCATCAGGGTGTTTTTCACAACTTTCAACGAATCCTACTTTTATCCCTTTTGGAATTGTTACTTTTGTAACACTATCAACCTCTAATCCAACCTCATTTAATGCTTTGCAAATATTTTCAGTAGTGATATTTGAAATATCAATAAATTCGCTTATCCATTCTCTTGTAACTATCATTTAAATTGTCCTAATAATCTTATATCACTTTCAAAAAGGCTTCGTAAGTCCCCTATTTTATGGATAAGCATAGCAAACCTTTCAACCCCAAGTCCAAAAGCATATCCACTTACATTTTTATATCCAACAGCTTCAAATACATTTATGTCAACTATCCCACATCCAAGCACTTCAAGCCATCCTGTCCCAGAACAAACTCGGCATCCTTTCCCTTTACAAAAAACACAAGAGATATCAACCTCACTTGATGGCTCTGTAAATGGAAAAAATGAAGGACGAAACCTCACTTCAACATCTCCAAACATATGTTTTAAAAATTCAACCATCACATGTTTTAAATTTGCAAATGATATTTCACCTTCATCTGCAACCACAAGTCCTTCAACCTGATGAAACATTGGTGTATGTGTAAGGTCAAAATCTTTTCTAAAAACACTCCCAGGAGCAATCATCCTAATTGGAGGTTTTTGAGATAACATTGTTCTAATTTGCACAGGACTTGTATGTGTTCTAAGGACTTTTCCATCTTGTGTATAAAATGTATCTTGCATATCCCTTGCTGGATGATAAGCTGGAAGATTAAGAGCTTCAAAATTATAAAAATCATCCTCAACTAAAGGACCATCTTCAACACTAAAATTAAGATTTTGAAAATATGTAATGATTCTATCCATTGTAAACTGAACTGGATGAGTGGCACCAATTTGAGGATTTGCTATAAATTTTGTAACATCAATCTTTTCACTTTTGAGTTGTTTGTCAAGTGCATCAACCATAAGAAGCGTTTTTTTATTTTCTAAAGCTTCTGTTAAACTTGTTTTTGCTTCATTTAAATGTTTTGCAAACTCCTTCTTTTCTTCATTTGGAATATCTTTCATTTTTGCAAATTCTAAAGTTAAATAACCTTTTTTCCCAAAAATATCAATTCTAAGATTTTCCAACTCTTCTAAAGATTCTATATTATCAATTTTTTCCAACCAATTTGTATTCAAGTATTCTCCTCATAATAACTTTAAACAAGTTATAAATAATCAGGGATTGTACTTTAAAATTAATTATACTTTGGTTATACTAACAACACTTAGTTCGACAATGGAGATAAAAACATGTGTATATTTTGTAAAATAATCAAAGGTGAAATCCCAAATAAAACAATATTAGAAGATGAAAATTTTTTAGCTTTTGAAGATATCAATCCTCAAGCCAAAATTCATATCTTAATAATACCTAAAACTCATATTGATAGTTTTGATGTCATAGCTCCTAAAGTGATGCAAGAGATGACTACATTTATACAAAAAGTTGCTTCTGCATCTGGAGTAAAACATGATGGTTATAGACTTATAACAAATATAGGAACAAATGGTGGTCAAGAGGTAGAACATATCCATTTTCATCTTTTAGGTGGTGAAAGATTAGGTGGGATTTTATAGTCAAATAAAAAAGGGTAGTTATAAAATAATACCTACCCTCTTGTAATTCTAAGATTTTACCTACTATTTATGAAGCAAAACTTCCTAAAGACATTAATCTTGCATACCTTGCAGCATATCTCTCTTCGCTGGACAACTTACTCACTTCAGCAACTTGAGTTAAAAAATACTCACCTAATGCCTTGATTGCCTTATCTTTTTCTCTATGAGCTCCAATCATAGGCTCATCAATAATATCATCTATCAAATTAGATTCTTTTAGGTCATTTGCAGTAATTTTAAGCGCATTGGTCGCTGTTTCAACCATCGCTTGATCTTTCCACAAAATAGAAGCACAGCCTTCAGGTGAAATGACACTATATACACTATATCTCATCATAGCCAATCTATCCCCAATCGAAATAGCTAGAGCCCCACCACTTCCACCTTCTCCAATAACAACAGACACAATAACTGTATTTGTATCACTTAATTCAAAGAGATTTCTAGCAATTGCTTCACTTTGACTTCTCTCCTCAGCTCCAATTCCAGGATATGCACCTGGAGTATCAACCAAAAATAAAATTGGTAATTGAAACTTTTCAGCTAACTTCACTGCACGAAGGGCTTTTCTATACCCTTCAGGATTTGGCATACCAAAATTTCTTTTAATTTTGTTTTTTACACCTCTACCTTTTTGTTCCCCTATCACTACACATTTTTGATTGTCAATATACCCAATAAAACAAACGATTGCTTGATCATCAGCCAAATGTCTATCTCCATGTATCTCATATGGGTCAACCATCAATCCTCTAATATAATCCAATGCATAAGGACGATCAGGGTGCCTTGCAAGCTTTAATTTCTGAAAATCTGTAAGATTTGAATATGTTCTTTCGATTTCTTCTTCTAATTTTTTCTCTAAGATAGCCACAGCATATTCATCCGCCTTTGTTTTAGCAACTATTATCTCATCCTCTAATTGCTTAATACTCTCTTCAAAATCTAAATATATTGCCATCTAACTATTTCTCATATTTTTTCATAATTACAACACCATTAGTTCCACCAAAACCAAAAGAGTTACTCATTACAATTTTCAAATCTGCTTTTCTAGCTACATTTGGAACATAATCAAGATCACAATTCTCATCTGATTCTATTTGATTGATAGTTGGGGGGATAATTCCCTCTTCCATTGCTTTAATTGAAATAATAGCCTCCAATGCACCAGCTGCACCTAAACAGTGACCTATTTGTCCTTTAGTTGAAGTTACTGGCGGACAATTTTCAGCCCCTCCAAATAACTCTTTCAATGCTGCTGTTTCATTTTTATCATTTACGGGTGTAGATGTACCATGAGCATTTACATAGTCAACCTTTAACTCTCCACCATTATTTCTTTTAGCCATCTCATAAGCTGCTCTCATAGCTCTAAGTGGTCCATCCATTGTAGGAGTTGTGATATGATTTGCATCTCCACTCTCTCCAAACCCTAGAATCTCAGCATAAATTCTAGCCCCACGAGCAAGTGCAGAATCTAAAGTTTCTAAAACTAAAGCACCTGCACCCTCACCCATTACAAACCCATCTCTATTTTTATCAAATGGTCTTGATGCCGTTTTTGGATCATCATTTCTTGTACTAAGTGCTTTCATAGCAGCAAAGCCACCAACACCAGCTCCACAAACAGCACTCTCAGCTCCAACAACTAACATCTTATCTGCTCCGCCCAATGCAATTGTTTTATATCCATCAGCTATAGCATGAGTTCCAGCCGCACAAGCCGTAACAGCAGAGATATTTGGACCTTTAAGATTATGTTGAATAGTAATAAACCCACCAAGCATATTTACTAAAGCTGATGGAATAAAAAATGGAGATATTTTACTTGGACCTCTTGTATCACAAATAACAGAATTTTTTTCAATATTAGATAATCCACCAATTCCAGAGGCAGCAACTATTCCAAAACTTTCACTTATCTCATCACTCACTTTATTATCTACCACAAGCCCAGCATCATTCATAGCCTCCTGTGCTGCATGAATTCCAAGATGGATAAATCTATCTGCCTTTTTTGATTCTTTCTTTCCTAAAATAGCATCTGGATCAAAGTTTTTTACTTCTCCTGCAATTTGTGCACCAAAAGCTGATGCATCAAAAAGAGTTATTGTATCTATCCCACATTCACCATTGACTATAGCTTTAAAAGATTCTTCTACATTTGACCCTAGTGAATTAATCATCCCTAAACCAGTTACTACTACTCTTTTCATTGTTATCAACACTCCATTTTATTATATGTATTTTTTATAAATTACTAAAATATTAAAATATAAAACTCTAGTAATCTATTAAGAAAGTTAAAATATAGAAGCAAAAGCTCCTATATTGTTAGAATTATTTGTTCTCTTTGATGTAGTTTAATGCATCAGCAACAGTTAATATTTTCTCAGCTGCTTCATCTGGGATTTCAATATCAAATTCTTCTTCTAATGCCATAACTAATTCAACAACATCTAAAGAATCTGCACCTAAATCCTCAATAAACTTTGAATCTTCTTTGATATTTGCAATATCACAATCTAATTGCTCAGCTACTACTGCTTTAATTTTTTCTAACATTTTTTTTCCTTTTTTAAATAAGTTTCACAAAATTATACCAAATATACTTAAAATTAACCAAAATTAAGTATATAGTCCACCATTTACCTTTAAAATTTCCCCTGTAATGTAACTAGAATGGTCACTCAAAAGGAATGCAACTGCATCTGCAACCTCTTTTGCTTCACCAAATCTTCCAAGTGGAATATTTTTTTCATAATTCTCTTTTACCTCTGATTTTAATTCATCTGTCATATCAGTTCTAATGAATCCAGGGGTAATTGCATTAAATCTTATCCCTCTCGCACTTCCCTCTTTTGCAAAAGCTTTTGTCATAGTATTTACTCCACCTTTTGAGGCTGAATAATTGGTTTGACCCGCATTTCCCATCTCTCCAACGATTGATGAAATATTGACAACTGAACCAAATTTCTTTTTACTCATCACTTTTAAAGCATCTCTACACCCTATGAATGCTGATTTTAAATTTGCATTGATAACATCATCAAAATCTTCAACAGACATTCTAATAGCCAATTTATCTTTTGTAATTCCAGCATTATTGACAAGATATGATAATTCACCATCAGCATCAACTATTGTTTTTATCATTTCGCTCCAATCAGCTTCAATTGATACATCACCTTTTATAACAGCTGCATTTCCACCCTCTGCTTCAATTGCATCTTTTATAGCATCTGCAAGTTCTGGTTTACTTCTATAATTTATCCAAACTTTTAATCCATAAGTTGCCAACACTTTTGCAACTTCAGCACCAATCCCTTTGCTAGCACCTGTGACTAATACATTTGTTCCACTAAATTTCATTTTCTATTCTCCTTTTAATCAATATATCTTTTTGTTAAATCACCATAATTTTCAATTCTTCTATCTCTTAAAAATGGCCACCATCTTCTTACATTTTCACTTCTTTGCATATCAAGGTCACAATAAAGTATCTCCTCTTTATCTTCACTTCCTTTAGCTAACAACTCCCCTTGTGGTCCAAAAATAAAACTATTTCCCCAAAATCTTGTTCCTACTAATACATTTGCATCATCATGTTCAAATCCTACACGATTTACAGTTAGCACAGGCAATCCATTAGCAATACTATGTCCTCTTTGAACTGCTATCCAAGCATCTCGTTGCCTTTCTTTTTCATCCTCAGCATCTGCTTCAAACCATCCAATTGCAGTTGGATAGATAAGCATCTGCGCACCTTTTAGTGCCATAAGTCTTGCAGCTTCAGGATACCATTGATCCCAGCAAACTAAAACCCCAAGCTTTCCAACACTTGTTTGTATCGGTTCAAATCCCAAATCACCAGGGGTAAAATAAAATTTTTCATAATATCCAGGATCATCAGGAATATGCATCTTTCTATATTTTCCAGCAACAGACCCATCTTTTTCAAAGACAACTGCTGTGTTATGATAGAGTCCAGCTGCCCTTTTTTCAAATAAAGAAGTTACTAAAACTACATTATTTTTTTTAGCAACTTCACCCCAAAACTGTATATCATCTTCCCAAGAATTCGCCAAATCAAAAGCATCTACACTTTCATTTTGACAGAAATAATATGTTTGATGAAGTTCTTGCAAAACTACCAATTGAATTCCATTTGTAGCAGCTTCCTCTATCATAGAGATCGTTTTTGCTATTGTTTTTTCTTTCGTACCGTGATACCGTTGTTGAATCATTGCAACTTTCATTTTTATGCTCCTTTTACTATTTTTGTAGAAAACTTTTCACTTCGCAAAACCGTATTTGTTAGTTTTGGTTTGGGATACTGCATCGTTACACAATGTAAGCTTCCATGTTGTCTTATAAGTGTAGAGCAATCTATCCCTATGATATCTCTTTTTGGAAATGCTTTTTTAAATATTTCAAGTGCTAAATCATCATTTTTATCTTTATAAGTTGGGACCAAAACAGCTCCATTGATAATTAAAAAATTTGCATACGTGGCTGGTAGCTTATCCTCTCCATCATATTTAGCTTCAATATGAGGCAAACCAATAAGCTTATATTTTTTTCCATGAAGATTTGTAAAATTTTGGAGTTCTTTTTCCATAAGTTTGAGTTGTGCATAATTAGAGTCATTTTCATCATCACACATTTGATACATAATCGTGTCATTTGAGATAAGTCTAGCAATAGTATCGATATGACTATCTGTATCATCACCCTCTAAAGCTCCACTATTTAGCCATAAAACTTTTTTAGCTCCAAGATACTCCATAATTTTAAGCTCAATTTGTTTTTGAGTAAATCTTGGATTTCTATTTTTTTCCATCAAACATTCAGTTGTAGTTAGTATTAAACCTTCCCCATCACTTTCAATACTTCCACCTTCTAAAACAAATGGAATAGATTTATGTTTATATGCACTCAAAAGCCCTTTATGTTTGAGTTGCATTGTGATTAAATCATCTTTTTTATATGCAAACTTTTTACCCCAAGCATTGTATTTAAAATCTAGTACTGTTGAAACTCCATCAACCTCAACAGTAATCCCACCAAAATCTCTACTCCAAGTATCATCACTATCAATTTTTACAAAAATAAGATTCTTTTTACTAGGGAAAAGTGACTTTACAAAAGTGATATTTTTGGCAACTATCAAACATTTTTGGTATTTTCGCACTGCATTTGCGATGTTTACAAAATTTTCAATAGCATCATCTAAGTACTCTTTCCAATCTGTATTTTCATGTGGAAAAGTAAGTTGCACAAACTCTTGTTGTTCCCATTCAGCAGGTAATCGTATCATCATTTTAAACTCCTCTTTTATTATTCCAAACTCTAATATGAAGCCTATCTGAGTATTTAAACCCTTTTTTTATTGCTAATTCAATCACACTAAGACTATTTTTATCTATTAAATCTGCTGTATCCCCAAGTGGCATAAGAAACACTTCAACTGAGGGAATTTGAGCTAAAATATCATCAATCTCTTGTGTAGCAGTTTCTAAAGAATCTGAACTAACGACAAATTTCAAATAGCTCTCATCGACAAAATCAATAATATGCGATAATGTCTTAATATTCACCCTTTTACTAAGGATTTCACCACTATTACTTAGTTTTACACTCATAGAAAAAAGCAATTTTTTTTGCCACTCTTCATACAAATCTATATCAATAGAGCCATTTGTCTCAATAGTTATATGATAACCAGCTTCTACATAATGCTTCATGAACTTTTGAAACTCTTTATCCCTCCAGTATAAAAGTGGCTCACCACCAGTAAGAACAATATCCACTTTATAGTTTGGAAGTAACTTATCAACCTCAGCTATTAAAGACTCTGCTGTTGAATATTTTTGCCACTCATCCCTAAAAGCGATATCACTTGCATAAAAACTATCACAACTACATTTTTTTATGCCACTTGGTGTTTCATACTCCACTTCAAACCCAGCACAAGTCATATTGCACTTTCCAAATCGCACAAAAACACTTGGAAAGCCCACTTTTTTCCCTTCACCTTGGATAGTTGGTCCAAAGATTTCATTCACTTCAAGCATAAACTGTACTGCTACTTTTTGGAGTTTCAAAATACTCTAAATGGGAAACTTTTACCCCTATTTTTGCCATTTTCTCTTGCACAATCTGCAAAAGCCATGAAGAGAGGTTTTCACTCGTAGGAACAAAATCAACAATAATATATCCCTCATAGAGTTCTTGAATATGGGATGGTTCATTTGCAACCATAGTTAAATCAGGTATCATAAAACCTTGTGGCATTTTATGAAAAGCTTTTTTTTCTTTATAATGTGGCAGAAGTGTATCAAAAAGTGGGTCATTGATATCTATAATAAATTTATGGTCAATCGTATCATCTAAAAACTTTTTAAACCAATTGAGATGTTTAAAGTCTGTCACCATCCCATTGTGGAGTGTATCACTTTCAAGATGGACGATTATTTTTCCTTGATGCCCATGCAAATGACGACACATCAAGCAATCATCAAGTGCGAATTCTTTGTTGAGCTCTTGTGACCAAACACGATGCCCATAACAAAAATCAAATTGTTTACTTATATTCCATTTCATTGGCGGATTTTAACATAGAGTTGATAAAACTATATGATTTGTTGCTCAGTAGAAAGTAATATCTCAAAAGTAGAACCTTCATTTGGGGTACTTATGATATTGAGTCTAAAATTATGAAGAGTCACAATATTTGAAACAAGTGACAACCCAACACCCAAAGAGTTATTCCATCCATTTGTAGATACTCTATAAAATTTTTTAGTGATATTTTCAATCTCTTTTGGAGCAATCCCTATCCCATTATCTTTCACACTTATCTTTTCATTTGTAAGTTTGACATAGACTCTATCTTGCGAATATTTCAAAGCATTTTCTATTACATTAATAATCGCTACCCCAAATAATGTTTCATCTACATCTTTGACGATATCATCCCCTTCAAATATAACTTCCCTATTTGGATATGCTTCTTTTAAATCTTCAATTTGATTTTTGATAAGCTCTTTTAGATGGACAGATTTCATTTTATTTTCCATTTTTCCATCTTCAAGACGAATCGAAAGTCTCAGCCTATCAATCATAGTGGTCATCTTTTTTGCACTCGTTGCAATTTTTTCTAAAAACTTATCTCTTATCTTTTGATTAATCTCTTTATCTGTAAGAAGAGTTTGAGTATAACCACTAATCACTGCTATTGGATTTTTGAACTCATGACTAATCGCACTGATAATATCATCTTTTTGTCTATTGGAAAGTTTCAGTTTTGCTGTATATTTTGCTTTTTGTTTATCTTTTTTTACGAGTGATTCTGAAACATTTGTAAGTAACTTTGTTATCTTATTAAATTCTATAGAATACTTCGAATCAATTTTTTCTGCTCTTTTTTGCTTGGTAAGATTTTTCAAAAATTCGAGTATTAGCCTAATCTCTTGTTCAATATTTTTACTTATTTTTAATGTTGCAAAAAGTCCTAAAACAATAAAAATAAAAAATATTCCCCCTACCTTAATCCCTAAAGCTAAAAATTCACTATCGATATGCTCTAAATCTCTAGCCATTCTTATAAAATATTCATTGTTATTGATGAGCATTTTCTTTGAAACATACAACAAATCCTTTTTGACCGTTGTACTATACCTTATCGCTGTACCATAATCATTAAATTTTGATTGGATGATTTCTACTCTTTGTAAATGATTTTCTAAAAGTGTTTTATCTTTGTCACTTTCAGCAATAACAACTCCATTACTATCGATTATTGTAATTCGAAGTCCAATGAGTTTATTTAAGTTTTTTACTTTTTCATCAATTTGATCAAAGTTTTCTAGATTTGAACTAAAGATAGTAACATTATGTAAAAGATCAATTTTTGTTTGTTCAATAAAAACCTCTTTAATAAAAAAATAAAAAACTACCCCTAGTATAAGGAATAGTCCAAAAAATATCAAGATAAATCTACGAAGAAAAATACTATGAAGCTTTAACATCATTAACCTACTATCCTACAGTGTCAGTTGTAAAGATATATCCTTCACTTCGTACCGATTTAATGTAATCCTTCTCACCTGTTGGGTCTATTTTACTTTTTAGCCTTTTTATTGCAACATTAACTGTTTTTGGTTTTGTATCAAGACTATCACCCCAAACATTTTCCAAAAGTAAATCACGAGAGAGTAACACATCTTGATTTTTGATAAGTTCAAGGAGTAAATCATGTTCAAGATGAGTGAGTTCAATTGATACATCATTAATATAAAATCGTTTACTACTTGCTTTATAGATTATATCTCTTGCTTTTATGATATCCATCTCTCCAACAGTTCGTTTTAGAACAGCTTTCACCCTTGCTTTTAAAACATCAAGATGAAAAGGTTTGGTGATATAATCATCAGCTCCCCTTTTAAATCCTTCTAAAATATCATCATCACTATCTTTAGCAGTTACATAGATAACAGGTTGGGTGTACCCTTTTTTCCTTATAGATTCAATAAAAACACTCCCCTCTACATTTGGAAGATTTCTATCCATAAGGATTAAATTAATATTCTCTTCATCTAAAATTTTCTCAACCGTTAGAGTATCAAGGCATCCAATTACATCATATCCATCTTTTTCTAAGGTGTATTCAATTAATTCTAAAATATCTGCATCATCTTCAACTGCCAATATTGTGTACATAAAATTTCTCTCTATTTTTTATATTTGATGGATTTGTCCACCATTTCTTGCATAGAGCAATAATGCTGCTATACTCATTGCACGATCGGCTACTTTTTCACTTTTTCTTAAAGCACTAAGTATATCGTGATAACTTACAAATTCACCTTCACTACTTGAATTTTTAAGAACATCTGCTTCAAGCATTTCATATAAATCATCTGTTTTATTTTCCGCGATTAATGCTTTGTTAAAACACTCTTGCACCTCATCAACACAATCACTTAGAAGCATTTTTGCAGTATATTCTAAACTTTCAATTGTTGATTTTTGCATTGGAATTGCATATTCGTTAATAGTATCTACATTCACTTTTGTACATACATCTTGAAATCCATTAATAAAATTTCTCGTACTTGATGCTGCTCTAATAAGCTCATTTGTGATTTTCAAAAATGCAACCATCTCCCTTAAATCTCTAGCTTCAGGTGTATGAAGTGCTAAAGTAGTTACTATTCCTCTATCAATCTCATCTGTTTTGTTACTTACATTTTTGATAAATAATTTTGCATTCTCAAATTTCTCTTTATCACAATCTTTCAATGCTTCAAGTATAGTTTTATTTGAGTTTATCAACCCATCCATTATCTCAACAACTTGTCCTCTAATCGTTTCTAGTTTTTCTTCATATTTTGATAGCATTACCCAAATCTCCCTGTAATATAATCTTCTGTTTTTTTCTCTTTTGGATTGATAAATATTTTTTCTGTTTCATTAAATTCTATCAAATCACCTAAGTGGAAAAATGCCGTATAATCCGCTACCCTTGCTGCTTGTTGCATATTGTGTGTTACTACAACAATTGTAAACTTCTCTTTAAGTTCTACCATCAAATT
This sequence comes from uncultured Helicobacter sp., assembly GCA_964533335.1. GTDB lineage: Bacteria > Campylobacterota > Campylobacteria > Campylobacterales > Arcobacteraceae > CAIJNA01. The sequence continues at coordinate 6,074 of CAZHJR010000029.1, read as the reverse complement.
TTCAATCGTTTGAGTAGAAATTGGGTCAAGTGCTGAAGTTGGTTCATCCATCAAAATAACATCAGGTTTAACTGCGATTGCTCTTGCGATACAAAGTCTTTGTTGTTGTCCACCTGAAAGTGCAGTTCCTGGGTCTTTTAACTTATCTTTCACCTCATTCCAAAGTCCAGCACTTTTTAAAGATGCTTCTACAAGTTCGTCACACTCTTTTCCTTTTTTTACAATTCCATGTTTTAAAGGAGCATAAGCAACATTTTCATAGATACTTTTTGGAAATGGATTTGGTTGTTGAAACACCATCCCTATTTTTTTTCTTACACTTACTTCATCTACATCTTTATCATAAATATTTTTATTATCTATAATCACTTCACCTTCAACTCTCGCACTTGTAATAAGGTCATTCATACGATTAAGACATCTTAAATAAGTTGATTTTCCACAACCAGATGGTCCAATAAATGCTGTAATTTTATTTTCATAGATATTTAAATCTATCCCATTTAAAGCTATCTTATCTCCATACCACAATTTAAGGTTTTTAGAGATTATTTTTGGTTTTAGTTGTTCCATATTTTACCTTTTTTATTTGTTTAAATTTACCCACCCTCATAGCTCCACTTCGTTACGACTATTCAGGTTTCAAACCTAAAAAAGCCTGTGCTTACACTCTCTTTGAGAAAGCAGTTTGCTTTTTTTACGGTTTTCACCACTTAATTTCATATTTTTTTCTAAAATATATCGCTGCTGCATTCATACTTAAAAGCACTCCAAGAAGGATAATAATTGCTCCACTCACCCTTTCAATATAAGCACCTTCAGGCATTCCAGCCCATGTAAATATTTGAGCAGGCATAACAGTTGCCGCATCTAAAATACTACTTGGGGCATCAGGAGAAAAAACAACCATCCCAACAAATATAAGTGGTGCTGTTTCCCCCATAGCTCTAGCCATTCCAATAATTGAACCAGTCAAAATCCCAGGCATTCCAAGTGGCAATACATGGTCTTTTACAACTTGCCATTTAGTAAGTCCAAGTCCAAATCCAGCTTGTCTAATACTAGCAGGGACACTTCGTAAAGCCATTCGTGAACTTACAATAATCACAGGAAATGTCATCAAAGAGAGTGTTAATCCTCCAACAAGTGCTGAACTTCTTGGCATTCCATAAAAGTTAATAAATATTGCAAGCCCCAAAAGTCCAAACAAGATTGAAGGAACAGCTGCAAGATTATTGATATTGATCTCTATAATACTTGAGAGTTTATTATCAGGAGCAAACTCTTCTAAGTATATAGCAGTCATAACTCCAATTGGAAATGCGACAGCCATACAAACTAAAATAGTCATAATCGAACCTACAACAGAAGAGAAAAATCCACTGTTCTCTGGTATCTTAGAATCACCTGTTTGTAAAAATACCCAGTTAAATCGTAGTTCTACCTTACCAAGAGCTTGTAACTCTTTTAAAATTGCTATCTCATCATCATTTAAAGTATTATGATGCCCTTTAAGATATTGATCCACCTCATCATCAGCCAAAACCCATTCGTTGACAGTTTTTCCCATCAACGATGGATTTGCCTCAACATTTTTTGGCATATCTCTAAACCAAGCTCTACTTACAAGTGTTTCATATTTCTCTTCAACAGCATAGATACTATCAGCCACAGTTTCTTCGTTGTATGTCATAGGAAGTTCTATATAAGCTTGTTTAAATGATGGTATCCCTTTTGTGATAATATCTGTAAAAAATATCACAAGAAAAACAACTGAAAATATCAAAGCAGATAAACTTATTGCTTTAAATATTTTGTCATGTATATGTCTTTTTGTAAGGGTAGGATCATAAAATGGATTATCAGTTTTATGATGTTTTGTTGTTTCATTTGTATTTTTCATAGGTTACTCGATTTATATTTTTCTTTAAAAATTTTAATTGTATACACACTCACAACATTTAAAATAAGTGTTACAACAAAAAGGACAAGTCCTAAAGCAAAAGCACTTAAAGTTTCAGGTGTTCCAAATGCATGATCACCTGTAAGTGCATCAACAATTCTAACGGTAACTGTTGTCATATCTTCTAGTGGATTCCAACTTAAATTTGCTCTCACACCTGCAGCCATAACAACAATCATCGTTTCCCCAATAGCTCGTGAAATCCCAAGAAGTACCGCTGAGATAATCCCAGGCATTGCTGCAGGAACAACGATAAACTTGATGGTTTCACTTTTTGTCATCCCAAGAGCTAAACTTCCTTTTCTCATACTATCAGGAACACTTGTAATAACATCATCACTTAAAGATGCAATAATCGGGATAATCATAATCCCCATCACCACTCCACAAGCAAGAGCATTATTAAATGAAGCTTCCATTCCAAAATAGCCAAAAAGCTCCACAAAAAATGGAGCGACAGTGATAGCTGCAAAAAATCCATATACAACTGTTGGGATACCTGCAAGTGTTTCAAGAAGTGGTTTTGCTATACTTCTTGTTCTATTTGATGCATATTCAGCTAAATAAATAGCACTATACACCCCAATAGGAACAGCAACCAAAAGGGCAATCGCTGTAATCATAAAAGTACCTGTAAAAATAGGTACAGCACCATATTTAGCACCTTCTACTCCAGGTGACCACTCAGTACCTGTAATAAAATACCAAAAACTCTCCAACTTAAAAAATTCAATAGCCTCAAACAAAATCGAAAAAAGAATCCCAAAAGTGGTAAAAATAGTCACAGTAGTCGCTGCAATAAGGACAGACTTAACTATAAACTCTTTTCGTTTATTTGATTGTAATGTACTTGAAAATGTTTCCATATTACTCCAATAAAAAAAGGTGGGAAGCTCCATCCCACCTTACATTTTTCGTATTTTTACGATTATTTTGATTTTAAATCAGCCAAAGTCACTTGTTTTTTTGCTAATGCATTTTTAATAGCTGCTGCTCTTGTTGCTTTATCAGCTGGTACAAGTCCTATTCTTTTTAAAGCTCCTCTATCACCAATTTGTTTTTCACTCATGAAAAGTTCAACAAATTTATTGATAGATGGTTTTGCAGCTCTGTGGTCATTTTTTACATAGAAAAATAAACTTCTTGAGATTGGGTATTTCCCACTTGCGATATTTGCAGGAGTTGGCTCAAATCCATCAACTTTCGCTCCACTTACTTTATTTCCATTTTCTTCTAAGAAACTATATCCAAATACACCAATTGCATTTGCATCTTTAGTCAATTTTTGAACGATTAAGTTATCATTCTCACCACTATCAATATAAACACCATCTTGTCTTACTTTATTGTACCCTTTTTTGAATCCTGCATTTAAATATAAATCATCTTTTTCTGTAGTATGAAGCATTACCATCTCTTCAAAACTATCTCTTGTTCCTGAAGATTTTGGAGGACCATAAACTGTAATAGCTCTATTTGGTAATTTTGCATCAATATCTGACCATTTTTTGTATGGGTTTTTAATTAATGATTTTCCATCACTACTTGGAACTTGTTCAGCAACTGCTAAAAAGATTTGCTCCCTTGTTAAAGATAGTGCTGGGTTCTTTTTGTTTTGAGCGATTGCTATACCATCAAATCCAATCATATGCTCAGTGATATTTGTAACACCATTTTTCACACATGTTTCAAATTCACTTGCTTTCATTCTTCTACTTGCATTTGTAATATCTGGAGTAGTTGCATCATTTCCACTACAAAATATTTTCATACCACCACCAGTACCTGTTGATTCTACGATTGGTGTTGCCATCTTTGTAGTTGCTCCAAACTCTTCCGCGATTGCTGAAGAAAATGGATATACTGTACTTGAACCAACTATTCTGATATTATCTTCTGCCACTACACTTGAGCTAAGTGCTAAAACTGCTGCTAATGCTAAAACTGTTCTTTTCATTTTTTTATCTCCTGTTTTTTTGAATGCCGAAGTATAAATGAGAATGGTTACAATAGAGTTACACTCAAAATAGGAAAGAGAAGATATATTTTAGTGAAATTTTAGATTAGATAAAAAAAGATATGGTAAGATATCCTTTCAAAATAAATCCTCATTATGAGGATATTGTAAAAGGAAATTGATGGAAAAAAGTTGTGATGCCCCCTCGGGAAATAGGTTTAGTTTTAAATATTTTATAGATGATTATTGGGATATTATCCTTGGTGTAAGTTCAGTTTTACTTGCTTTTTATTTTCATAAGCTTGGTTTTGGTGGAGTTGCTACCCTTTTTGCTGCTATTGGGATTGGTTGTTTATCCCTTAGTGTTTCAGAAGTTGCTGAAATACTCTCTTCAAGACTTCAAGAACCTTATGGAAGTCTCGTTTTAACTTTAAGTGCCGTTGTTGTTGAGATTATGCTTTTATATATTATTTTACTTCAAGCTTTTACAAATCCAGAAGTTATAGAAACTGTTAAAGGTGGTATTATCTCTGCTGTTATCGTTGATATGAATGTTCTTTTAGGATTAGCAGTATTTTTAGGTGGACTAAAATTTACAGAACAAGAACATAATAAAGAGACTTCAAGTACCTATACCACTATTCTTTTTGTAACAGGTATTGCCCTTTTGGTTCCTAGTTTACTCGGTGAAGTGACACATAGTAAAGATTCTGTATATGAAGCTTCTGTACTTATCTCCATTTTGCTTTTATTTTTTTATATTATTATTATGATTTTTCAAACAAAAACACACACTCACTTTTTCAAACAAACAGCAAGAAGTAGAATTTTCAGATTAAAAAGAAAAATGGCTCAAAAAAATCTTGAAGAAGATGATGAAGATGATGATGACTATATTTTTGAGCGATTTAATAATTTTGGACTTATCGCTTCAATCTTTCTTTTTATCGCTATTATCGCTTTGGGTGCTGAAGTTTTTGCAAATGATGGAGTAAAACTTGCTAAAGAGTATGGGATCTCAGCTGGTATCTCTGGACTTATTATCGCAATAGTTGCAGTGAGTCCTGAGATTATGACAGCTATCAAAGCGGCAAAAAATGATGAGATACAAAGGGTTGTCAATATAGCAATGGGAGCTTCAACAGTTTCTATTCTTTTAACTGTTCCTATTTTGATGGCACTGGCATATATGAGTGGTATTCGATTTGAACTTAACTTTAATCCATTAGAGATTGGGGCATTGATTTTAACCATTATCCTTGCTTGGAAAACAACTGATGATGGGCATACAAACTACTTTGAAGGTATGGCTCATATGGTGTTTTTTGTTGCTTTTGCTATTATCGCAGCATATTACTAATACTAAAAGAGGAACTATCTACTCCTCTTTAGCTTCTTCGAATTCCTCTTCACTTTCAGTATTCTCTGGTTTTATTATTACAAAATAATGTAAAAGATAAGTGACTTCAAGTGCAGAAAAAGTTGTAGCAGTTTTTAGCCACCACTTTGTTGTATTTGGTTCAATCTTGTCATAAGCATGAGCAATAATCTTATCAACTTGTTTTTTAAGTGGTTCTAAGTTATAAGTAAATACCCAAAATGGAAAGAAATCTTCCTCTTGTGGTATCTCTATGCTCCATCCACCTTGATAAAATTTAAGTAAAAATAGCATCTCCATATCTACCCAATCTTTAATATCTTCAAGTTCTTCCCTATAAAAGTTTTTATAATTCTTATTTTTATATTTTTCTACAATTTTAGTAACAACTTTATGCAATTGTTCATCTTTAATCCCATCCATAAATTCTGGAAATTTAAAATTATTTATATCTGTTTTATCAAAACTATAAAGTTTATGTTTGAATTTAGCACTTTCAAAACCTTTCATACTTTTTACAATAAGACACATCATATTTTCCCTTTTTTAATAGTTATTACCAACACGATACAATAGACAAAATTTAGTTATTTTATCGTATTGGTAATATTTTTATCGATTGAGTATATCACAGTATATTGAGATATTTTTTATTTTTTGAATCTAACTAGAACAAAAAATTATAGATTATAAAGTAAAAAAAAGTTGTAATGTTAACTTTACAACCAAGGGGGAGTTTTAAAAACTCGCCCATTCATCGTCATCATCATTTGATG
>CAZHJR010000028.1:10244-21049 GCA_964533335.1 uncultured Helicobacter sp. | reverse complement strand
TACAGAAACGATTGAAGATGAAACTATTGAAGTAAAAAAACAAATTACTCAATTTAATCACTCTGTTCCACCTGTGAAAGATGAGAGAGGGTATCAAACTATCTATAAATCACTTTTACAGAAACTTGGTGGGGTTGAAGCATAACCAATGGATACTTTAAAACTTATTCTTGATTATGTAGTCGTGCCTTTAATTGCTTGGCTATATATGATAGATAAAAAACAAACTATTATCGAGTCTAAAATTGAAACTATGTTAGATTTTAAAAAAGATATGAAAGATGATGTAAAAATTTTATTTGAGAAACTAGATAGTATAAAATCAGAAATCCATACTTTGACTTCTAATTATGTTTTAAAAAAAGATTGTATTGATTGTGAAAAGTGATTAGCATATTATAAATTAATATTATATAAAATTGGTTGCGGAAATTGGATTTGAACCAATGACCTTCGGGTTATGAGCCCGACGAGCTACCGTGCTGCTCTATTCCGCGATATGAATGGATGGGGTAGAAGGATTCGAACCTTCGAATGACGGTACCAAAAACCGTTGCCTTACCGCTTGGCGATACCCCAATCATTTAAGTGGTGGAATTATAGTAAAAAACTTTTCATTTGTCAAGTAGTTTTAGATTAAATTTTATTATTTTTGATATACTTATAAAAATTTATAATAAAGCAGAGTAAATAATATGAATTCATTTGCAAGAGTTGAAAGAGCCATTGAAGAGATTAAAAAAGGTAATATGGTCATTATGTTAGATGATGAAGACCGAGAAAATGAAGGTGATTTAGTTTATAGTGCTGCATTTAGTACACCTGAACATGTTAATTTTATGGCTACACATGCAAAAGGTCTCATTTGTGTTGCAGTGACTAAAGAGACAGCTAATAGATTAAATCTTACCCCAATGGTACAATCAAATACTTCATCATATGAAACTGCTTTCACAGTTTCAGTTGATTGTGCAAAAGCAACAACAGGTATCAGTGCAAAAGAGCGAGATGATACTATAAAAATTTTAGCTAATACTGTAAGTAAAGAGCATGAATTGGTTAAACCTGGACATATCTTTCCATTGATTGCTAAAGAAGGTGGTGTGTTGGTTAGAACAGGACACACAGAAGGAAGTATCGACCTTTGTAAATTAGCAGGACTTAAAGGGGAAGCAGTAATTTGTGAAATTATGAAAACTGATGGAACGATGGCTAGAAGAGACGATCTTGATATATTTGCTGAACAACACAAAATGGTACAAGTTTACATATCAGATTTGGTAGAGTATAGAATGGCAAATGAATCACTTGTTGAAAAAATATCATCTACAAAAGAGATATTTTTTGATACTGAAGTGGAAAAAATTATTTTTGAGGATCATAAAGGTAATAGACATACAGTGATACAATTTGGAGAAGTTCAATCAATCTCACCAGTAAAATTTCATACAATTGATACAGATATAAATCTATTTTTAAATCATCAAAAACTCAATTCAATCTTAAAATCGATAAGCTTTTTACAATCAAAAGGTGGAATACTCGTATTTTTAGAAACGAAAGATGAGAAAAAAGAAAATATGAAAGATTTTGGTATTGGTGCACAAATAATGAAAAAACTTAATATTAATGAAATAAAACTTTTGACATCTGGCTCAAAAACATCTTTTATAGGCATTAATGGATTTGGGCTAAAAATTAAAGAAACTATTATAATAGAATAGGAGTTATTAAACTACTTTTCTACCATAAGTATAAAGTCGATTTCAATTTATCTAGTAAAATTAAGGGCTTTTTTTACAAGTGCAATATTTTTTTCTAGTTTATCAATTTTAGTTGATAGTCTAGTATGATTACTTGTATAGTAAATGGAATTTTTGATAAAAGATAATTTCTCTTCAAAATTTTCAACTGTTTGTCTTTGAATATCATCATCAACTAAACTCATCAGTAATTGTGGTGTTTGCTTCTCTAACTTTCTAAGGATATGTTCAAATCTATACTCATTATCTAACTCTAATCCATAATAAGAGCATAATTCAATATAAATTGTTTCAATAGAAGAATTATACTTTCTATAAATAGTTCCAGCATAATCATTAAGATATCTAAAAAATAAAGAATAATTTTTGATTATCTCTAAATACTCTTCTTTATCAATTTCTGTACTTTCATTTAGTTCGTATATTTTGTCATAAAGATGAACCATACTAAGATATGCAATCTCAGTACAATTCTCTTTAACTTCATTCAATAAGTCATGTAATCTAAGTTTATTTGTCAAGTTCTCTCCCTCTTTTTTCTAGAATTACAAACAGAACAATCTTAACATCACAAACTAATGCTTTAAATTATAATTTTGGTCCTGCAGATGTAAAATCAAAGTTACTACTATCCAGTAAATATTTTTTGAAATTTTCAATATACATTTTTGCAAGTTTAGTAGCAGTTGAATCATAATCTTCTTTATTCTCCCAACTATTTCTTGGATTTAAAACATTTGTATCAACATTATTAAGTGTTTTTGGAATAGCTAGATTAAATACTGGCAAAATTTCAAACTCTGAGTTATTTATACTCCCATCTAAAATACTATTAATACAAGCTCTCGTATTTTTAATACTCATTCTTTTTCCAACACCATAACTTCCACCTGTCCATCCTGTATTTACTAGATATACATTAACATTGTGTTTATCAATTTTTTCACCTAGCAAAGTTGCATATACTGTTGGATGAAGTGGTAAAAATGCTTCACCAAAACAAGCACTAAATGTAGCTGTTGGTTCAGTTACACCCCTTTCAGTTCCAGCAACTTTAGCTGTATATCCACTTAAAAAGTAGTACATCGCTTGTTCTTTTGTAAGTTTGCTTACAGGAGGTAAAATACCAAAAGCATCAGCACTTAAGAAAATAATATTTTTTGGATGTCCTGCAATTGAATTTGGTTGGATATTATCTATATGATTCAAAGGATAAGAAACTCTCGTATTTTCTGTTTTTTCACTACTATCATAATTTACAATTCCATTCTGATCAGCAACAACATTTTCTAATATAGCACCCTTTTTTATAGCACCATAAATTTCAGGTTCATTTTCCTTACTTAAGTGAATAACCTTAGCATAACATCCGCCTTCAAAATTAAAAACTCCATTATCATCCCAACCATGCTCATCATCACCAATTAGTGCTCTTTTTGGATCAGTTGAAAGTGTTGTTTTTCCAGTTCCTGAAAGTCCAAAAAAAAGTGCTGTGTCACCACTTTCTCCAACATTTGCAGAGCAATGCATAGGCATTTTATTTTGTAATGGTAGCCAGTAATTCATCATTGAAAAAACACCCTTTTTCATTTCACCAGCATACCAAGTTCCACCAATAATAGCTTCATTTGCTTCGATATTAAATACAACAAAAACCTCAGAGTTTAAACCATCCTCTTTCCAGCCTTTATTTGTAGCTTTGCAAGCATTGTAAATTGTAAATTCTGGAGTAAATGTTTCAAGTTCTTCCTTCGTTGGCATAATGAACATATTTTGAATAAAATGTGCTTGCCAAGCAATTTCAGTTACAAATCTAATAGATTTTCGACTATCAAGACTTGAACCACAATACACATCTGTAATATACAAATCTTTACCATTCAATTGCTCTTTTGAAATATTTAAAAGCTTATCATATAAAGCTTCTGTTATTGGTTTATTAATATCACCCCAAGCTATATACTTGTTTGAAGGTGCATTGCTTACAAAATACTTATCTTTTGGACTTCTTCCAGTAAAAATACCAGTATCAATCATCAAAGCACCATCTATACTTATTGTTGCATTTTCATTTTTAACGGCATGGTCAATTAAAGTATCAACTTCAAGATTTCTATAAATTGAACCTACTTTTTTTAATCCTAGAGAACTTTTAATATCTAACATTATTATTTTCCTAATTTTTATTTAAATACTTAACGATAAAAGACAAATATTAAAAAAGCTTGATTTTTTAATATTTGTCTTTTGCAATTTATATTAAAGTATCAAAAACTGATACTTTAAATATAATCATGCTCAATAATTTAAGCAATTGTAACTAAAGGCTGTCCCTCTTCAACAACATCATTCAGTGCCACATCAATAGATGAAACAGTACCAGCACAAGGAGATTCTATATCAATTTCCATTTTCATTGCTTCTAAAATAGCAACGATTTGTCCTTTTTCTACCTTATCTCCTACATTAACTTGAATTTTCCACACATTACCATTAACACTTGCAGGAACTTGAGTCCCATTTACAACTTTTGCTGCAACTGGATTCGCAACAGGTGCTGTTGTTTCTATTATAGGAGCAACAGGTGCTGTTGCAACTTGAACTGGCTGAGTAACTGGAGCGATTACTTGAATATTCATATCACCTTCTGCAACTTGAACACTAAATCTTTTTCCATCAACTACTACTGTATAATTTCCGTTTGTCATTTTTTGTTTTCCTTTTTTTTCTTTATTGTTTTCATCACTTATTTTTCTAACATTTAAAGGTGATTGTCCTTTTAAAAATGCTATACCTTTTTCATCACAAGCCGCTGCAATAAAAATATTTTCCTCCGTAACCTCTAGTTTTTCTATCTCTAATCTTTCTTTCCATGCACTAATAGATTTTCTTGGATCTTGTTCTGCTAAATCAAGAGGATTTTCGTTGGTAGGTAGTAATTTAAGTTTTTCACTTGCAAGAGCTACAATTTCTGAATCTGCTTCAACTGGTGTCTTACCAAAATATCCTAGTACCATTTTTCCATACCCTGGAGCGATTTGCTTCCATGGACCAAACATAACATTCGCATATGCTTGTTGCCAATAAAATTGACTTACAGGTGTTACAGATGTACCAAAACCACCTCTTACTACAACTTCTTGCATCGCTTTTATTACTTCTGGAAATTTATCTAAAGTATTATCATCTCTCATCATTTGAGTATTTGCAGTCAATGCTCCACCTGGCATTGGAGAAAATGGGATAAGAGTAGAAACTTGAGTGGCTTCAGGTGGCATCATATAATCTTTTAAACAATCTTTCAAAGTTTCTTGATATTGTAAAATTTTATCTGTTGTAAGTCCACCTAGATCATAATTCATCCCTTTTGTAGCATGTAACATAGTTAAAATATCAGGTTGCGATGTTCCACCACTTACTGGACTAGCAGCTAAGTCTATCCCATCAGCACCAGCATCAAGTGCTGCTAAATATGCTGAAACACTTACACCAGCAGTTTCATGAGTATGAAGTCTGATATGTGTACTATCACCTAAAAGTCTTCTTGCCATTTTGATTGTTTCATAAACTTTATGAGGATTTGCCGTTCCACTCGCATCTTTGAAACAAATTGAATCATATGGTAAGCCACTATCAAGGATATTTCTAAGTGTTTTTTCATAAAATGCAACATCATGTGCACCTTCACAATGTGGTGGTAAATCCATCATTGTTACTACAGCTTCATGCTTTAAACCATATTTTTTGATACATTGTGCTGAATATTCAAGATTTCTAACATCATTTAAAGCATCAAAATTTCTAATTGTAGTTGTTCCATGTTTCGCAAATAGTTTCGCATGAAGGTCGATAAGCTCTCTACTTCCAGTATCAAGCATAACAGTATTAATTCCACGAGCAAGTGTTTGGAGATTTGCATCAGGTCCAACTATTGCCCTAAACTTATCCATCATATCAAAAGCATTCTCTTGTAAGTAGAAAAATAAAGATTGGAATCTTGCCCCTCCACCAAATTCAAAATGCTTAATTCCAGCATGTGAAGCAGCTTCAACCGCTGGCAAGAAATCATTCATTAAAACTCTACCACCAAAAACAGACTGAAATCCATCTCTAAAGGTGGTGTCCATTATGTCAATATACTTTTTTCCCATATTTATTCGCCTTTATTGTTGTGATATAAAATTGCGGCTGTAATAGCTGCAGCAATTTGTTTGTTACCATTGTCATGATGTTGTAAAGCAGCAGCTATCGCAGCTGTAAGTTGTTTTTCATCAATGGATTCTGTTGTACTTATAGATACTTGTTCTTCGCTTTGCTTACAAGATGTTTCATTCTCATTACTTCCTAACTTACAAAATAAATTAATGACCTGATTTTGTAATTTTAATACATAAACAAGCACTATCAATAATAAAAACACAACTCCAAGACCCATAAATACAAACTTTAGAGCCTCTATTATGCCATTTGATTCACCCATTCAAACCCCTTATTTATTAAAATAAAACTTTGAAAACCAAAATTTAGATTTTCGTAATTTTATATAAATAATGCTTTAGTAATAATTATATTTACATTCACACTACAAAATTACATCTGCTAATTTATAGAAATACATATCTATCCTATACGACCAAGTTTCTATTTTGTTATTTATACTCTCTAATATCATTGTCATTTTTTATTCCTTGTTTTTAGTTTTTTGAACATTATTTCATAATATGTCATATTTTATAAATAATATTGCAAATTGACATATTATTTGTTATAATTTGAAATATTTTATATAAAAATGAAAAAAAAAGGATTACGATGGTAGATATATTAAAAGTGATTGAAAAGTTAAAAACAGTTTTATCAGAAGAAAAAAACATAAAAATATATGACAAAGATATCGCAAATGAATTAGATATCAGTCAGGCAAATTTTGCAACAATGAAAACAAGAAACAAAATCCCTTATCAAAATATTTTAGATTTTTGTGCTTTAAAAAAAATCTCTATCAATTGGTTATTTTATGGGCAAGATCCCAGTAGTTTAGTTGATAGCACCGATAAATATTGGATTAAATATTTTCCAACACTACATTTAAGTGCAGGTGGTGGTGGTGAACATAATGATGATGAATATGAAAAACTAGAGATTCCAACCTATTTTACTCAGATGCTTGGGGGAGAGGCAAATATAGCAAACATTGAAGCGATAAAAGTAACAGGGGATAGTATGGAACCAACTTTAAATAGTGGTAATGTTATTTTTTTAGATACTACTAAAACTGACCCTAGTCGTGATGGAATTTATGCTTTTTCAAATAATAATGGACTTTTTGTAAAAAGAATTCAAAAAAGGATTGATGGGAAACTTGATATCATTTCAGATAATAAAGAATACCCAAAACAAATAGTCGGGAAAAATGAAGTTAAAATTATTGGGAAGATTATTGGCTCATTTGGACAGATATATTAAAAGAGTACTTAGGGAGAAGATAACTATTTTTTTAGTTATCCCTATTTTTATCAAGCCATACCATGATAGCCTTTTGAGCATGAAGCCTATTTTCAGCTTCGCTAAAAATCGTTTCACTATGAGCTTCAAAAACCTCTTCGCTTACTTCATACCCTCTATAAGCAGGTAAACAATGAAGAAAAATTGCATCTTTTTGTGCTAAACTCATTAGATTTGCATCAACAATATAGCCATTAAAATCTTTTACTCTCTTCTCTTTCTCTGCTTCTTGTCCCATAGATACCCAAGTATCAGTAGTAACAACTGTAGCCTCTGTTACTGCTGTTTTTGGATCATTTGAAACTGTGATATTTGCTCCACTTACTTTTGCAAATTCTAAAGCGGTAGCTAAAATTTGACTATCAACTTCATAACCAATAGGGGTAGCAATACTCAAATCAAACCCAAGCTTAGATGCAAGCATCAACCAAGAGTGAGTCATATTATTTCCATCACCTACATAAGCAACCTTTAAATTTTCACCTTTATTTGCTTCTAAAATAGTAAGATAATCTGCCATAAGTTGCACTGGATGATATTTATCTGTCAACCCATTGATAACAGGAACTCTTGAATAAGATGCAAACTCTTCAAGCTCTTTTTGAGAATCATTTCGTATCATAACCATATCAACCATTCTACTAATTACTCTACTTGTATCACTTATTGGTTCACCTCTACCAAGTTGGATATCATTTGAACTCAAAAATAATCCGACACCACCAAGTTGATAAATTCCTGTTTCGAAACTCACTCTGGTTCTTGTACTACTTTTTTCAAAAATCATCCCCAAAGTTTTATTTGGCATATATTTTTTGAAAATATTCGCTTTTGTCTCTTTTTTTATAGTAATTGCTAAATCGATTATCTCTAAAATTTCCTCTTTAGAATAGTCTTTTAGAGTAAGAAAATGTCTCATAATTGAGTTCCTTTTGAAGTATTAAATTATATTTATAAAAATAAAAAAACTAACACTTTTAAAGTGCTAGTCAACTTTTAATTTTAGGCAAGGAAAGATTATAAAAGCATTAACCTTAAAAAGAACTAATTATAACTTCTTAAAAAATAAATTGTAATCAAAAAGATGTTATACTTCAAACTTAAATTTAAGTAGTGGAGAATATATTTGATAGTTGGTATAGAGGGTGCTGTGATGAGGAAAGAACCCACTTTTCTCCACATTAATACAAACGGAATTGTTTATGAAGTTTTCGTATCACTCAATTGTAGTGGAACAATCAAAGAGAAAAATGTATCACTTTTTATCACCCATATTATAAGAGAGGATAACCAATCTTTATATGGATTTACAGATATTAATGAGAAAAAACTTTTTGATAGAGTGATTAAAATAAATGGAGTTGGTCCAAAAGTAGCTTTGGCAATTTGTAGTACATTCACCCCAAGTGGATTTGCACAAATTGTATCATCTGGTGATATTAATATGTTAAAAAGAGTTCCAGGGATTGGTCCTAAAGGGGCTGGGCGAATTTTAGTTGAATTGAGTGGATTTGTTTTAGATAATTCAAATATTGAGGAGATAAATACACCAAGTATTAGTGAAGCTGCTATGGCACTAGAGTCTTTAGGATTTAAAAAAGAGGTCATATCAGCTGCATTAAAAAATTGTGTTGGAAATACAACAAGCGAATTAGTAAAAGAAGCATTAAAAAGGTTACAAAAATGAGTAAAATAGCAATAGTATTTGGGGCAAAGAGTTTTGAACATGAGATTAGTATAGTAAGTTCTATAGCACTTAAAAAAGTTTTGGATGATGAGCTTGTCTATATTTTTGTAGATAAAAATCGCGAGTTTTATCATATTCCTACAAATAAAATAACTTCAAAACTTTTTAGTAGTGGAGAGTATAAGAAATTTGATAAATTACACATCAATAATGGTGGTTTTTATAAAACTGCTCTTTTTGGAGATAAAAAAATAGAGTTTGATTTTGTACTCAATGTAACTCATGGTGGAGATGGAGAAGATGGTATTTTAGCTTCACTTTTTGAATTTTTCTCTATTCCATTTATTGGTCCAAGAGTGGAGGCTTGTGTTGTAAGTTGCAATAAACATTTTACTAAAAACTATGCTGATAGTTGTGGTGTAAAAACTTTGCAATCGCTTCATTTTACTAAAAATGACAAGGTTGAGATAAGTGAGTTTCCTTGTATTATAAAACCAGTAAGACTTGGAAGTAGTATTGGTGTTGCGATTGTTAAATCTGAAGAGGAACTTTCTTATGCACTTGATGTTGCTTTTGAGTTTGATAATGAGATTATTGTAGAATCTTTTATAAATAATGTAAAAGAGTACAATCTAGCTGGAACAAAAGCAAATGGACAATTTATCTTCTCAATTGTTGAAGAACCTAAAAAAGAGGAATTTTTAGATTTTGATAAAAAATATCTTGATTTTACAAGAACTGAGAGGGTTCATGAAGCGGAACTTTCAGATGAATTGGTGGGTAAACTCCAAGAAAATTTCAAAAGAATCTACAACCATACATTTGAAGGAAGTTTAATTAGATGTGATTTTTTTGTTGTTGATGGGGAAGTATATCTTAATGAAATCAATCCAATTCCAGGGAGTATGGCAAACTATCTTTTTGATGATTGGGCTGGAACTATTCATAAACTCTCAAAATCATTACCAAAAAAACAAATTATAAATATCACATACGACTATGTAAATAAGATACAAGCAGCAAAAGGTAAATAATTTTAGAATGATAAAATCTTTTATAGTTTTTGGTTTAGAAAAACCTATTTTAAACTATCTTTTATTGGTATTTATTTTTATACTTTCAATATTTGCTTATTTTAAAATCCCAAAAGAGATATTTCCTATCTCTAAACTTGATGCCATAACTATAACAGGAAGCTATGCAGGTGCAAGTAGTGATATACTTAACCTAATGGCTGTATCAAAGATAGAAGATGAACTTGATACTCTAAGTGAAGCTGATAAGGTTACCACTATTATAAAAACAGGATATTTTAGCATCAATGTAGAACTTAAAAGTGGTTACACAACTGCTGATGCACTTGACAAAGTAAAAGATATCATCTCTAAAATCAAAACAGACCTTCCAGCAGATATGACCGAACCAGTTGTGAAAGAGACAACTCACGCTTTTCCACTTGTAACCGTTGCCGTTTTTGGAGACCTTTCAAAAGAGGAACTTTTAAAAATCGCAAAAGATATCAAATCAAAACTGAATAAACTCGATGATTTGAGCAATATAACTATCTGGGGAGAGAGTGATAAAGAGTTACTTCTTACTTTTGATGAATCAAAAATTGAAGGATATGGACTTAATAAACAAGAGGTTATCAATACAATCGCTCAAATGAGCTCTATTTTCCCAGCAGGAATCATCAAAGATAAAGGGACACATTACTATCTAAGTAGTCAAAATGGTGAAAAAGACCTCAATGTTTTAAACAATACACTTTTAAAACTTGGTAATAAAACTATATATCTAAAAGATATTGCAACAATCGAATATAAACTAGCAGATGTCAATAATGCATC
>CAZHJR010000028.1:3094-10144 GCA_964533335.1 uncultured Helicobacter sp. | reverse complement strand
CTTATTTTTGCGGAGTATTATGGCTATAGTCTCAATATGCTTTCTCTCCTTGGTGTCCTTTTAGCTGTAGGGATGCTTGTTGATGAAGCTATAGTTGTTGGTGAAAATATTTATCGGCATATGGAGATGGGGAAAGATAATATGACTGCTGCAATTGATGGATCGGTTGAGATGTTTCCAGCAGTTTTAACGGCAACTGCTACAACTGTTTTTGCATTTTTGCCGATATTGATGCTTACTGGGGAAACAGGACTTTTTATGAAAATTCTCCCTATTATGATATCAATACTTTTGATAAGTTCTCTCTTTGAAGCATTTTTCTTCCTTCCTCTTCATGCAAAACATACTTTTAAATTAAATAAAGAGGGGAAATTTACAGAAACTTTTTGGGAAAAAAATAAAAATCTTTATGAGAAAATTTTATCATTCCTTCTTAAATGGAAATACTCATCTTTACTCTTTATATTAATTCTTATTATAGGGACAACCTTTACCCTATTTAAACTTATCAAATTTGAATTTATCCCTGAATTTGATACAACACAAGTTTATATCAATGGTTCTGTTGGTGTTGGGAATAGTTTAGAAGATACAGAAAAAAAAGTTGAAATCTTAGAGAAAAAACTTTTAGAGAAATTCAAAATTGGTAATGATATTGACTCTATTAGTTCAGTAATTGGGATGAAACTTGATGGGAAACAGCTTCCTCAAAATGAAGAGTTTTATTTTCAAATATTTGTGAATTTACAAGAAAATAAACCTGATAATTTTTTCGATATCTATATAAATCCCTATCTAAGTCCAGTATATGATGATACTGACATGACAAGAGAAAAAATGGCAAAAGAGATAGCTAAGGAGATGAGAGAATTTATAGCTCATGATGAAACTTTTGGAAGTTTTAAAGATTTAAAAGTTTATGTCCCAGGTGCTGGTATCGTGAAATATGATATCGAAATGGCACTAAGTGGAAAAAATGAGGTAAAAGTTTTAGAAGCAATTAATTTAATCAAAGAAAATCTTTCTAACATAAAAGGGGTGAGTAATGTTGCAGATGACCTTTTATTTGGAAATATTGACTTAAAATTTACAGTAAATAACTATGGAAGTGAGCTTGGTTTTAATGAATCTATCATAGTAAATGCCCTAAAACCTTACTATTTTAAGGGAAGTTTTTCCAAAATGTATGATGAAAATGGTGTAGTTGATATTGTATTTATGGGGAAAGATAAAGATACAAAAGAGAGTCTTGATAATTTTTGGCTTACTATTCCAAATACAGATAAAAAAATACTCCTCAAAGATATAGCTACGATTGATAAAAAAGAGAGTTTAAGTCAAATATTTAAAGAAAATGGAGTTGCTATTAAAAGCATCACTGCGAGTATTAATGACACCACGAGTGATGAAGTGTATAAAGCACTAGAACCAACCATTGCAAAACTTGACCCATCAGTACATTTAGATATCAAAGGGGAACAAAAAGAGAATCAAAAAGTAAAAAAAGAGATGGCTCAAGCTTTTGTTATCGCACTATTATTGATATTTATCTCACTTGTTTGGATGTTTGATAGTATTGTAAAATCGCTTATTATACTAAGCACCATTCCACTTTCTATTGTTGGTGTGTTGATTGGGAATTTTTTATTGGGTATCAATCTTTCTATGCCAGGACTTATAGGAATTGTTGGACTAGCTGGAGTTATTGTAAATGATGGGATAATAATGGTAGATTTTATCCAAAATGCAAAAAATTTGGATGAACTGAAAAACTATGCACTTCAAAGATTGAGACCAATTTTACTTACATCTTTGACAACTATTTTAGGATTAAGTACCCTTATATTCTTTGCTTCTGGGCAATCACTTATTCTTCAACCGATGGCAGTAGCACTTGGTTTTGGTGTAATGTTTGCAACAGTTCTCAATCTCTACTATGTACCTATGCTTTACCGAATCATCTACCTCAATAAATCAAAATAAAAGGAAAAAAAGAAAATGACTGAATGTTTTACAAAATTAAAAGAGCTAATTGAAAATGTAGTTTTAGCAGATATCGAAGATCAAATTGATGATATTTTTGAACAAATCACAAAAGATAAAAATAGCAAAGATAAATACACAGATGAGCTTAATGACCTCTATGAGATGAGAACTGAATTTAATGAGATATTAAATGATATCGCAAAAAAAGAGCTTTCAAAAGAGGAGTGTAAAGAACTTTACGAAGAGATATTTGATATGATAAGCGAAGATGAGTAAAAGTTTTACTCATCAAAACTATTTTTTATGTCTATAAAGATATCTACTTAATATCTCTAAAAGATTCGTTTGTAAATTAGTTTCAAAACTATTGATATTCTCTTCACATTTTAAAGCTAAACTATCAGCACTTTGTATAGCTCCATCAAGTCCCAAAAGATTTACAAATGAATTTTTAGCTCCATCATTTGCCGTTGTTTTTCCTGCTTCCTCACTTGTGGCTGTTTCATCAATAATATCATCTTGGATTTGAAATAAAAGTCCAATATCTATCCCAAAGTTATAGAGTTTTTCTATGGTTTCACTAGGAAGTCCAACAATAATTCCACCCATTTTTAAACTACTTGCTATAAGTTTGGCAGTTTTATGAATATGTAAAAATTCTAACTTTTCAAGTTCTAGTTTTTGATTTTCAAAATAACAATCTATCGCTTGACCAATAATCATCCCATCTATCCCACCATCGCTACTTAGTGCTTTAATAAGCTCTATTTTTACCTCGCTGCTAAGTGGGGCATTTGCAATTAAGTTAAACGAATGAGTATTGAGTGCATCACCTACTAAAATAGCAGTTACTTCATCGAAAGATTTGTGTAAAGTTGGATGTCCTCTTCGTAAATCTGCATTATCCATAGCTGGTAAGTCATCGTGAATAAGAGAATATGTATGTAAAAATTCTATTGCGAGTGCAACTGGAAGAGCATTTTTTAAAAGTAAAGGATTAACACTTTCTACAACACTTAGTAAAAGCATTGGACGAAATCTTTTTCCTCCAGCTTTGAGCATATCTTGAAGAGCAACTTCAAAAATTGGATGAAAAGTTTTAGATAAGGGAAGATTATTTAATAAATATTTTTCAAATACAGATAACAACATTTCACTTTTCATTTTTATTTTCTACTTCTTTGCTTATTTAAAAAGATTTAATCCACCCATCATATTCATAGCCATTGTTTTTTTATTTTCATCAGCTTGCTTTATGACATCGTTCATAGCACTTATAAGGAGAATTTTTAAAGAATCTTTATCATCCATAAGAGAATCATCAATTTTAAGATCAATCACTTCACTATTTCCATTGATAGAGAGTTCAATCATACCTCCACCCATTTTAGATGTAAATATTTTATTTGCACCATCTTCTTTTGCTTTTTCAGCCATCTCTTGAACTTGCCCCATAAGGTCACCAAGATTTAGATTTTTTAAATCCATCATTATGCATCGCTCCCTAAAAGTTCATTTGTAGTATCTAAAATATTATTTTTTTCATCTACATGAACAACTATTGGAGTGTAAGTTTTTAGATCCTCTTCACTATAAGAAGCATAGGCAATAATAATAATTTTATCCCCAATTTGTACTTTTCGAGCTGCAGCTCCATTTAAGCACATATCACGATTTCCTCGTTTTCCTTTTATAGTATAAGTTGAAAATCTTTCTCCATTATCAATATTTACTATCTCAACTTTTTGACCAACTCTAAGATTTGCAGCATCAAGTAGATCTTCGTCAATAGTAATAGAACCAACATAATGTAAATTTGCATCTGTTACTGTAGCTCTGTGAATTTTGCTATAAAGCATATCAATATTCATTTTTTTCCTTAATTCTTACAAACTTTTTAGTTAATTGCTAGTGGCTCACCCCAAAATTGCTCTGGGATAAGATATTCTGCTACTGGTTTTCCACCTTTAATATGTTCATCTAGTATTCTATCTATTTTTTCTGTTGTAAGATTTGAATACATAAATCTTTCATTTTGCCCAACAACAAGCATAACTGGACCTTGTTGACATCTTCCTAAACAACTTGTTCTAATAAGTTGTACTGGACCCATAAGTCCTTTTTGCATCAAACTCATCCCGATATGATTAAATAATCCAGCTGTTTCACCATTTACACATGAAGGTTTTGGCATCCCTGGAGGAGAACTCTGTTCACATTTAAATATATAATATGTTGGTTGTGGTATTTGTGGCATTTGCATCTCATAGTCCTTTTGTCTTGTTAATTTATAGTTTTGCTTACTTATTTGTAAAATTTCGTGATTCTACCTAAGATAAATTAATATCTTATAAATAAAAATCATTTACTTCGATTTTTCATCATTAGGATGAAAATAAGTAACACCTCTTTATTAATAAAATATTATCAAGCTAATTTTACTTTTGTGATAATAATTCCAAAATAACTTTTTTATCACTAAATGGGAATTTTTTATCATAAATTATTTGATACTCTTCATCCCCTTTTCCTAAAACCAAAACTACACTATTTGGTGTCTCTTTTGCTTTTGTGATTGCTTTGGCAAGTGCGATTCTTCTATTGAGTTCTACTTCACATTTTTCTTTATTTTTTACCCCAGCTAATATCTCATCATTGATAAAATCTGGGTCTTCTGTTCTTGGATTATCACTTGTAAGGAAAATATATTTTGAATATTCGTTAGCCACAGCACCCATAAGTGGTCGCTTTAACCTATCCCTATCTCCACCTGCCCCAAAAACTGTGATGATATTTTTATCTCTAAAGCTTTCAAAAATAGCCCTCATACCATCAGGAGTATGAGCGAAATCAACCACAATATAAGGCTCAAATGAGATAGTTTCCATCCGTCCACTAACCCCTGCAAAATTATCAACCACTTCACAAATTTTTTCCAACTCTACTTTTGTCAAAATATGAACAGCAGCCAATGCCGCAGTTAAATTATAAACATTAAAAGTTCCTCTCATATCACTATTAAAAGTGAAAAGTTCCCCAAAATATTGAACAACAACATTTGTACCATCTTTAAAAGTAAAAGCTTGGACTTTATAAGTCGCTGGATTATCAAGTCCATAAGAGTAAGCATTTTTAAGTTTAAACTTTATATTTGTATCATCTTTGTTGATAAGTTTTGGAGTATCATCTTGAAAAAATGAATTCTTAGTTGCTATGTATTCTTCCATAGTTTTATGATAATCAAGGTGATCTCCTGTGATATTTGTATGAATTTTGAGTGCAAAATCAACTCCACAAATCCTATTTTGAGCTATTGCATGGGAGCTTACTTCTGTTACAAAATATTCACAACCATGTTCAAGTGCAAGTTCTAAATTTGCAAACATCTCTATTTGAAAAGGGGTAGTAAACGAATACTCTCGTATCTTCTCACCATTGATAAATAATCCCCTTGTCCCTAAAAGTGCTACTTTATATCCCAAATCTAGTAAAAATGAATAGATTGCTCCTGCTGTTGTAGTTTTCCCATTAGTTCCTGTGATTCCCACAACTTTTAGAGAGGAAAAATCAAAATAATTTTTCAGTTCACTATCTTTTATAATCGCTTTTGGATTCATCTCTTTTGCATTTTCTAAATATTTTTCATTGTTTTTTGATAGGACAAAGATTGCATCACTCGTAATCTCAGCCGTATTGTCGGTAAAAAGTTGGTTATTTTTGACTATTTTCAAGTGATTTACTCCCTAATTTTTCATATAGTTTTGAAATCTCATCATCAAAAGTAAAAAGCTGTTGAAAATTATCCAAGTAACTATAAGCTGTTGTATTAAAGTCATTATCTATAAGCTGTTCAATAAAATCTATTAAATCTTTTTTAGACTTAATTGCCACTTTTGTGCTAAACATAATATCCTCATAAGCTTCCCTAAATGAACCTCGCGAATTCACAAGATTTAAAAAATCTTCATAATCAATTGCATCAAGAGATTCTATAGTTTGAATAGAAAAATCTTTAAAAATTTTCATCATAAGCTCATTGTTTCCATCATATGCACTTATTGCATCTTTAATAAACTCAACTGCATTATCTTGATTTAACTCTTTTTGGATTGTAAAATACTCAAAAAGTGCTTGTGCCTTTTCGCTATTTTCACCCCCTATATCACAAAGAATAGGATAGATTTTGTATTCAATATTCTCTGGTTCAAGAGAGAGAACTTGCGAATACAAAAATATTGCTATGTCATACTCTTTATTGGCAAAATATCCATGAGCTTCTTCTAAAATATCTTTTACATTAATCATTAGGTATCTGATCCTCAAAACCAAAAGGTATATTTTTAATCTCTAATTCTGGATGGATTAACTCTTTTAAATTTTTCTCAACGATAAATTTTAAAGTTGTTCCACTTGAAGCACATCCAACACAAGCCCCTTGAAGTTGAATATATACAACACCATTTTTAATTTTTAATAATTTTATAGCTCCACCATCTTTTGCTAACATTGGTGCTATTTTTGTACTTATAATATTATTTATAGGATACTCTAAATCCTCATCACTAAATGGCATCATTCCATCTACTCCTTATTTCTCTACTTTTTTATTTTTGACTAAAACTATCCCAATAGCAACCAAAATCAAAATGACACCAATTGTTTGAAAAATAAAAGTTAAACTCACTGGTTCATTCATTAGTTATTTACAACCTGATTACATCTTGAGCAAAGCTCCTCTTCACTTGAAGAGCAATATTTCCAACATCTTGGACATCTTGCTGCACTCGCTCTATATACCTCAAATTTTGCATCACTTACTTCAAATTTTGCAAAAATTTCAACTTGTTTTGGTTGATTTACAATAGAACTCACTAAAAACAGATCTTCAGATTCAACTTTTGGAAGATTCAGTATATCACTTGAATCTGTATAAATTTCTAATTCTAAAGCTGATTTAATTATTTTATCTTTCTTTAAATTTTCAATAGATTCATTAAATTTCTCTTTTGCTTCTAATAAAATTTCTTCATTAATCAAAGACTCAACCAAAGGTAAACTATATTT
>CAZHJR010000028.1:0-2994 GCA_964533335.1 uncultured Helicobacter sp. | reverse complement strand
TAAAAATCTTGCTGTATTTCTGATTTTTCTATATTGTTCACCCATTTGTTTTAGGATATCATCACTGATTTTTAAGTCACTTTGATAATCACTCATAGCAACCCAAAGTCTAAGTATTTCACTTCCAAACTCTTTTAAAACTTTATCAGGTGCTACAACATTACCTTTAGATTTGCTCATCTTCTCACCTTTTGCATCAACTGTAAATCCGTGAGTTAAGATTGATTTATATGGTGCTTTTTCACTTGATGCCATTGAAGTTAAAAGTGAAGATTGGAACCATCCTCTATGTTGGTCACTTCCTTCAAGATACATATCAGCAGGATATGTTCCTGCATCATAGTTTCTACTTTTTAAAACTGCATGTTGCGTTGAACCACTATCAAACCAAACATCTAAAATATCCATAGTTTTTTCTAACTCATTTGGATTGAGTCCACTTCCTGGATACAGTAACTCTTCGATACTCATCTCATACCAAGCATCTGCACCTTTTTGTTCAAAAATCATCGCAATATAATTCAATACTTTTTCATCATAAATAATTTCATCAGTGAGTTTATTTCTAAAAAATGCAATTGGAACACCCCAATCTCTTTGTCTTGAAATACACCAATCAGGTCTATTTTCTATCATTGAACTGAGTCTGTTTACCCCATGCTCTGGATAAAATTTGATATCTTTTAAACTATTAAGAGAATTTTCTCTTAAAGTATTTCCCTCTTTTCCATAACTTTCATCAATTGCAATAAACCATTGTTTTGTTGCTCTAAAGATTACAGGTTTATGTGTTCTCCAACAATGTGGATATGAGTGAGAGATATCAACTCTTTTTAAAAGAGCATCTCCTAAAAGCTCCATCACAATCTCGTTTGCTTTAAATACATGAGTCCCTACATACTGTTCTGGATTTGGAAGGAGTTTTTCTCTTACTATTGTATTGTCATATTTCCCCTCATCATCAACTGGCATCAACACTTCAAGGTTATATCTAAGCCCTGCTTTGTAGTCATCTTCACCATGTCCTGGAGCTGTATGAACTGCACCAGTTCCACTATCCATCAAAACATGATCCCCTAAAATAATAGTCGATTTTCTTCCATTCAGAGGATTGATTGCAAAAGTATATTCTAAATCTTTTGGATTGATAGTTCCAATAACTTCACCTTTTACTATCTCATTTTCGATTGCAAAATTATAAAGTTTTTTAGCAACAATATAACCATCACTTGTTTTTACATATTCCTCTTCACCGTTTAGTGCGATTCCTGTATTAGCTGGAAGTGTCCATGGAGTTGTTGTCCAAATAATAACACTTTCTTCTTTTCCTTCAAGTTTAAAAGCAACATAAATAGATGGGCTTACCTTGTCTTTATATTCAATTTCAGCTTCAGCAAGTGCCGTTCCTGCTGCCCAAGACCAGTGAACTGGCTTACTTCTTTGGATTAAAAGTCCTTGTTTTGCTATATTGATAAGCTCTCTATAAATATTCGCTTCAAATTTAAAATCCATAGTTAGGTATGGTTTTTCCCAATCAGCAATTACCCCAAGAGATTTAAATTCACCTTTTTGAATCTCAATAAATTTACTTGCATGCTCTCTACAAAGTTCTCTAAGTTTCCCTTTTGGAAGTATTTTTTTCTTCTCTGTTCCTATTTTTTCCTCTACTTTTTGCTCAATCGGTAGCCCATGACAATCCCAACCTGGAGTAAATCTTGTAGATTTTCCATCAAAATAATGGTATTTAACAATGATATCTTTAAGAATTTTATTGAGTGCATGCCCAATGTGGATATTTCCATTTGCATAAGGTGGTCCATCATGTAAAGTAAAGCTTTGGCACCCTACTCTATTTTTTTTCATCTTTTCATAAACTTTTTGTTCATCCCACTCTTTATATTTTTTTGGTTCATTTTGTGGGAGATTTCCTCTCATTGGAAATGGTGTATTTGGTAATAATAATGTATCTTTATAATCTATCATAAAAGAAAGTCCTTGATTTAAATATCCGCGGATTTTATCTAAAGATTGGTAAAATGCCCATAAGTTTAACTCTAATTTAGGAAAATTTAATGACACAAAAAGAAAAACTGATAGAAATTGAAGATATTTTACGAAAAAACAATTGGACGATTACTTGTGCTGAAAGTTGTACTGGAGGATTAATTGCTTCTAAAATTACAGAAATAAGTGGAAGTTCTGATATATTTAAAGGATCAATCGTAACTTACTGTAATGAAATAAAAGAGCAAGAGCTAGGTGTCAAAAAAGAGACAATGATAAAATATGGGGTAGTAAGTATTGAAGTTGTAAACGAAATGTTAGACGGTGTACTAAAAAAATTTAATGCAACTTATGCTATAGCAGTAAGTGGTGTTGCCGGTCCAAATGGAGGAACAAAAGAGAAGCCAGTTGGTACTGTGGTTATTGGAATTAAAAATATCTTTGGATTTAGTAAAATTGAAAAATTTCACTTTGATGGTGATAGAAAAACTGTTCAAAAGAGCTCATCAAATAAGGCTTTCGAGATAATTTTTAAAAAATTACAAAATTTATAGCAAAAATACTTGACAAAAAACATTTTTTTAAATATAATTCCACTCCATTTTATACAGGTGCCCTTAAGATGACTTGTTAGCTCAGCCGGTAGAGCATCTCACTTTTAATGAGGAGGCCGATGGTTCGAATCCATCACAGGTCACCATTTTTTATAAAATGTGTTTTTTTAATTTTTATTCCACTTTTGGTCGATTAGCTCAGTTGGTAGAGCGCTACCCTTACAAGGTAGATGTCGCAAGTTCGAGTCTTGCATCGACCACCATTTAAGTGGTCCCATCATCTAATGGTTAGGATTCAAGGTTTTCATCCTTGCCATAGGGGTTCGAATCCCCTTGGGATCACCATTTTTGATACTTTTAGTAAAAAGTATGTGATTTTTTAGGTTGCGGTGGTAGTTCAGTTGGTTAGAATACCTGCCTGTCACGCAGGGGGTCG
>CAZHJR010000027.1:17431-21100 GCA_964533335.1 uncultured Helicobacter sp. | reverse complement strand
ATGAAAGAAATCCCCAAAGGACAATTCCAGCTATAGGTAATGCAAAATACCAATGTTCTTTCGCATATTTAATAAATTCCAAAATTTGCTCTCCAAAATACCATACAGGAACGATTGTAATCGCAGCCCAACACCAAGCACTCATAAGATTGATAAGAGCAAATTGTTTTGCATCATATCTTGTAAGCCCAATTGAAATAGGGATAACAGTCCTCATTCCATACATATATCTTTGAGCAAAAATGATTGGCCAACCGTATTTATTGAGTAAAAGATGTGCAAAAGCAAACTTTCTCCTTTGCCCTTTAAAGTTTTGGTGTACATATTTTTTATTATATCTTCCAATATAAAAATAGATTTGATCTCCTACAAATCCACCAAGACCTGCTATAAAAATAGCAAGATAAAGATTCATATCACCAGTTGTAGTAAGTAATCCAGCCATAATAAGCCCAGATTCACCCTCTAAAATACTCCAAGCAAATAAAATTACATATCCATATTCTTTCATAAGATAGACGAATTTTTCTTCAAAACCATCTACAGGAGCATGATATAAGTTATATCCCAGATAACTAAAAAGTGCAACAACTAGGATTGTTCCAATTTTTCCAGAGTGTTGTTTTAGAAATGTCATCATTTTAGATCCTATTCAAATTTTAATATCTCTTTGGCTTGAATCATATCTTTATCCCCTCTTCCACTGAGATTGACAATAACTGTTTTGCCAGCAAATTTTGATTTAGCTTTTTTAAGATAAGCTATAGCATGAGCTGATTCAAATGCAGGGATAATCCCCTCTTTTCGACTGAGCCAGACAAAAGCCTCCATCGCTTCATCATCGGTAATATTGTCATACTTTACAGTTCCTAAATCGTGATGGTAGCTATGTTCAGGTCCAATTCCAGGATAATCAAGCCCAGCACTAATACTATGAGCTTCTTGTATTTGTCCATCTTCGTCTTGTAAAAGATAACTACATTGTCCATGTAAAACTCCAGGTGTCCCTTTTTCTAAGCTACATCCATGCATATTAGTTTCAATTCCATGACCACCAGCTTCAATCCCAATACATGTCACCTCTTCATCTTCTAAAAAGTGGCTAAACATCCCAATAGCATTACTTCCACCACCGATACAAGCAACGACATAATCAGGAAGTTTCCCTTCAAGTGCTAAAAACTGTGCTCTTGCTTCCCATCCAATAATCGCTTGAAAGTCCCTTACCATCATAGGATAAGGGTGAGGTCCTGCCACAGTTCCTATAATATAAAAAGTATCTCTTGCATTAGTTACCCAGTACCGTATTGCATCGTTCATAGCATCTTTGAGTGATTGACTTCCACTCTCAACCGCTATTACTTTAGCTCCAAGAAGTTTCATCCGAAACACATTGAGTTCTTGCCGTTTCACATCTTTTGCACCCATAAAAATAGTACACTCTAAGCCCATAAGAGCTGCTATCGTAGCAGTAGCAACCCCATGTTGCCCAGCTCCAGTTTCAGCTATCACTTTTGTCTTTCCAAGTCTTTTTGCTAATAATCCTTGAGCGATAACATTATTAACTTTGTGAGCTCCTGTATGATTTAAATCTTCCCTTTTAAGGTACACTTTTGCCCCAATCTCATCACTAATATTTTGTGCCAAGTAAAGTGGATTTGGACGACCCACATACTCTTTGAGGAGATAATTTACCTCTTCCCAAAAATCTGTATCAAATCTATATTTTTTATAATTCTCTTCAAGTTCTAACAGAATTGGCATTAGTGTTTCAGGGACATATCGTCCGCCAAATATTCCAAAATGCCCATTTGCATCTGGATCAAATTTTGATGGTTTTGGGATATAGTTATTCATAGTATTTATCTCTTTCATATTAAATATCAAGCACACTATAAACAGATGCTAATTTTTGTACTTTTTCTTTTCCATTTAAAAATGTCAAATTCATCAAAAAACAAACTTCTACAAGAGTAGCTCTTGTATCAATTACAAGTTTGCTAGCAGCAACCGCTGTTCCACCCGTTGCGATTAAATCATCAATCAAAAGAACTCTTGCACCCACTTTATTTTTAAAAGCATCGATATGGATTTCAACCTCATCAAAACCATATTCAAGCTCATATTTTTCACAAATTGTTGTCGATGGAAGTTTTCCCCTTTTTCTAATTGGGACAAATCCAATCCCAAGTCGTGTTGCAAGTGCAGCTCCAAAGATAAATCCCCTGCTATCAATCCCTGCAATATATTCCAAATCCATCGCTTTATATCTTGCTTCAAGATGTGCCATCAAAAGATTAAATGCTTCACTATTATTTAAAAGTGTTGTAATATCTTTAAATACAATTCCAGCTTTTGGAAAATCAGGAATATCTCGGATACTATCAAGTAAAAATTCTCTTTGTTCTGTTGTTAAATTTTCCATTTTTTTCCCTTTTATTGAAGTTATTAAAAAATAATAATTTCTTTTTGATTAGTTCAAATTGAAAGTATTGAACCAACTCAAAAGAATTTTTAAATAATGCTATCTTTTAGATATTTTCAGGCGAAGTGGGTTATTTTAAAACAAAGTTTACATAAAGTAAATGAGTTTTAAAATGTTCCGCTTTAACGAAAAAATATCAAAAGAGAATATTATTTAATATTGTCGTCTATAATTTGACAGATGGTATGAATAAAAAGGATATGCATCTCTTGAATTCTAGGTGTATCATCACTTCTTACAACCAAATTAAAATTACAAGCTTCATTCATCGCCCCACCACTTCTTCCACTAAGTCCTAAAGTTGTACAACCTAAAGAGGAAGCAACTTTAAAAGCATTGAGGACATTTTGACTATTTCCACTTGTACTAATCCCAATAACCAAATCCCCTTCATTTGCGAGTGCTTCCACTTGTCTATCAAAAACTCTATCATATCCATAGTCATTTCCAATAGCTGTTAAAGCACTTGTATCTGTTGTAAGGGCAATTGCAGGAAGCCCTCTTCTTTCAGTTTTGTATCTTCCAGTTAGTTCTGCTGCAAAATGTTGTGCATCGGCTGCACTTCCACCATTTCCACAAATAAGCACTTTTTTTCCATCTTTTAATGTATCAAGAACCATAGTAGATGCAACCATAAGATCATTTACCATTGTTTCTTGTACCATCTTTATTGTTTGAAGATGATTTTCAAACTCATTTGCAATAGTTTTTATCATAATATTTTCCTAAAAATTTTTTTACTAAAATTGTACATTAAATCCAAAAAATGCTGTACGGTCGTATGTATATTGTGACCCATTTGTATAGTCAGTTGTTATCCCTCTTCCCCCAATATATACAAAACCATTATCAATTACTCTATAGTTTGCTTTTAATTTCCACTCTTTGTAAGTTTCCCCATCACTAAATGCCAAAACTTTTGGTGCATAATTGTACTCTCCATCAAGATGGATTTGTTCATTTACCATATATGAAGCAAAAATTCCAAGTGGTGCAGCAACAAAAGTTTTTGGACTATTATCTGCCATAACACCTTTTATCCCAAGCCCAAGGCTAAATCCATATTCATCCACATAAGGATTCATCACTTTAAGTCCAACTGTTGTCAAAGTTTGAGTATTTGTAGATGAATCTTCTTCACTTCTTAAATAACTAGCAGTTAATAAATAATTACTATTTTCATT
>CAZHJR010000027.1:10918-17331 GCA_964533335.1 uncultured Helicobacter sp. | reverse complement strand
TTTTTTATTTTTTCTATTGTACTTGTTGTACTTTTACCATCGATAAAAGTGACAAGTCTTACCTCTTTTGCTATATCACTTCCTACAACCTCTTTCCCCTCATAATCAGCACCTTTTACCAAAATATCAGGTTCAACAATTTTAATAAGTTCATAAGGTGTATCTTCACTAAAATTTACTACATAATCAACACTTTCTAAGGCAGCCAGAATAAACCCTCTATCTTCTTGATTGTTTATCGGTCTAGTAGCACCTTTAAGTCTTCGTACACTTTCATCTGAATTCAGCCCTAAAATAAGAACATCACCAAAAGATTTTGCCACATCAAGATAGCTTACATGACCACGATGGAGTATATCAAAACATCCATTTGTAAATACTATTTTCTTTCCATTTGCTTTTAATCTTACTACTGTTTTTTTTATCTCATCAAATGTTTTAATATGAGACTCTATACTACTTTTATGAAGTGTACTTTTGTATTCCTCTATCTCTTCAAGTGTAGCCGTTGCACTTCCAAGTTTTCCTACAACCACTCCAGCAGCAAGATTTGCAAATTCCATAGAACTTTCAACATCCATCCCATTTGCCAAACAATACCCTAAAGAAGCTATCACAGTATCCCCAGCACCTGTGACATCATATACTTCCCTTGCAACAGTTGGTTTTTTTATGATTTTGTTATCATTACTTAGTATTGCTATACCATCTTCACTTAAAGTTATCATTGGGACTTCCAAAGATGCATCATTTCTCAATTTTTTTAAGGCTTTTAGTAAACTAGCATCATCCACTATCTCTACACCTGTTGCCATTTTTGCTTCATTTTTATTTGGTGTAAGGAGATATGCTCCTCTATATTTAGAATAATCTTCCCCTTTTGGATCAACAAGCACTTTGATATCTGCTCCACTTGCTGCAAAGATGATTTTATGTACTAAACTCTCAGTTAAAACACCTTTTCCATAATCAGAGAGTATAATCAAATCAAATCTATCAATTGTTTCAAATATTTTATACACAAGTGTTTTTTCACACTCACTATCTATCTCATTTTTTGATTCTTTATCGTATCGTACCACTTGTTGATGGGAAGCAATAATTCTACTTTTTTTCGTTGTTTTTCTATTTTCATCAAGGATTAAAAATCTTTCAACTTGTAAATTATCAAGCATAAGTGAAAGTTCATCTGCAACCTCATCATCCCCAATTACAGACATCACAGTCACATCAGCCCCAAGTGAGCGAAGATTATTTACAACATTTCCAGCTCCTCCAAGAACAGTTGTTTCAGATTTGATATCAACAACTTGTACTGGCGCTTCAGGCGATATTCGATTGCAACTTCCCCATAAATAGTGATCTATCATAAGGTCACCGATAACTAATATTCTAGGTGTTTTATTATTTTCCATTTTTTACTTCACTTTCATATATTCGTTTAATCTCTGGAATATATGCTTTTATACCATCTTCAAGTGAAAATTTTGGTTCATACCCTAAAAACTCTTTTGAACTCTCAATATTTGCCTGTGTGAAAAATTGATACTGTCCAACAAATGGATTTGGAATATATTCAGTTTTATAAGTTGTTCCAAGCTCTTTTTGAACAATATCACTGATATCTTGAAAACTTCTAGCTTTCCCAGTTCCTACATTGTAAATGCCACTTTTTTTGGGATTACAGCTTAAAATATTTGCTTGGATAACATCCTCTATGTAGATAAAATCTCGTAAAATTGTATCGCTTCCTTCAAATAATTTAGGAGCATTGCCTTTTAAGATTTGATGCCCAAATTGGATAACTGTTGAAGCTGTTTTATTTTTATAAAACTCCCTTCCACCATACACATTAAAGTATCTTAAACCCACTATAGTGATACCACATTCATCTTTGATATATTTTTCTGAGATATTGTCCATCATCAATTTACTAAACCCATAGACATTATTTGGAGATTCATATCCAATTTCAAATCTATCGCTATCCCCATAAGTTGCTGCACTACTTGCATAAATCATATTTGCTTTGTGTTTGATGGCAATCTTTAAAAGCTCTTCATATGCATTGACATTTGTTTGTATCATTAAATCTTGCTCACTCACTGTTGTATCACTAATCGCTGCTTGGTGAAAAATATAATCAAACTTATATGCATTTTCTAAATTTTCTAACGCTACAGAATCGTTAATATCACCACTTATCACTACACCATGGAATCCAAGTAAATTTTTAAAATGCCCAAAACTCTCCAAATTTCCATTTGATAAAGTTCTCCCACTTCTAAATTTATCAAACACCACGACTGTTGCATTTGGATAATTGTTTTGAAAATAAAAAGCTAGGTTGCTTCCAATAAACCCAGCTCCACCAGTAATTAAAATTGTTTTATTATTAAAATCTAAATCTGTGTACAACATAGCTATCCTTCTAAATGAAGATTGATTTTATCTAAAAAAAAATAAATCTTTGATATAGTTTCCCTTATAGTTTTTTGGAAGGTTTGAAAGATATGAAGATAATTACCCTACTCTCTACTCTTATTATTTTGTCAACTTTTGCAACTACTGCACAAGCAAATCAAAAAAAAACAATTTTAAAATATTTTGATTCAGAACAAACTATTGAAACTCCAAAAAAGAAACAAAATCCAAAACTTATCAAACTTTTTGACTCTGTTCCAAATCAAACTCTCCCTGAATATCAATCTGTAACATTGCAAAAATATTATTCAAAAGAGCAAGATAAACCAAAAGAGCAAAAAATATTAGAACCAAAAGCTACAGTAAATAATCTCCCTTTCTCTACACCTCCAGAAAGGATACAAGAACCAAAAACAAAAGAGGTAAAAAGCAATGCTCCAATCCCTTTTTCTATACCAAAAGTTGTACAAAATGAGACCTTGAGTGAAGAGGAACTTGATAGAATACATAGTGAAACAGTAACAACAAATACCCTTGCAAATCTTTTTGGTGATGAAAAAGATGATGAAATCGAACAATTTCCAAAAGGTTCGAACTACTACGATAAAATCACTAAAATGGTACGAAAAGCTTTTAGTTTAGTAGGTTCGTCTTATAAATTTGGAGCATCTGCTGGTGGAAATACTTATGATTGTTCTTTATTTACCCAAACAATTTTTAGAAAAATTGGGTTGCACCTCCCTAGAAGCTCTATTGAACAAGCTGCTATTGGAACAAAAGTATCGAAAAAAAATCTTGTTGTTGGGGATTTGCTTTTTTTTAAAACATATAGAAAAAGTCCATCTCATGTAGGTATCTATATTGGTGATAATAAAATGATTCATGCATCCACATCCAAAGGGGTGACTATTGATGATATTGATGATAACTACTACAAAAAAAGATATTTATTTGCTAAAAGACCAAGCTTTGAACCTGAAAAAAAATTAAACTGATTAGTATCCACACAACAAAATAATCACAATAAAGGAGTTTTTGATGACATACTTACTCGCACTTGATGGTGGAACAGGAAGTTTTAGAGCGATACTCTTTGATACTTTTGGGGAACAAATTGCCCTTTCTCAAGAGGAATGGACACATCAAAGTGAAGCGAATATCCCAAATAGTATGAGTTTTGATTGTACAAAAAATTGGGAAATTATCACAAAATGTATCAAAGATGTTCTACTTATCTCTAAAGTCAATCCAAGTGATATTGTAGCTCTTAGTAGTTCAAGTATGAGAGAGGGGATTGTCCTTTATGATAAAGAGGGAAATGAACTTTGGGCAGTTGCCAATGTCGATGCAAGAGCTGGCACTGAGGTGCAATTCTTAAAAGAAAACTATCCAGATATCGAAGAGAGTTTTTATCAACAATCTGGTCAAACTTTTGCACTTGGTGCAATCCCTAGAATTTTATGGCTTAAAAACCACAATGTTGAGCTTTATAATCAAGTTGCGAAAATCTCAATGATAAGTGATTGGATACTTTTTAAACTAAGTGGCATCATAGCAAGTGAACCTAGTAACGGTGGCACAACTGGAATATTTGACCTAGCAAAAAGAGATTGGGCAACAAAAATGATGGAGCAAGTTGGACTTAAAAATGATATTTTTCCACCTTGTTTTGAAAGTGGCACAGTTATAGGAGCTGTCACTTTAGAAGCTTCTGGGGATACAGGACTTTCAACAAATACAAAAGTTGTTATGGGTGGTGGTGATGTTCAACTTGGATCACTAGGACTAGGAATAGTTGAAAATGGTGGAGTTGCAATCCTTGGTGGGAGTTTTTGGCAACAAATAGTCAATATCCCAACCTTTGTAAAACCACCACTTGATATGAATATTCGCATCAACCCCCATGTTATAAAAGATTTTAGTCAAGCAGAGGGAATCACTTTTTTTAGTGGGCTGATTATGAGATGGTTTAGAGATGCTTTTTGTGACCTAGAAAAGTTAGAAAGTAAAGAGAGTGGGATAGATACCTATACGATTTTAGAAGAGAAGGCGAAAAAAATTCCACTAGGTTCTTATGGGATAGTCCCTATTTTTAGTGATAGTATGAAATATGGAAAATGGTACCATGCAAGTCCCTCTTTTCTTAATCTTTCCATTGACGCAACTATTTGTAATAAAGCCTCAATGTTTAGAAGTTTAGAGGAAAATGCTTGTATCGTTTCTAATATCAATCTCAAAAAAATCAAACAGTTTAGTGGTATAGAGATAGATACAATAGTTTTTGCAGGTGGGGCAAGTCGTGGGGAACTTTGGTGTCAGATATTGGCTGATGTAACTGGATGTACTATCAAGATACCAAAAATCACAGAAGCAACTGCACTTGGTGTTTGCATGTGTGCTGGTGTTGGAGCTGGGATTTTCCCTTCTCTTACTATAGCTTCACAAAAATTAGTAAGTTTTGAAAAAGAGTATTATCCAAATATACAAAATCATAAACTTTATGAAGAGATAGAGGTAAAATGGATAGCACTTTATGAAGAGCAACTCAAACTTGTAGATAGAGGGCTAGTAACTTCAATGTGGAAAGCACCAGGGCTTTAGCCTAGGCTTTTTTCCTTCTAGAAGTTCTACGATTTTGGTCTAAAAACTTTTACCACCTCATCTCTGCATTCCATATAATCTCGTCCCATCAAATCTAAACAATATGGAACTGCAGGAAACACAGCATCCAAACACTCTCTTATAGACTTTGGTTTTCCTGGAAGATTGATGATAAGTGTATCATTTCTAAGTCCTGCAGTTTGTCTTGAGAGTATCGCTGTTGGGACATATTTCAAGCTCACACTTCTCATAAGTTCCCCAAATCCTGGCATCATTCTATCGCACACTGCTTCAGTTGCTTCTGGAGTTACATCTCTTTTAGCTGGTCCTGTTCCACCCGTTGTCACTATCAAAGCACAGTTTTGTTCATCCGCCATCTTTATCATTGTAGCTTCAATTATCTCTTTTTCATCAGGTATTACCTCATAGACCTCTTCCCATGGAGAAACTAAATACTCATTTAATGTATCAATTATCGCTTTTCCACTAATATCTTCATAAATCCCTGCACTTGCTCTATCACTTACCGTTATAATCCCTATTTTCATCTACAATCCTCATACTATTTTTTGAAAAATATTCTATCAGAAGAAGATAAAAACTAAGTTGCCTCATATTACTCCACCAATAAAATAAACTAGACAACTTTACAGCTAAAGCAATTTATTTGGTCTTTACAATTTTCACATGCAGGGGCAATCTCACCTATACTATCATAGATAAATTTTTTCCATAGTTTTTCTTTTGGCTTTATTTCCCAAAGTCTAGGAAAATGCTCATTCATAAACCTCCCCATCTCTACCCTATTCCTAAATCCCAAATCTTCATACAAATGATTTTGCATCAAAGATATTTTTGCAATATGCGGAGCCATTTGCTCCCTTGCATAAGCATCAATCGCATAATGTGACAAAAATTCTGTAACTTTTTTTTCCAATATATGTAAAGGTTTTTTCTTTTTAAAGCCCATAAGATCCTCTATTTATAAAGTAATTTCAACCATTTTTCCATTGACTATCTCTCCAAACTCTACCCCAAAACTATAACAATCAAATAATTCCTCTTTGGTTGGGATAAGTTTGATTTTCAAAGGCTCAAGTGGCACTCGAAATTTTAAGGATTTAAGACGATGTTGTATCATTTCAGATGCTTCACCACTCCATCCATAAGAGCCAAAACATCCTCCAAATTTCCCCTTTTTCTCCAAGAGCATCATACATGAAAGTAAGTCCCAAATAGGTTTTGGTGCATCTCCATTGATAGTTGGAGTTCCTAAAATGATTCCAGTGCTTTCTTCTAAAATAGTGAGCATATTTTGTTCATCTAAAGCAGTCAAATCATAAATATTTGCGATGATATTTTCATTTGCCTCTATCCCATTATAGATA
>CAZHJR010000027.1:0-10818 GCA_964533335.1 uncultured Helicobacter sp. | reverse complement strand
GATTTTGTGATTGATTTGAGCATTGGAGTTGCCATTGGGGAGATGAGGATTTTTGCATTTGGAGCTTTTTTATGAAGATTTGCTAAAGCTCCTGAATGGTCAGGCTCAAGATAATGCATGATAATATATTTAATATCTTTGTATTTACAAATAGACTCTATATTTTTAAAAAACTGCTCTTCAAACTCCTCTTTGACCGTATCAAGTATCACCACTCCTTGTGAGGTTTTTACCAAATAAGAGTTATAAGTTGTCCCATTGGCTGTTTTCATAATGATATCAAAAGTTCTAATATCCTTATCGCTTACACCTATGTAGTAGATATTTCGTTTAATTTGTACTGCATTCATAGCTAACTCCATTAGAGTATAGCTATGCATTATTTGTTCCTAATACCAAATTAAAAAATAAACTAATGTTCTAAATAAAGCTAATGCCTTTACGATTTTATAGATTTTTAATTTGGTATAACTACTCCCCCTCTTTCATTATACACACAAACGCAATTTCGTCCCCTTCTTTTTGCCTCATACATCGCACTATCAGCTTGATGAAATATCTCATCTTGTGATGCTTCATGGGATAAAAAAAGTGTGATTCCAATACTTGTACTACAATTATGCTCTACAATTTTTTCTTGCTCTAGTGATGAAGCTGTTTTAAGAAAATATGGATAGGAAACAGTTTTTCTAATTTTTTCTCCAATTTGTTTTACAAGAGCAAGGGCTATCTCTTTATCTTTATCAAGCTCATTAATCAAAATAATAAATTCATCTCCTCCAAATCTTGAAGCTGTATCGGTTTCTCTAATAGATGATTTGATTCGTGTTGCAACTTCTACAAGAAGCATATCACCAATAGAGTGTCCATAGGTATCATTGAGTGGCTTAAAATTATCCAAATCGATAAACAAAACAGCTCCATAGTGATGGGACCTTTTACTTGCACTTTGAGCAATTTTAAGCCTTTCCCCTAACAACCTTCTATTAGGAAGGGATGTCAAAGTATCATAAAAAGCCAAAGTTTGTATCTTTTCTTCAGCTATTTTTCTATCACTTTCATCACGAACAACTGCTTGGAGAATTTTAGTATCACCAAAATCTATGACACTGAGTAAAACATCTGCATAAAAAATCTCTTTTGAGTCTGCTCTTTGGTGAATCCATTCAAAATGGTCATATCCGCTTGCAATAGCTTTTTGTATATGTTCAGATGCAAGTACAAATGATTCACTTCCACACGATTGTACTTTTGGAGAAAGGTCAGCTGGATGATAACTACAAAATTCTTCCACAGTTCTACAGCCAAATATTTTCAAAGTTGCATTATTACAATCTAAAAAACCATTTTCATCAAGAAGCATCACAGCATCATGGGTAAAATTAAAAATGGCACGAAATTTTTTCTCAGAAGCCAATAAATCGTTTGTTCTTGCTTCAATTTTTTGTTCAAGTGATTCATTATGCTCATGAATCTCTTTAGTAAAACTATTAAATTGATTGGAAAGTTCTACAAATTCATCGCTCCCATTGATTGGAAGAAACTCCATATTTCCTTTTTTAAAACGATTAATATTTTCAATCAATCTTCCAATCGGTTTTAGGATAAATTTTGTATGAATAGAACTTAGCACAATAAGAACCATTACAAAAAGAAAACTCATCACAATCAAAATATTTTGACTCTCTATCAGCATCAATTGATTACTATCAAAAACAGTAAGACTAAACCATCCAATCTCCTCTTGATATGCAATACCAAGAAGATGCTTTTTTTGATCCATCTCAACCCATAAAATTTCGATATTATTGATACTTTTTTTATCCACCAATCTTTTCATAGCAAGTTTGATTTTTTCAATATCCTCTTTTTTATAGATAACAGCATCGATTGTTTTATGCCCGCCATCTTTTTTTGTGATACTTGCATAATCAATCATTTGTTCATCTTTTGCAAGTTGGATTGAGAGATCTTTTCTTATGTAAAAGTTACGAACTCCATTTTGTTCTATCCCAACAGAATGTTTGAGAAATTCATCAAAATCAAATCCAGTTCCAACAACACCAATCACCCTTCCATTCACTTTTAAAAGATGGTTTATCCATACTTTATTAACCCCTAATATTGTGTCTTTGTTGACATTGATTTGATAGTTATCATCAATTTTAAGTGTTTCAAAAAACCATCTATCATCTGATTTATTTTCATTGAGCTTATATCGAAGCTGTTTATCTTCAAATTGATTGAGGCTATCATTAAAATAATAATTTTTTGACTTTGTAAAGGCTACAAAATAACTTCTATCTTGAAATAAAATACGATATTTTTCAAGTGTTTTTAGCCCTTCTTGAAGAACAATAGGGTCTGTTTCATTTTGTCCCATCGCTACAATAGAAGGTTCAGATGCAAGTTTTTGTACTATTTGAATCTCTTTTACAATAGGTGAGAGTGTACGATATTTATCAAATATAATCTGTTTTTCAATAAACTTTTCACCCCACTGTTCATTGATTTTTGTACTTAATTGTTTTGCATACAACCATACAAAAATAGAAAAAACCATAAAAAGCAATGCCATACTAAAAAAGAGTTTTGTTTTGAGTTTCACTAAATATATCCTTATATTAATAATTCTTATTTTAGTATCGTATCTAACCAATATCATTTTCATATCACATTTTACATATTTTCCAAAATTTATGGGAAAATTATGGAGAAGCTTTTAAAATATTTTAGGTAGAATCAAAGTTATGAAAAAAATTATCTTAGCTCTATCTCTCCTTTGTCTCTCCTCCTTATATGGAACCGATATGATTACCCTTACACAAAATGAAAAAGAGTATCTTGCAAATCATGGGGCAATTACAATGTGTGTTGATCCAGATTGGGAACCTTTTGAGATTATCAATCAAAAAGGGAAACACGAAGGGATAGCTGCTGATTTAATTCAACTTGTTGCTGCAAAAATTGGAGTCAAAATTGAACTTATAAAAACAAAAGATTGGGAGGAAACTCTAGAATTTTCCAAAAGTAAAAAGTGTGATATTTTAAGTTTTCTAAACGACACTCCAAAAAGAAGAGAGTGGCTTACTTTTACCAATCCTATTTTTAAAGATCCCAATGTTTTAGTTGGTAGAAGTGATGAACAATATATAGAAGATATCTCACAAAAAAATCTTTCTATCGCCCTTCCTAGAGGAACAGCAATAGCAGAAAGGTTTGCACAAGATTTTCCAAATCTTACTATCATACCTACAAAAAGTGAAGCTGAAGCATTTTCTCTTGTTGAAAATAGACAAGCTGATATCACTTTACGATCTCTTATCGTTACAGCTTATACTATTAAAAAAGAGGGGATTTTTAATCTTAAAATCATAGGTGAACCTAAAGGTTATGAAAACAATCTTTGTATCGGTGTTGTGAAGGATAAACCAATCTTAAGAGATATACTCAATAAGGGTATTGTGCAACTCACAAAAGAGGATGTTGATAAAATTGTCAACAATCATGTAAAGATTATAGTAGAGAAAGTAACCTATTTTACTATGGCATTGTGGGGATTTATATCTTTAGTTTTCATCTCTTTCATTATTTTACTTTGGAACTATACTTTACGAAAAAGAGTTGCTTTAGAAGTTGTGAAGAATCTCAAACAACAAGAGTTATTACTAGAACAAAAAAGAAAAGCTGAACTAGGAGAACTCATAGCAAATATCTCCCATCAATGGAAAAATGGGCTTGCCCATATTGGTGGGGTCAATCTTCATCTGATGCTACTATGTGATACAAAAAAGCAAATCAACACAAATGAACTCCAAAAATTTACTCAAGGTATAGAGACAAGTATTCGATTTATGTCTAAAACAATGGAGGTATTTTTAAATTTTTATAAAGATACTCAAAAATATGACATTTTTAATGTTATTGACTCTATCAATGATGGATTACTTTTTATAGATATACCAGTCAAGGAAAGCAAGCTTGATATAGTCATTGTAAACAATATGGAACTTAGTATCAAAGCAAATAAAAATGAATGGATACATATTTGGCTCAATC
This sequence comes from uncultured Helicobacter sp., assembly GCA_964533335.1. Lineage (GTDB taxonomy): Bacteria > Campylobacterota > Campylobacteria > Campylobacterales > Arcobacteraceae > CAIJNA01. The sequence goes on along the minus strand of CAZHJR010000027.1, from coordinate 6,759 downwards.
TTTTTAACAATACTCTTCGTGAAATTAAAAAGAACAATATTGTCGAGCCAAAGGTGAACATTGTGATTGATAATAACCAAATCACTTATCAAGATAATTGTGGTGGTTTTGATGAGATAACTTTAGAAACAATCAAAAATAATCAAACAAATGGGCTTGGACTCAAAATGTCACACAATATACTTCTTAAATATAGCTGGGATATGAGAATAGAAAATAAGAATAATGGAGCATTATTTACAATATTTCAAAAATAAGCATATTATGATATGGAAATGATATGGAACTGTTATAATTTTTCATAAGTTGATAATAAGGAGACAATTTGCAAAGTAGTTTACAAATTCTAGAAAATTTAAATATTTTGTATGCTGAAGATGACCCGCATATTAGGGAAAATCTTGTTCCTACTTTAAGTATGATTTTTGGAAATGTCTATGCCGCATCTGATGGAACAGAAGCTTTAAAAATCTATCATCAAAAAAAGATTGATGTTGTACTTCTTGATTATGTGATGCCATTTATGAGTGGTTATGATGTAGCAAAAGAGATTAGAAACAATGATAAATATATCCCAATTATTATCTCAAGTGCTTTTACAGATAAAGAAAAACTCCTTAATGCAATAGAGCTCAATCTTGTGAAATATCTAGAAAAACCAATCATCTATGATGACCTTAAAAAAGTTTTTTTAAGCACTATTACAAGTTTGCAAGAGAACAATAGACTGAATGTAAAGCTTGATGATAACTTATCTTATAGTTATGTTACAAAGATAGTTACATCAGTCGATGGAAAAGAGATGCAACTTACAAAAAATGAGATCTATTTTCTTGAGCTTTTGCTTACTAAAAGAACTCAGTTATTTACCAAAGCGGTGATAGAAAATGAGATATTTAAAGAAGCTATCGATGAAAATACGATGAGAAATCTTGTCTATCGATTGAGAAAAAAACTGGGTACTGAAGCTATTGTCACTATAAAAGATCTTGGGTATCTTATGAAATAAAAGGGTAAATTATGAAAGAAAAAACATTTTTAAATATCATCACATACGGTCCACTTGCATTTATACCATTTTTTGTCGCTACTCTTATCTTTTTCTCTTACCAAACTTACAATCAAGAATTTGAAAACAAATTAGAAAAACTGCAAGAAAATATTTTTCAAGAGGAGAAAAAAAATATTGAAAATAAAGTTCAAAATGTTACAGATTTTATTGTGTATCAAAAATCAGAGATAAAGAATAAACTTACAAATAGAGTTCAAGAGAGAGTTGAAATGGCATTTAATATTGCTACAAATATCTACAACGAGAATAAAGATAAAAAAACCGAAAAAGAGCTCAAAAAGATGATAAAAGATGCACTTAGACCTTTTATATGGAATGATGGTGAGAGCTTTATTTGGGTAGTTGATTTTGATGGGGTATTTCATCTTGCACCCTCTTATTTACGAGATTTAGAGGGTATTTCTATACTCAATTTTAAAGATGCAACAGGAAGATTAGTTATTCAAGAGGAGATTGAAATATGTAAAACGAACCAATCTGGTGGATTTATTTGGGATACTTTTACAAAACCAAGTGATCCAAAAACTCAATATGAACAAGTTGCATTCGTCAAACCATTTGGGCATTATAATTGGTATTTTGGTTCTGGGGAGTATTTAGACACTGCAACAAAAAAAACAGATGAAGAACTCTTTGCTATGATTGACAGAATAGACCGAATAGGAAACAATTATGTTTTTTTATTCAATTCCAATGGAGATCTACTTGTAAATAGTGCTTTACCTCAATTTGTGGGGATAGATACGAATATCACCGATGAACTAGTGAAAAAAAATATAGATATTCTAGTAAATCAAGCAAAAATAAAAGATAAGATTTTTTATACCTACGATTGGTTCAATAAAAATACAAATAAAGTAGAGAAAAAATACTCTTACTTCCAAAAAGTTCCAAATACAAATTGGATAATAGGGAGTGGATTTTTACTCTCAGATATAGAAAATAAAGTTATGCAACAAAAAGCTATTTTACAAAAAGACTACAAGACAAAATCGAATACAATTTTTTATATCGCTATTTTGATTATTGTTTTTTCATTGTTATTTTCATTGTTTATATCACATACAATCAAAAAAAGTTTTACAAAATATAAAAAGTTAATAAATCATCAAAACAATGAGCTTCATCTACTTAACAATGAACTTGAACAAAAAGTACAAAGCAGAACTTTAGAACTAGAAAAGATGAAAGATAAGTTTGAAACACTTGCTACAACAGATTCTTTAACAAACATCAATAATCGCTATGCTTTAATGAATGCACTTGAATCAGAGATACATCGTGCAAAAAGATACAACACTCCCCTTTGTGTCATAATGTATGACATCGATTTTTTTAAAAAAGTAAATGACACTTTTGGACACGATGCTGGGGATAGTGTTTTGATTGCACTTTCAAATCTGATGAAACAAAATTTACGAGATGTTGATATTATAGGGCGATATGGTGGGGAAGAATTTATGATAATCTTACCAAATACACCTCTTGAAGCCACAAAAAACTTTGCTGAAAGGCTAAGAATAAAAGTGGAACAAAATAATTTTCAAATAGTTGGAAATATTACTATTAGTATGGGTGTTGTAGAAGTTCAATCTCATGAAAATATAGATGAAGTGTTTAAAAGAGTTGATAATTTACTCTATGTTTCAAAAAATAATGGGCGAAATCAGATAAGCTTTTAGTCTATTTTACAGACTCTTTTAAAAGTATCCTTTGCAACCAAAGGGGAGGATTGTTTTTGATAAGTTTTTTTAAACTCACTAATACATCTTCAATTCTTTCATTTTCACTTGATGATTTCATAGGATAAATTCCAACACTTTTGACCATATTTGCAGCTTTTGGACCTATTTGACTCACATACACTATATCGCTATCTTCAAGGCAGTTGATTTTGTACTCAAGCTTATCTACCTCTTCATCGAACTTCAATGAGCTATCTCTTTCATCTACAAAAGTATGTTCTTCACCATCAACCTCATAAATAAAAAACTTCTCGCACCAACCAAAATGCTCATTGACAAATATCCCATCTTTTGAAGCAAATGCTATTTTCATACTATCTCTCTTAGATTATATATATTCGTATATTCTCATCAATCACTTGGCTTAGTGTCGTTTTGATAAGTTCATAAGTGCTAGTAGCTCCCAAACTACATCCAGCACAATTTCCAAGATAGGCAAGTCTTAGTTCGATATTTGGCTCATTTTTGTATTCTAAAACAGTGATATTCCCACCATCTTTAATAAGAATTGGCTTGATATATCGAAGAAGGGCATCATCAACTAAAGCCATTTGCTCATCATACGATTTTGTTCTAAATTGTAAATTTAATTCGCAAGTATCATTGATAGGTTTCCCAACACCACCCATTTGTGTCATTGCCACTGGATGTCCATCAAGTGCGGCACTCAGCATACACTCAAACCCCTCTTTTACAGTTTCTAGATTTGTTCTATCTTTTAAAAGTAAAAGCCCTAATCTAAAATTTGCATTTTGATGATTTTTTGCTGTTGCTTTTCTAAAATGAAAAAGTGTTTTTTCCATATCTTCAGCCACACCAATAGCACTTTGATACATAAGTGCTAAGTTGTAATGAGCAGAATCATTATCAAGACTAGCACCTTTTAAAAAATACTCTTCAGCTTTAGAAAAATCTTTTGTAACCCCTTCCCCTTTGAGATACATCAAACCCAAATTTGTTATCGCTTGATCATCGTTTTGTAAAGCTAGCTCTTTCCAAATTTCAAGTGCTGTAGCAAAATCTTTCCCTCGATATGCTTTTAAAGCTGTAAAATTTGTTTTAGTATTGATACTCATCTTATTTCTCACATCCACATTTACAAGAGGTTGTTCCACTATCAAGTAAATTTTTGTAATTTGTTTCATCCAATTTTGTAAAAATACCATCTCTAAACTTGAAAAATATCTCATCAATTGTATTTGTTTTACTATCTACTTTAGAGACATTGATACTATTTTCTAAGCAACTTTTGTAAACTCCCTCACCCATATGATAAAAAACAGTATCGGTCACTTTATGCTTTGCAAGGAAATCTGCCACTTTTAATCCATTTCCTTGCTCCTCATTTGCTATCACACTAAAATAACCCTCTATTGGATTTAAAATTGCAAAATATGGAACATTTCCAAAAAGATCTGAAATAGTCGTTGAAGTTTTTGTTGAAATTGGTATTGCTAACATTGTGTATCCTTTAAATTAATATGATCTTTACAATGCAATATCTATTCCTTTATATTTAGGAACATTTTTTGCATCTGTATAACTAACTTAATATTGGACAATAAAATGGCAATGGTAAACAAAAAACAAATCAAAGATCTTTTAAACGAATCAGCTTGTGCTTCAAATGAGAAGAAAAAGACAAGTTGTGATAAACCAAAACCAGGAGCTTCAAGTGGTGGATGTGCATTTGAAGGGGCCGAGATAGCACTTTTTCCTTTTGCTGATGTTGTCCATCTTGTCCACTCCCCTGCAACTTGCTTGGGGGCTTCTTGGGAAACAAGAGCAACTCCTAGCAGTTGGAATGGAGAAAACAATACCTATATGGGATATTGCACCGATATCACTACAAATGATGTGATTTTTGGTGGAAATAAAAAACTTGAAGAGTCTATCGAATACATCATAAAAACAAAAAATCCAAAAGGGATATTTGTCTATGAAACTTGTGTCACTGCTATGATTGGTGATGATATGGATGATATCGCACGAAGAATGCAAAAAAAACACAATATTCCAATCGTTATCATCCATAGCCCAGGATTTGTTGGAAGTAAAAACCTAGGGAGCAGACTTGGTGGTGAAGCTGTTTTAGAGCAACTTATTGGTACTTGTGAACCAGAATTAATCCATCCCTATGGGATAAATCTTATTGGAGAGTACAATGTTACAGGGGATATGTGGCAATACACTCCAATCTTAGAAAAAATAGGGATAAAAGTGATTTCTACACTTGCAGGTGATGGAAGGTTAGAAAATATCCAAATGGCACATCGAGCAAAACTAAATGTCATCGTCTGTGCAAAATCACTTATTACCTTAGTAAGAAAGATGGAGGAACGATATAACATCCCACATGTATCTGTTTCATTTTATGGGAAAAGAGACACATCAAATGCGATTATGACTATCGTAGAAGCTTTTGGTGATGAAAAACTCATAACAAAAGCAAAAGAGATTATCAAAGAAGAGGAGGAGAAACTTGAAACAGCCCTCCTCCCATACAAAAAAATACTTGCTGGTAAAAAAGCTATTTTAAATACAGGTGGAAATAAATCGTGGTCGATAGCTTCAGCCCTGCAAGATATAGGGATAGAAGTAGTTGCTACAAGTGTTGCAAAAGCTACATTAGAAGATATCGAGATAGCAAAAAGTTATGTCAATATTTTGATGAAATCTCCAGCAAATGAACAAGCAAATCTCATTGATGAACATAAAATAGATATACTCCTAGCAGGTGGAAGAAGTCTTTATACAGCAATAAAGAAGAAAATAGCATTTGTTGATGTCAATCAAGAGAAACATATCAGTTATGGTGCTTATAATGGGCTAGTGAATATGGCAAAAGATGTTTGTAGTGCTGTCCAAAACCCTGTCTTTAAAGTTGTAGGAACAATTGCTCCTTGGGAAGATAAATAACAATTATCTTATCTCCCATTAAGCAAAAATAATTTTAAAGCTACACCCTTTGTAACTATTTCCATTATATTCATATTCTTTGTTATCTACTTGAATTGTTTGATTGTATTTTTCTCTAATAATTTTTTCAACCGTTGAAAGTCCAAGTCCCGTACCAATAGACTTGTGTTTTGTAGTAAAATATGGCTCAAAAATTCTATCAATAATATGATTTGGAATCCCACCACCATTATCTAAAATCTCTAATTCAAAGCTATCTCCGATTTGTTTTGTACTTATAAAAATGAGCTTTTCACTATTTTGTGCATTTATAATAGCATCTTTGGCATTGTTTAAAATATTTAAAATCACCTCTTCCAATTCATTTTTATTTCCATACAAGCTGTACTCACCTTCCAACTTTAAATTCAATGAGATACTATTATCTTTAGCTATCGCTTCAAATAAAGGGAGTAGATTACTTACGCATGATTTTACATCTATTAAGCCAACCTCTTCACTCCCTTCAATAAGATTTCTAAATTCATCAATGGTTTTAGAGAGATAATTTGCTTGAGAAATAATTGTTGTCATACCCTCATCAATAGTATTTTCCTTTAAAAGACCATATTCTTGTTTCAATTGTATCCCACTAGCCATTGAGGTAATAACACTTAAAGGTTGTCTCCACTGATGAGCAACATTTCCCATTAGCTCACCCATCTCAACAAGTTTCATTTTTGAAGCAAGTTGTTTTAAATGTGTAACATCTTTAGTTGAAATAAGTATCCTTTTTTTATCTGGCATCAATGATAAACTCATATTAACAGTAATTTTTTTATTATTGCTTAAGATACAACTTTTCTCATAATTTTTGACGAAACCTCGTTCAATCACCTCTTTTAGAATCTCTTTTGTTCTAGCTTTATCTTCTGGGATAGTTAACTCGATACAAGATGTTTTGAGTAATTCCTCTTTTGTTAATCCTATCATTTGTAAATATTCATCATTAGATTTTAAAAAATTTGATTCTAGGTCAAGTAT
>CAZHJR010000026.1:0-21240 GCA_964533335.1 uncultured Helicobacter sp. | reverse complement strand
TATAAATTTCAGAGTAAATTTTCTTGTCCAATACGATAAAGTGGAAAGTCGTATTTTATAGGGTCTTGTTTATCAAAAAGTTGTAATTTTTTTGTAATTAAAATGGCTGATTCTAAATCATAAATTTTTCGTTCAAGTAACCCTAATTTTTGACTTACTTTAAAAGTATGTGTATCAAGTGGTAGAATTAAATCTTTTTTATGAACATTTTGACTCCAAAGACCTAAGTCTATATTGTCTTCTCGTACCATCCATCTTAAAAACATATTGTATCTTTTGTATGGAGAGTTACCTTGGTGTTTTATTTTTCCATCTTTGGTTCTTTTAAAAGGCATTCCAATAAGAAAATCATATCCTTTGGTGCTATATGGATGTATCTCTTGTATTGTTGTGATAATCTCATCTATCCCTTCTAAAATATTATTTCCTTTTTTATAGCCTTTTAAAAAGATTTGTTCCAATGAGGTTACTTTTTTGAGTTTACTTAAAGCTATAAATAGAGCAACTATATCATCGTTTGATTGAAATCTGTAATATTTACCATGTAACTTTTCTTTTATAATATCTTCTTTACAATCAAGTAAACTAAATTCTAAGGAGTCTAAAAAATTTACAATCAATTTTGCATTTCCATAAGCAAATAAAGCACATACAAGAGCAATATATTCATCATTGTGTTTTTTTGCTACCATAATAGGATCTGGTTTTAAAGTAGAAAGTTCCTCTAAACAGTTTCGTTTTTCCACTTCCATATCAAGGTTTATTTTGAGGGTTTTAAATTTTTTTATCATGATGTTGATTATATTCATTTGTTATTAAATTTTAGATACAATCGCGATTTATAAATAATATGAGGATTTTAAAATGGTAAAAATTGTAAAACTGAAAAAAGCTTTTGGACCAAGAGTTTTATTTCAAGATATAAATCTTTCACTTGATGCAGGGAAAAGGTATGGACTTATTGGTGCAAATGGGGCTGGTAAAACAACATTTTTAAAAATGTTATGTGGACAAGAGGAGATCACTGAAGGTGAAGTGCAGATTCAATCAGGAAAAAAAGTGGGAGTTCTTAGTCAAAATCAATTTGCTTTTGATGAGTTTACACTTGCAGATGCAGTTCTTGCTGGAAATAAGAGATTATTTGATGCAATCAAAGAGAAAGAAAGATTGTATATGGAAGAGTACACTGATGAGATTGGTGAAAAACTTGGTGAACTAGAGATTGTTTGTTGTGAAGAAGATCCAACTTATGAGTATGATATAAAAATTACAAAAATCCTTGAGTCTTTAGGATTTCCAGCTGCGACACATAATGAACTGATGAGTACACTAACAGGTGGAGATAAATTTAAAGTTCTTTTGGCTCAAGTGCTTTTCCCAAGACCTGATGTATTGTTTCTAGATGAGCCTACAAATAACCTTGATATTGAAACAATCGCATGGCTTGAAAATCAATTGCAACATCATGAAGGGACAATGGTAGTTATCTCTCACGATAGACACTTTTTAAATGCAGTATGTACGCATATCTTAGATGTTGATTTTAAAAAAATCAGAGAGTTTACTGGAACTTACGATGATTGGTACATCGCTTCAACAGTTTTAGCAAAACAAGCTCAAACTGATTTTGATAAAAAACAAAAAGAGAAAGCTGATCTTGAAGCCTTTGTAAGAAGATTTAGTGCAAATGCTTCAAAAGCAAAACAAGCGACAAGTAGAGCAAAACAATTAGAAAAACTTGATATTCAAGCGATTGAAGTGAGTTCAAGAAGAGATCCATCGATTGTATTTAGACAAGAAAAACCAATAAGTAAAGAGATTTTAGAAGTGAAAAATATCTCTAAAAGCTATGGAGATCATGTGGTTCTCAAAGATGTAAGTTTCATGATGGAGAAAAAAGACAAAATTGCTCTTATTGGAGCAAATGGAGTTGGAAAAACGACACTGTGTGAAATTTTAATGGAAAACGTAAAGCCTGATAGTGGTGAAGTGAAATGGGGAGCTACTGCAACTGTAAGTTATTTCCCACAAAATGCAACTGATTTAATTCAAGGTGATAGTACTTTATATGATTGGTTAAGAGATTTTGATAGAGAAGCTGATATTAGTGAGATTAGAAATTGTCTTGGAAGAATGTTATTTAATGGGCAAGAGCAAGAGAAATCTATCAAAAATTGTTCTGGGGGAGAAAAACACAGAATGATGCTTTCTAAAATAATGCTTGAGCGAAGAAATTTTTTACTTTTAGATGAGCCAACAAATCACCTTGACTTAGAAGCAATCATTGCTCTTGGAGAGGGATTACTTGCTTATGAAGGAAATGTTATTTGTGTATCTCACGATAGAGAGCTTCTTGATGTATTTGCAAATAGAATCATTGAGATTCAACCAGATGGGTCAATCGTTGATTTTGAAGGTACATACGAAGAATATACTGAATTTAAAGCAAAAAATAAAGCATAAGTAGTAAAGATGGAAAAAACCACATTTTTAATCCTTTTAATCATTTTGCTTATTTTATTTGCAATGAAACGAAGTGTATTGGATATGTTACAAAAAAATGGAAAACTTCTTTGGCTTACTCAAGAGATGGCAACATATATTTTTTGGGGATTGTTAGTTATTTTGATTACGATTGGGGTATTTTTTACCTCTACTGTTGAAACTGATTTTGCAAATGTAAGTCAAGGATTTGAAAAAGTAAGAACAGGTGGGGATAAAGATAAACCACATAGATATTTTGATATTAATTTGGATTGGATAAAAGGAAACGACTAATGTTTAAAAGATTTAGAAGAAAAAGGGTAAATGAAACTTTACGTAACCTTGTAAAAGAGACAGTACTTACAAAAAATGATTTTATCTATCCACTTTTTGTAAAAGAGGGCATGGGAATCAAAAATGAGATAAGCTCAATGCCAGGTGTATTTCAAATGTCAATCGATGAGATACTTAAAGAGTGTGCTTATATAAGAACTATCGGGCTTAATAGTATTATCTTATTTGCTATTCCAGATACAAAAGATAGTATTGGAAGTGAATGTCTTTGTGAACATAGTATAATCAGTCGAACTGTAAAAGCTATCAAAAATGAGTTTCCAGATATGTTTGTGGTGACTGATCTTTGTTTTTGTGAATATACTGACCATGGACATTGTGGAATATTAGATGAAAATAGTACTGTAAATAATGATGCAACTTTAGAGATTTCAGCCGAGCAAGCTCTAATCCATGCCAAAGCAGGTGTTGATATGATTGCACCTAGTGGGATGATGGATGGGATTATTGAAACACTGAGAACTGCACTCGATAGCAATGGATTTGAAAATCTTCCAATTATGGCATATAGTACAAAATTCGCAAGTGCTTATTATGGACCATTTAGAGATGTTGCAGAATCTGCTCCAAGTAAGGGAGATAGAAAGATGTATCAAATGGATCCAGCTAATCGTCTTGAAGCGATTGAAGAATCACTTGAAGATGAAAGACAAGGTGCAGATATCTTGATGGTAAAACCAGCCCTTGCTTATCTTGATGTGATAAGAGAGATAAGAAATGCTTCAAAATTACCACTTGCTGTTTATAATGTAAGTGGTGAGTATGCGATGCTTCAGGCAGGAAAAAAAGCTGGGATAATCGACTATGAAAGAGTTATGATGGAAACTTTGCTTAGTTTTAAAAGAGCAGGTGCTGATATCATTATCACTTACCATGCAAAAGAAGCTTGCGAACTTTTAAATAAACAAGAGATTTAAAAAGAAGCAATGAAAAAATTTACTATTTTTGGCAACCCTGTATCTCACTCAAAATCGCCTCAAATGCATAATGCTGGATTTAAAGCGATCGGATTTGATGGAGAATACTCAAAAACTCACCTAGAAAATGGGGATGATATCAAAAAAGTGTTTCTTGAGGGTGGATTTAGTGGGGCAAATATCACAGTTCCTCATAAAGAGTTTGCTTATAGATATGCTGATATCTTAGACCCACTGGCACAAAAAATAGGGGCAGTGAATACTTATGTGAATATTGATGGAAAGATAAAAGGATATAACACAGATGCCCTTGGATTTTATAAAGCTATCGAAGAGTTTGAAGGTGTGAACACCATCCTTATTTTAGGTGCTGGTGGAACTGCAAAATCTATCGCCGTTATCTTAAAAGAGAAAAATTTTGAAGTTACTATTTTAAATCGAAGTGAAAATAGTAAAGGTTTTTTTCTAGCTCTTGGCTGTGAGTTTTATACTTTTGAGAGTTTTCTAAAAGAAAAAAGATTTGAGTTGATTGTAAACTCTACAAGTGCAGGACTGAGTGATGAAAGCTATCCAGCACCTTTAGAAATTTTAGAACCTTCGATAGAAAATACAAAATATACTGTAGATTGTATTTACGGAAAAATAACCCCTTTTTTACAACTTGCACAAAAATATCATAAAATTTTTAAAGATGGTGAAGATATGCTTCTCTATCAAGGTGTTATTGCTTTTGAATTATTTACTAACACAAAAGCAGATGATAGATTGATAGAAGCGATGAGAGTTGGATTAAAGAATTAAAATAACTCCCAAGGGTAGTTGATAATCATAGTATATTCATACCCCTCATCACCCCAAGCCATGTCAAATCTATATACTAAACCAGAACCAGTAATCATTCGAAGACCAGTTCCATAACTTTGTTTCTCATTTTTTCCTAAATCACTAGTGTTTTCAGCTACACTCCCTTTTTCATAAAAGAGTGAACTTTGTATTGAAGTTCTAATATCTTTCATAAACCAAATATCAAAAGGTGTGGTTTCCTCTGTCCAATTCCATCGCAATTCTGTACCAAAGAACTCAGTATGTGCACCACTAAATCTCATCTCAGGATAAGAACGAAGTCTTGTTCTTCCACCTAAACTTGTAGCAGTTCCATTTTGATTTGCTAAGATTTGATTATTGACTACATTTTCACAATTTTGTTTATAGGTACCACTAAGAACACTACAGTCCAAACCTAATTTTTGTGAAACTTTTGTAAAGTCTATTTCCCCAGCTTGTTTTAGATGAGCATCTGAACGAAAATAATTAAAAGCCCATGTACTAATCTCTCCAATAGGTAGATATCCAGTAAGATTATAGTTTGCAATATAAAAATCAGCTGTATCTGTTTGAACATCATTTTTTGAATAATCCAAACTTCCATCAAATCTTATGCCAACTCTAGGATCAATTCTGTCATCTGTGTAATCTATCATTATCCCTGAAGTGTAAATTATATTTTTTTTGGTTTGTTGTGTCGTGCTACTTAGGATTAGATTATTGTTTTTATCAGTTAATTTTCCGATGCTATATTGATTTGAATATCCCATAAGGTAAAACTCAAGCATTTTTTCATAAAACGATGCAGTTGCACGAACTCCACTAAATTGCATATTATTAATATTAAGATAAATAAAATCATCTTTGTTTGAGTTCATACCTCTTGTTGAATAACTTTGAATCGTAGCTTTATCTAAGCTTTCATGAAAGAAATCAAATTTTAAGTGTTTATTTGTAGGATACCATTCCATTATTCCAATACCATAGCCACTTACATCACCAGTGATAATATCTGCAATAAAATCAGTTTGAGTATTGTTGATATTGTTTACCATCCCAAGTAAAAAAAAACCTTCACCAATACCTGGAATCGAATATGGAGCAGGAGCTAGTAGATAACCTGAGGTTGATGTGTATTGATCTTTTCTCCTTTGGATATCAATTGAAAAACTTGCTGTACTCAATATAGTCAAGAACAAAAGGTGCATAAATACTTTATTTTTCATAATCATATGCTATGTAAATATTTGTTATGTTTAACTTATATCAAATCAAAAATAAACCAATTGCTTAGTGAATTAGTTGATTTTTGATTTAGTGTTTTTTCCATTAAGAGTCATTTGTTGTACAAAAAGAATTATAATTAAAAAAAATTAATAAATAAATTTAAAATTTTGATAATATTTAAGCTTTATTTAATAACATAAGACTAAAATCATTTCATTATTATATAATTTTTTATTATATAATAATGATATATATTTTATAAGGAATAATTATGGCTAGACTTGTTGTATTAGGTGGTGGGGTCTCTGGACATACTGCTGCTACATTTGCTAAAAAGTGGTTGGGGAAAGCTCACGAGGTTGTAGTAGTTACACCAAATGCGAAATGGAATTGGATTCCATCAAATATTTGGGTTGGTGTTGGTCAAATGACAAAAGAGGATGTTACTTTTGATTTAGCACCTGTGTATGCGGGTGCTGGGATTATCTATCATCAAGCAAAAGCTGTGGCTATTCATCCAGAAGGAGATGGGTCAAGTTCTAAACCTTATGTAGTGGTAGAATCAACACAAAGTGCAAATGCTGGAGAAGTTTCAAATATCGAGTATGATTACCTTATAAATGCAACAGGGCCAAAACTTAATTTTGCAGCAACACCAGGTTTAGGTGATGCAAATGGTTTAGGTGAGTTTACCGTTTCTGTTTGTACAGCAGACCATGCAGTTCATGCAAGTGAAGAGCTTCAAAAATGTATAGTAAAAATGAAAAAAGGGGAAAGACAAAAATTCTTAATCGGAACTGGACATGGTATGTGTACTTGTCAAGGTGCTGCTTTTGAATATATCTTCAATATTGAACATGAGCTTAAAAAAGCAGGTGTAAGAGATATGGCTGATATCAAGTGGATCTCAAATGAATCATTTTTGGGTGACTTTGGTATGGGTGGACTGCATATGAAAGTTGGTGGATATGCAGTGAGTTCTAAACTTTTCGCTGAATCTTTATTTGCTGAGCGAAATGTTGAATGGATTATCGGTGCTCATGTCAATAAAGTTGAAAAAGGGAAAGTAAGTTATGAACTTCTTGATGGAAGTTATGGTGAAGAAACATTTGATTTTTCAATGTTAATTCCACCATTTGCTGGTGTTGGATTAAAAGCTATCAACAAAGCTGGTGAAGATATCACTGCAACTGTATTTGCTCCAAATGGATTTATGAAAGTGGATGCAAATTATGCTGCGGGTGCTTATGAAAACTGGAAAGCGAGTGATTGGCCAAGAACTTATCAAAATCCAACATACAAAAATCTCTTTGCTGCTGGTATTGCATTTGCACCACCACATATTATCTCAAAACCAATGAGCTCTCCAAACGGAACGCCAATCAATCCAACACCTCCACGAACTGGTATGCCTTCAGGTATTATTGGTAAGGCTGTTGCACATTCTGTGTGTGATTTGATTACAAAAGGTGAGGGGGCACATTTGCATGAAGCTTCAATGGCTGAGATGGGAGCTGCATGTGTTGCATCTGCTGGTAAAGGCCTTTTTGATGGTCAAGCAGCTGCGATGACTGTTTATCCTGTTGTTCCTGATTTTGAAAAATATCCTGGAACGGGGAGAGATACTGATTATACATTTGGTGAAATTGGACTTGCTGGTCACTGGATTAAACATATCTTACATCACTTATTTATTTGGAAAGCAAAACTTAAATTTGGTTGGACTTTAATTCCAGAATAAGCTAAAAAAATATATAAAAAAGGAAAAATATTATGAAACAAGAAGAAGTAAACTTTCAAAAACAACAATTTGCTTTAACAATGATTCCAGGAAAATTCGCAAGATTCATGAGAACTTGTGTGATTTGGCAATTTATAAGATTTGTAATCATCAATCTTAAAATGCTTGTAGTGGTAAGTAAAAGTCACTAACTAATTAAGGATTTAACTCAAAAGATCAGTGATAACTGTTTCTCTTTGGGTAATCTCTAATTTTTTGCAAGCGCTTTCAAAAGCCTCTTTTTCCCCTACGATGTAGCACATATTTTTAGCCCTTGTGATAGCTGTATAGAGTAGCTTTGTATTATGCATAATAAAGTGTGTGAAAGTGATAGGGATAAGTGCTGTTTCGTATTCCATACCTTGAGTTTTATGAATTGTAAGACAATATGCTAAAGATAAAAGCGATTCAATTTGAGCGAAGCTATAAAATACAACCGTGTCATCATTTGGATATAAAACGACACATTGTTCATTTTCAAAATCAAGTTTTATAATCATTCCAAGCATCCCATTAAATATTCGTCTTTCAATATAATCGATACTTCCCTCTTTATATTCATTCATACTTTGCGATTTCATATTCTCATTTTTAGTATGGATTACTTTATCTTTGAGTTTGAATTCGTAAGTTTTACCTTGAAATGCTTTTGAATTATTGTTATTGAGTAGTTTTTGAAGATTGATATTAAGGTTTTCTACCCCTAAAGTACCATTTTTCATAGGGGTAATCACTTGAAAAGTAGTGAGTGCTTTGGAGATTCTTTTCTCTTTTATATGTTGCTCTATCTCCCAAATATAAGAAGCAGAGGTATGCAAAAGGGAGTTGAGAATTTTATAATTATTGTCATTTCTAATCGTATTCATCTCATAGTTTGAGAGGCTATTTTTGGTTGCATAGTAGTTTGGGATAGAAACATCTATAAATCTAAAATCTTGATACTCTTTTTGGTAAGTTGGAACATTTCCTTCTCGTATCTCATTGGCAATAGTTGCTATTGCTTGGAGTTCATTTTGTCTATAGATTTTAGTTAGTTTTGATAACGGTGCAAGATTGAATTTTATAGCATCTGCTAAGATATCTCCAGCACCAATAGCTGGTAATTGCCCATCATCTCCAACGATGATAAATACTGTATCATCACTAATTTTAGAGATAATTTGGTAAAAAGTAACACTATTTACCATACTTGCTTCATCAAGAAGCAAAACTTTATAAGGAAAATAATCTTTCTCTTTATGTGCCATGAGCATTGATTGGATTGTACTTGAATTATATCCAGTGGTTTCACTTATCCTTTGAGATGCTATCCCACTAAGTGCCATACAGTGTATCTCTTTATAGTTTACAACTTCCTCTAAAAGTTCTAAAATTGCACGACTTGATGTTGATTTTCCAGTTCCTGCATACCCAACAAGAAGAACTGTGGTTTCTCCATCATTGATAAGACGAACAGCTTTTTTTTGCTCTTCACTTAGGGTAAATCCTATAGTTTCCTCTTTTTTAGTGATATAAGTTTCAAAATCTTTCACAATTTTTATTGGAATTTGCCGATTTTGTCTTTTTTTAAAAAACTCTAAAACACTTTTTTCACAAAAATGGAGCATATTGGTTGTGTATCTGTCTTTTTTTGTTTCAACCAAAGCCTTATCACCAATCATCTCTAAAATAATATTTTCATATAAATTGTCTTCATTCTCAAAATCCAAACTGCCATCTAAAATCGAAAAAAGTGTAGTTTTTGAAATTGAACTATTCCCATTGGCTTCACAATATTCCATCAAAGCATAGTTCAAGCATGCTTTTATCCGAAATGGACTTTTGAGATCAATCCCAAAAGCAAGAGCTATCTCATCAGCTTTTTTAAAACCAACCCCTTTAATAGCAGTGAGAAAATAGGGGTTTTCTTTGATTTTTTCTATAAGATTATCAATGTGACCGAGTTCTTGAAAGATTTTATTGATAAGATTTTTTGTAACTCCATAGTTTCCTAAAAAGAGTGCAAGTTCACGAAGGTGTTTAAATTTATTCCAACTTGTTACTATTTGGGTAAGTTTTTTCTCTTTGAGCCCTTTAAATTCAAGTAGCACAGAGGGTCGATTGTCTAAAATTTCATAGAGTTCTGTTTCTGTATATTTTTTTGTAATTTCAGTTGCTAATTTTTTTGTAAATCCTTTTACAATTTTTGTTAAAAAGAAAAAAACTTCATTTTTTTTGATTTCAAGTGTTTCAAAATTAAACTGTACTCCATATTTATTGTGTGTTTCCCAATTTCCAACAAGGATTAGATCTTCCCCCTCAAGTTTAGATAAGTCAGTATCAAAGTAGTGTCCACAAATCTTTTGATTATTTTCTAAAACTGCTATATAGTAGTTGTTTTCATTATTATGATAAAGAATTTTTTTGAGTGTTCCTTGGATTGTGATAGATTTTGGTTTCTCAATATCCATCGTAAAAATCCTTAGATTTATGTTTCTCTTTTTTGTAGTTGCTTTTATTTTTCTCTTTTAAGACGAGATTCGCTTCTTTTAGTAAGCTTTCTTTGTGTTCATTGAAATCATCGTCAATTTGTATTGTTTTTCTTAAAGTGCTATTAACAAACTCTTCTAAGTTTGTAAGATACCCACTATCAAGTCGTACAGCTTTTATTTTTTTAAGTTCTTCATAATATTTATCAATATTTTTCTTAAAAATAATTGGGTTGAAATTTGGATTTTTTAAAAAAGCTAGAGTTCTTGTAAAAAACTTTTCTAGCGCTCTAATATATCGTAATCGTAATACTTTTTCGTTTGGTGGTGTTGCTTCTCTCATGGGGGAAATAGTAGCATAAAATTGATTATAAGGGTTGAAATATTGCAAATTGACATATAAATTTATTTCACTATTGTATAATTTTCCAGAATTAAATTGTAGGAAAGAAAAAAATGAGTAAAAAACATTTAAAAGAGTTTATAGGATTTGGTGTGGCTGGAAATTTTGCACATCATTTAGTACAAGCTGGTGAAGCAAGTGATTTTATAAATGTTGTGACAAAAGAGGAAAATGCACCTAAAGGGATATTCCCTTTTTATTTGCCAGAGAGTGAGAGTTTTTTGGGAACTTATCCACTTTCAAGTGAAGTGATAGTGTATCCAAAAGATATAAAAGAGGGGAATCTTCAGATGGAACCTGAAGTTGCATTAATTTGTGAAGTTGTCTATGAAAATGAAAAAGTAGTTGATTTGATACCAAATTTTTTTACTGCATATAATGATTGTAGCATTAGAAAACCAAATGCAAAAAAGATTAGTGAAAAGAAAAATTGGGGAGAAAATACAAAAGGGATATCATCACAAATATTGCCACTTGATAAGTTTAGTATGGGTGGAGTTATGGATAGTTACCATATTGCATCTTTTTTGAAAAGAGATGGAAAAATTTATCCTTATGGTGAAGATAGTCCAGTTTTAACTTATAATTATTTTTATGAAAAACTCAAAGATTGGATGATAGAAAAACTTAATAATCAAGAAAATTTTGGACCATTAGAAGATTTAGCAACTCATATAAAAAATAGTAATTTTCCAAAAGGGCTTATTGTAAGTATTGGAGCTACAAGTTATACAGAATTCGGTGAAAAAACATTTTTAGAAGTTGGGGATGAAATATTTGTTATTGTGTATGATAGTTTAAAAAAGAGTTTTGAAGAGATTCAAGAAGCTGTGGAGAGTGGTAGTGACTTAAAAATAAGTGGAGCTTCTACTCTTTATCAGAAAATTATCTAGTACCAAATAAAAAAAGGGGAAGTAAAATTACTTCCCCTTTTTAAATCAAAAAGAATCTGATTTTAGTATCTTTTGCTGAATTCTCTTTTTGGTCTTTCTTCTCTTGGTTTAGCTTCATTAATTCTTAATGTTCTTCCATCGAATTCTTTACCATTTAAAGCTTCGATAGCTTCATTTGCACCATTTTCCATAGTTACAAATGCAAAACCTTTTGCTCTTCCTGTTTCTCTATCTGTTACTATTTTCACAGAATCCACTGCACCAAATTTTGAGAATAATGTCTCTAAATTTTCTTGAGTTGTTTTATATGACATATTGCCAACATAAATTTGCATAATCTTCTTCCTTTTGTTCTCTTTAGTTATCACTGATTATACACTTACTGTAAACGGTAGCCATATATCACTAATACTAGTGTGAGTATTGTAGCATAAAAATTAAAATTTACACCAAAAAAGATTGTAATCAATAATTTTATGTAAATATTTTAACTCCGCGGTAACAAATAGGTAAAAATAGCTATTATAAAGAGTATCCAAAACATTATTCTAAAAATCTCTTTTAGTTCAAGTATTAATAATACAATACCACAATCATGGTATCTTTGTAACCTTCTTTACTTTAAAGTAAGAGTTTCTACATTTTTTAAGCTTTTGATTTCCCATAAAATTGAACTCCTGCTTGACTTCTAATTGTAATATACTTATGTTCTAAAAGATTATGAAATAACTTTAAAGAATCAGAATCTAAAAGATTTTCTAAATCTTCTTTTGTTTGTGGTCGTTTTTCTAAAAGATTTAAAATTTCAATTTCTGATAAACTTTTGGAAAGTTTGATTTTATGTCGATGTGCTACTGTTACATTAAGTCCAATAAATTGATGAGCAATCTTATCTAATTCTTCAAAACTAATTGCTTTGACATCATAAGCAGGTGGTCTATCAATCGTTCCTATATCAACTCTTGTAGGATTTATTTCTTTTAAAATAGTGTAAATTTTATCAATTTCTGACTGTTTATCGTTTATAGTATCTACAAATAAAACTTCAATAACCAACTCTTTGGTATGAGTTTTAGAAAATGAGATAATACCATTGATAAT
The DNA here is from genome assembly GCA_964533335.1 of uncultured Helicobacter sp. Taxonomy (GTDB): domain Bacteria; phylum Campylobacterota; class Campylobacteria; order Campylobacterales; family Arcobacteraceae; genus CAIJNA01. The sequence goes on along the minus strand of CAZHJR010000026.1, from coordinate 8,788 downwards.
ATCTTGATAATTGATACTTTTATCGATTCTATCAAGTTTATTAAAACATTCTTTTGTGGCACAATCAAGGGAGAGTTTTACAATATCAATTTTATGTAAAGTTTGAGCTATCTTTTCATTTGAGATAAGTGAGCTATTTGAAAGAATAAGTAATTTTTTATCTTTTTTTATTTCAATTAATTTATCGACGAGTTCGTCTAGGTATGGATACATTGTAGGTTCACCATTTGCAGTGATTGTTAGAGCTTCTATTTCTGGATATTTTTCAAGTGCTTTTGTTACTTCAATAATATAATCATCAACACGAATTGAATTAGTTTGAGTAGGAATGGTTTTTTGCTTTTCCAATTCACAATATAAGCAATCAAAATTGCATTGTTTATGAGTAGGGGAGAGATCAATCCCTAAACTTATCCCAAATCGTCTAGAATTCACTGGTCCAAAAGTTAATGGTTTGTTTGCTTCCATAAAAAATCATATCCTTTCTCTATCTCTTTAATGATATCATCATCATTTTTTAAATCTTTATAGATTGTATATATCAGTTTATTTTCATCTAATAAATTCAGCTCTATAAAACTATTGAAATTTTTATTGGTGTTGTAAGGGCTATTACAAGCTATTTTTGTCTTATATTTTATCTCTAAAATTCTAGTGCAATCTTCATTAAAAGGATAGAGATTTTTAATCTTTTGAAACACTTCACTTGAATAGGGTGTTAGTTTAAGTTGAAGGCAAGTTGTTTTTTGTTTTAAAAGTTTCTCATCATATATTTGAGTGAAATAACTTTTATCTTCACATCCAAAAAATAAAAAAGCAAGTGATAAAAATATCACTTGCTTAAAAAGTTTTTGAGAACTCATAAACTATTTTTTGCTCACCCTTTTACATTCGCTTACAAAATGTTTTGCATTTTCTACTGGAACATCAGGGAGAATTCCATGACCAAGATTAAAAATATGTCGTTTCCCACCCATTATATTTTGGATTGCTTCTACACATCTTGTAGTTTCCTCTTTAGAATACAATCTACAAGGTTCCATATTCCCTTGAAGAACATATCTATCTCCTAACTTTTCTTTAGCAATTGCCATTGGAGTTCCCCAATCTACACCAAATACATCAAAGTTTCCATATACCAAACCAGATGATATAAAGGCACTTACCCCTTTTGGAAACATAATAATTGGAGTTTCAGGATATTTTGATTTTAAATAATCAGCAATCTCTACCATATATTTCCATGAGAATTCATTGTATTTTGATGGTTCAATTGCTGCTGCCCATGAATCAAATATCTGAACAACATCAACACCAGATTGGATTTGTTTTTCCATATAAAGTTTTACTACTTCAGTCACTTTTGCTAAAATTTTATGTAAAAGGGCAGGATTTGAATACATCATTTTTTTACAAATATTGTATGTTTTTGTCCCTTGTCCCTCTATCATATATGTCGCAAGTGTCCAAGGTGCTCCAGTAAATCCAATAAGAGCGATATCATCTCCTCTTTCATCTAACTGTTTTCGTAAAAGTTTAATTGTATCATATACATAAGTAAGTTTACTACTTGCCTCTTTTCCACCAATTAAAGCATCTACATCAGCCTCTGTTACAATTGGTTTTTCAAATACAGGACCTTCCCCTTTTAAAAATTCTAGTTTCATTCCCATCTCATTTGGAACAACTAAAATATCACTAAATAAAATAGCAGCATCAACTCCAACAATATCAAGAGGTTGGATAGTTACTTCAGCAGCTAGTTCTGGATTGTGACAAAGATTTAAGAAATTTCCAGCTTTACTTCTTACTTCCATATATTCAGGAAGATATCTTCCCGCTTGTCTCATCATCCAAACTGGAGTATAAGGTGTTTCTAATCCCTTACAAGCATCAACAAATATTTTACTCATATAAATTTCCTTTTTTAGTGGTGTCCAACTTTACTTAAAAAGTAAAGTCCAACTGAAAGTGCAGTGATTGAAAGTGCAAAATAAAGCATCTCTAAAGGGGTTGCAAAAGTTGTATGTAAAACCTTTTGAAAAAAGCTTACAACAAGAACCATCACAATAACTTTTGCTATTTTATCTTTAAGTTGATCAAGTGAATGGATAGCTAAAATAGTGCTTCCATTTTCATCATCTCCATCATCGGCAGCATCAATCTTTGATATAAATAGTTCATAAATACCAAATGAAAAAATTAACATTACAACCGCAATAAGATATAAATCAACTGCCCCAATAATACCTGCTACAATATCTTCATGAAAATGTTCAGGATGAGCACCAGTAGAGATTGTTTCAAAAGTATAACTAGCAACTCCAAAGATATCCATTGAAGCAACTATAAAAAGGACAACTGAGCCAACAAGTCCAAAGATAACAGCTAAAATAACAATAAATCTACTTTGCCAAAGGCTTCCTTCAAAAATTTTTTCTAACATTTTTCATCCTCCATTGCTATCCATTTAAATGCAATTCTAATCGCATTTGTTGCCGCACCAACTCTAACTTGGTCTGCTACATTAAAAAAATGCAATACATTTTGTTTATAAATATCTTTTCTCAGTCGTCCAACATAAGTAAAATCAGTATCTGTTGCAATTATAGGCATAGGATAAAGAGAATTTGGTAAATCATCAATTACTTTGACATTCTCAAAATTTGCTATCGCCTCTCTACACATATCAACATCAACATCTATATGTTCAGGGAATGTAACAGTAACAGATTCACTATGGCTTCGTAAAACTGGAACTCTTACACAAGTTGCTGCAACTTGAATATTTTTATGAAGAATTTTTTGTGTTTCATACACCATTTTTTCTTCCTCTTTTGTAAAACCACTTGGCATAGCTTTGTCAACTTGAGGAATAACATTAAGTGCAATTTGATGTGCAAAAGCTTCAATTTTTGATTCATCAAGCCTAAATGCAAAAAAGTCTTGCATTTGTGTCACTAACTCTTCCATTCCCTTTTTACCAGCACCACTTGTTGCTTGATATGTACTTACATCTACTCTCTCAATACCATATAAGTTATCAAGAGGTTTGAGAGCTTGCACCATCTGGATAGTTGAACAGTTTGGATTTGCAATAATCCCTGATTCTTTCCAAAGAGCAATATCTTCTGGATTAACCTCAGGAACAACAAGAGGAATAGTTGGATCCATTCTAAAATGACTGGTGTTATCGATTACAACAGCACCACTTTCAACAGCATACTTAGCATATTTAGCACTAATGCTTCCACCGGCACTAAAAAATGCGATATCAACATCATGCTCTTCAAATACAGTTTCAGTGAGTTCAACAACTGGATATTCTTTTCCAGCAAATTCTACATTTGTTCCAACACTTCTAGCACTTGCAAGGGGAAGAAGTTCCCCTACTGGAAAATTCATCTCATCTAATATTCTAAATAATTCTTCACCAACAGCACCCGTAGCACCTACAACAGCAACATTATATTTTTTCATTATTCTTCATCTCCATTAATATTTAATAAATTTACCTCTTGACTTTCAGTAGATGTTATAGTTTCACGAGCATCGACACTACTGACTAAAGCTTCTGCATCTTCAATATCAAGTTCATCTTCTTTCTCTTTTGGACATTTTGCAATACTAACAACTCTATCCCCTTTTTCAACATCCACTATATTTACTCCACTTGTATTTCTACCAGCTTTTCTAATAGTCTGCATATCAACTCGAATCATTTTCCCTGCACTAGTAAGTGCCATCAAATCTTGGTTTTCATCTACTATAACATTTCCAACAACAGTCTTCCCTGTTTTTGGAGAAAGCTTCATAGAGATAACACCACTTCCAGCTCTATTTGTAATTCTATATTCTTCAACAGTTGTTCGTTTTCCAACACCATTTTCACTTACAGTTAATAGTTCTTGTTCTTCATTTTCTACAACTTCTGCATCAACAACATAGTCATTTTCATCTTTAAATTTAATACCTCTAACACCTCTTGTTGTTCGTCCTTGTGGTTTTACTCCGATATACTGCTCTTTACCTTCTTCTTCTAGAATGGGGTTACCATTTTCATCTAAAATCGGATTACCATTTTCATCTTCTTTTGGCTCTCGATTTAAAATTGGGTTGCCATTTTCATCTCTTTTTAGCTCCCAAATAAAGAATCTAATAACTTGCCCAAGTGCTGTAAATATCATAAAATATTTTGATTCTGGAAGAGTGATTTGTGCAGTTACAATTTCATCGCCATCATCAAGAACAATAGCTCTTACACCATTACTTCGAATATTACTAAATTCACTTAGTTGTGTTCGTTTAACAATACCTTGTTTTGTAAAGAATGCTAAAGATTTACTATCATCAAAATCACTTGTAGGGATGATTGCCATAATTTTTTCATCTTCTCTTAAATTGATAAGATTTACAACAGCTTTCCCTTTTGCTGTTCTGCTACCTTCTGGAATTTTATAAACTTTAAGCCAGTAGAGTTGTCCCATATTTGTAACAAACATAAGTGTATCGTGTGTATTGCTTACGAAGAATCTTTCAATAAAATCATCATCATGAGTAGTAACAGCAATTTTACCTTTTCCACCTCTTCGTTGCATCTCATAAGCTTTGATTGGAACCCTTTTTACATATCCATTATGTGTGATTGTAACAACCATTGGTTCATTTGGAATAAGGTCTTCAATGTCAATATCATCATAACTATCTTCAATTTCAGTTCTTCTTGAATCGTTATATTTTTCTTTTGTTTCTGTTAATTCTTCTTTGATGATAGTGTTCAATTTTTCTTCAGATTTTAAGATAGATTCAAGTTCTTCAATAAGAGCTAAAAGCTCTTTGAGTTCAGCTTCTAATTTCTCTCTTTGAAGCCCTGTTAATCTTCCAAGTCTCATATCTAAAATAGCTTGAGATTGAATTTGTGAAAGACCAAAAGTTGCCATCAAACTCTCTCTAGCTTCTTGGTCATTCGCACTTGCTCTGATAATTTTTACAACTTCATCAATATTATCAAGTGCTATTTTTAGACCTTCTAAGATGTGTGCTCTTGCTTTTGCTTTTTCAAGGTCAAAAATCGTTCTTCTGATGATAACAGTTTTTCTATGATTTAAAAATACAGTTAAAAGTTCAGGAAGTGTAAAAATTCTAGGTTCTTTATTATGAACTGCTAGCAGAATAGTTCCAAATGTGATTTGCATTGGTGTAGTTTTATAAAGATTATTTAAAACAATCTCAGCCATTGCCTCTTTTTTAAGTTCAATAACAACCCTCATACCATCTCTATCTGATTCATCTCTTACTTCACTTACACCTTCAAGCATTTTATCTTTTGCAAGAGTTGCAATTTGTTCAACAAGTCTTGCTTTATTTACTTGATATGGAAGTTCATCAATAACAATGATATCTTTTTTGTTTTTGATTTCAATGTGGTGTTTTGCTCTTACTCTTACTCTTCCTCTACCAGTAGTGTAAGCATCAACAATACCTCTTCGACCAAATATTGTACCACCTGTTGGGAAATCTGGACCTTGGATAAATGTCATTAAATCTTCAGCAGTTGCTTTTGGATTTTCTACTAAGTGAAGTAGAGCATTCATCACTTCAGTTGGATTATGTGGTGGAATTTTTGTAGCCATACCAACAGCAATACCTTCACTTCCGTTGATTAGTAGTGATGGAATTCTTGTTGGAAGAACTGATGGTTCCCTTCCAGCATCATCATAAGTTGGAATAAAATTGACAGTATCTTTATCGATATCTCTTAGGATATCTTCACTGATTTTAGTCATTCTAGCTTCTGTATATCTCATAGCAGCAGCACTATCACCATCAACAGAACCGAAGTTTCCTTGACCGTCAACAAGTGGTGTTCTCATAGAGAAGTCTTGAGCCATTCTTACTAATGCATCATACACTGAGCTATCACCATGAGGGTGATATTTACCGATAACATCTCCAACGATTCTTGCTGATTTTTTATAAGGGGCACGAGAACTAAGATTAAGTTCGTTCATTGCATAGAGTATTCTTCTGTGAACTGGTTTTAAACCATCCCTAGAATCAGGTAGTGCTCTACCAATAATTACACTCATAGAGTAGTCAAGATATGAAGCTTTTACTGAGTCTTCGATTTTGATATCTCTAATATCTTGTGATTGGAAAAGATTATCCATAGTTAATTTACCTTTCAAGAGAAACTTTTTAAAAATTTGTTGGATTTTATCTAAACAACCCAAAAAAAAAGGTTAAGATAGAAATCTTAACCTTTTATATGTTCTGATTAAAGCAGATTATTGTTTACTATGTTTTAAATCCATAATCATTGCATAAGCTTCATCTTTAAGTTTTAGCTTTGCTTTTTTCATTCTTTCAATTTCAAGATGGTCAATATGGTCAACCCCACCAGCTTCAGCTTTTTCTAATTTATCATGTAAGTCATTATGCTCATCAAAAATTTTTCTAAAATGTGCATTTGAAGTTTTTAATTCAGTTACTAAATCTCTATATTCGTGAAACATTTTTCATCCTTTGTTTTTAATTTTTTGGCATCTTATCTAATTTTTACTTTGAGCATCTTTTAAGTTCTATAGTCGGCATTGATTTTTACATACTCATAGCCTAAATCACATCCAAAAGCGGTAAATTTACCATCACCAAGTCCTAAATCACAGATAATTCTAAACGATGATTTTTGTAAAATTGCAGCGGCTTTTGTTTCCACCTCTTTTGTAAAATAGATCTCACCCTTATTGTAAACAAGTACATTTTCAAAACTTATTGTGAGTGTATTTTCGTTACACTTAGCTCCACTTGCTCCAATAGTTGAAGCGATTCTCCCCCAGTTTGGATCTTCACCAAAAAGAGCAGTTTTTACTAAAAGTGAGTTTGAAAGATTTTTTGCAATAAGCTCAGCTTCACTATCACTATCTGCACCAATGACCTCAAATCCAACAGCTTTTTTAGCCCCTTCACCATCTGCAACCATCAGCATTGCCATATCATTCATAACAAGTCGTAAAACCTCTTTAAATGCTTTTTTGTCATAACAATTGGCTTTTTTGTTTGCAAGTAGTAAAACAGTATCATTGGTAGAAGTATCCCCATCAACACTGATAGCATTAAAAGTTGTGTGGGTATTTTCAAGCAATGCCTCTTGCATATCCTCTTTTGGAACAGCTGCATCTGTGCAAATAAAGCAAAGCATCGTTGCTAAGTTAGGATTTATCATCCCAGCACCTTTTGCAACAGCTCCAATTTTAAAAGTTTTCCCATCTTCAAGTTTGACTTCATAGAGGCAACTTTTTGGATAGCTATCTGTTGTCATAATTGCATGGGTGAGATTTTCACCATTTTTGTTATCAAGATTAAAAGTTTTTGCACCCTCTAAAATCTTCTCTTTTGGAAGTCTTACACCAATAACCCCAGTGCTACTCATAATAGGATTTTTAATAGTTGGAAGTGATTTCCCTAACTCATTAAATAACTCATCAATATCATCAATACCTGCTTGTCCAGTCATAGCATTTGCATTTCTTGAATTGATAAGGATAAAGTTTGAACTTTTATCAGCTTTATTTAAAAAGTGTCTAAGTGGTGCAGCTTGAAATTTATTTTTTGTAAAAATTGCATCTACTTCACACATCACATCACTATAGATAAATCCAATATCAAGTTTGTTGTTTGCCTTTAAACCAGCACTTATTCCATCACAATAAAATCCATCTATATCACTAATATAACCTTTGATTGGAAATATACTAAACATTTTGTAGTCTCCTTTTTTGTTATTATAATCTTATTTAGTTACAACTTTGTTTTCTTTTATAAAAGAAATAAAAAAAGGTGCATTGCAAAAGCAACACACCTTTTTTTTATCCAAATAAAGACTAAGAATTTTTCTTTAAAGTTCTTAATTCTTTAGCACAAATTCTAATTTTTGTAGAAGTTCCATCTTCAAGTTGTATTCTAACACTTCTTAAATTTGGTAAAAATCTTCTTTTAGTTTTGTTTTTAGCATGACTTACATTGTTTCCGCTCATTGGACCTTTTCCAGATATCATACATCTTCTTGCCATTTTATTCCCTTTTGTATAATCGACCGATTAAAAAATTTTCGCAATTGTACTTAAAAGTAATTAAATTATTGCTTAAATATGTCTTATTTTATCTCCATCTTCAAAAACTAGTTCATTGGAAAAGTGATTCTAAAAAGAGCTCCCTTTTCTTCTGTTGTAATGTTCTCTGCTAGAATAGTTCCATTAAAATATTTTGTAATAATTTCTAAACTCAGATAAAGTCCAAGTCCTGTCCCTTGAGTTTGATGTTTTGTAGTAAAATAGGGATCAAATATCTTATTTTTTATATCTTCAGCGATTCCACCAGCATTATCTTTTATATCGATAACTATATTCTCATTTTTATTATATAGGTCAATATGAATAACTTTTTTCTGAGTATTACGAAGTGAAAAAGCCTCTTGTGAATTTTTTAAAATACTAAATACAACTTTAAAAAGTTGTTCAAAGTTTCCAAAATATTTCAATTTTTCATCCAATACAACCTCGGTTTCGATTTGATTAGCCTCAAAACTATTTTGTAACATATCTAAATTTTTTAAAATAACATTTTGAACATAAAATGTTTCATTTTGTTCTAAATCATTGAAAAAATTTCCAAAAATATCTATTGTTTTTGAAAGTTCATTTGCATTTTTTAAAATAATATCATTTGCATTGTTGATATCTTCATTTTGCACCATACCATATTCCGCTTTTAAAGATAAAGTGCTTAT
>CAZHJR010000025.1:12794-21516 GCA_964533335.1 uncultured Helicobacter sp. | reverse complement strand
AGATTATTTAACAAAAACTTGTGAAACAACAGGATATCAAGGATATTATGGGCAAGAGTGGTATGGACATATTATGGTTCCTCTTGATTATGCTTTTGTAGGTGATGACGAAAATCTTACTATTGACCAAAATATTTTATTAGCTATATTACAAGAAGGTAAAGGTTTTAGTGAAGAATTAAAGAAAATTCCACTTGAAGCAAATAATATTCAAGTAAATCTAAATAGACTTGTGTGGAATGGAAATATACATAAAAGTGATAATGATAATAGTGAAATGACTAAAAGTTTCTCAAGAGCTTTATTGAAAGAGATAAGCTCAACTGGTGAAAAAACAAGAAAAATATTTGATTTGTCAATTGCAAATTTAACGAAAACAATTATTTTAAATAATGTTACTTATGTTGCATCTTTAATGGTTGATATCATGGACAGAAACTTATATGAAAGGGCAAATGATTGTAGATGGTGGGCATTAACACAAGATTTTGAAAATGTCTTAACTTCTAAGGATATTGAGAAAACAAATAATGGTAAATTAACAGAGATTTTAAAATATATCAACAACCTTTATACTGTTTATACAAATTTATTTATTTATGATACAAATGGAATCATACTGGCTGTTTCAAATGAAAAAGAAAACCATTTAGTTGGTATGCAATTAAATGATAATACAGTTGAAAGAACACAAGCTTTAAAAAATAGCAATGATTATTTCGTATCAAATTTCAAAAAAACTAAATTTTATAAAGATGAGTTTACCTATATATATTATGCATCAATAAAATCAAATGAAAAATGTGTAGGTGGTATTGGTGTTGTTTTTGATTCAAGTGTTGAATTTAAAGCAATGTTACAAGAGTCAATTCCTAATTTTAAAGCATCTGATGATGAAAAAAGATTTGGTGTATTTACTGATAAAAATGGTGTAATTATTTCTACAACAAATAATGATTTGAAAGTAGGTACTATATTAGATATTGATACAAAATTATTTAATATGGTAAATGGTGAATCTCATAGTGAAATAATAATTTATAATGGTAATTATTATGCAATAGGTATAAAATGTTCTCAAGGGTATAGAGAATATAAAGTAAGTGATAGTTATACAAATGATGTGTTCGCAATATTCTTTTCTTATATTAGTTCTGCTGATTTAAAGATTTCTCAAATTAAAGAGATATTTAAAGAAAATAGTGGAATAAAACTAGAAAATACCCAAGAAATAGGTACTTTTTATATTGGTGGAAAATGGCTAGGTGTTGAAATAGAGAAAGTTATTGAAGTAGTTAGCGTTGAAAAATTAAATTTATCTCCAACATTGAATAATGACCATTATTTTAAAGGTACATTAATATATGACAATAAAGCTGTTGGTGTAATTGATATTAAAAACTTCCTAGGAGAGAAAATTGATAGAGAGTATAAAGAAGTTGTGATTATCAAACATTTTGATAATCATAGTGAAAATTGTATTGGAATTTTGATAAATGAACTTGGAGATATCCCTGAAATACCAAAAAATAGAATTAAAAAAATTGACAACTATTTAATGGGAAATTGTACGTTAGTTAATAGTGTAGTAGTCCCTGATGATAAAGATACAGAGGCAAAACTTCTTTCTATACTTGATATTGGAATGCTAAAAAATAATTTATTAGTAGAATAAATTTTATTTCAAAAAGTAGTATAGAAAGGTAGCATAAAAATAACTGTGTAACCTATCAGGCAAAATTTGCTCAGATAGGTTTTTAATTTAAAGGATTTAATCAAATTTTAATACCTAAATATTTTAGCTCTCTTAGAGATCGTTTTTTGAGGTTTCAAAAGATGTTGATATTGGTAATTCAATATAGAATTTAGCTCCAGTATATTTCATCCCTTCAAATTCAATCTCTTCATTTTTAACATATAAATTTCCATTAAAATTATCTTTTATAATTTGCATACTCATATAAAGACCGATGCCTGTCCCTTGGTTTTGATGTTTTGTTGTAAAATAAGGGTCAAAAACTTTATTGATAATAGACTTAGGGATACCGCCACCATTATCACAAATCGTAATAAGAATAAGGGTTTCATTTTGTTTAGCTTCTACAGATACAAATTTGTGTTCAATATTATTTGATACTAATGCATCTCTAGCATTATTAAGAATATTTAAAATCACCTGCGATAATTCACTTGGGAAACCAACATAAGAAAGATTTTTTTGGATACCAAAATGAATCTTAATCGAGCTTACTTCATAAGAAGCTTTTATAATATTGTAAATATCATAAATAACCTTCTCAATAATAAATTCTTTTTTTACCTTATCTGTTCTTAAAAATTCTCTAAAATCTTCTATAGTTTGAGATAAGAAGAGGGCACTTTTTAAAATTCCATCAGTTGTATCTTGTATATCTGTACTTTGAAGTATCCCCAACTCCTCTTTTAGTTGAAGGGCACTAGCTCGCGTAGTGATACCACTTAGAGGTTGTCGCCATTGATGTGCAATATTTCCCATCATCTCACCAAGTGCAGCAAGTCTTGCTTGTTGTTGAAGTAAAATATTTTGTTTTTTGTTTTTTTCCAATTCAGCAAAAACTCTTTGTTCAAGTGTTTCATTTAATTCTTGAAGTTCTTTTGTTTTTATATCAACTTCTTCTTGAAGTTTTATTTCATAACTTTTAGAAAATTGTTGTGCTTTTAAAAGTTCTTCTCTAGCATGGTCAAAACTTTTTCCAACTATTCCAATCTCATCTTCTCTTTGCCAAGAAAATCTTTTTGAGAAATCCTCTTTTGCAAAAAAATTTGCTTGTTGATTAAGTCTATGTAAAGGCTGTAAAATTTTATAAAATAACATTCCAAAAAAAAGTATAAAACTAATGATAAGTTGACCTGCAAAAATATAAATAAATTGTTTTGAAAGATCATAGATATCTTCATATACATAATAATCTGTAAGAACTAGTTTTAAGGTTCCTATGATTTGTTGATTGTGGATAATAGGCTTTGTAAAGGTAATAAGATTTTCTCCTTTAAGTGCTGGCTTTGTACTACTAGCAAAAATTTTATTTGTGGTAGCATTTATAACTATAATTGATTTGATATCTCTATTTAAAATTACTGTTTGAATAAGTTCTTTTGCAAGATCTTCCCTTAAATCCCAAAGATGTCCTCTTAAAGTGCTTGAAAGATTTATAAATGTACTTTGCCCAAATGCTTTTAAGTTAGAAAGTTTTAAATTATGATTTTTATTAATTAAAATTAGTCCAGTAATAAGTGCTGGCAATAATATACCAACCATACCACCCAAAATTAAAATATAAACTAATTTTGTATTTTTGTAAAAATGAGCAATTCTACTTCTCATCTATTTCCTTAAAAAAAATATGAACTAAATTTATATAATAAACTGTATTTGTTTTAGGTTAAATTACATTTTAATTACATATAATCACAAAGACTTATTTTAAAGGGGTAAAAGATGAAATATTTGTTAGTTAGTATATTATTTACAATGCAATTATTTGGTGCTCAATTTCATATTATGACGGAGGATTTACCTCCACAAAATTATCTTGAAAATGGCAAGGTGAAGGGTTTTAGTGTAGAGGTAGTAGAAACTATCCTAAAAAGATTAGGTTATAAAGATGAAAAAATTGAAGTATTGCCTTGGGCAAGAGCAATGCAAGCTTTAGAAACGGAACCAAATGCTATCCTTTTTAGTATGGCTTATACTCCTGAAAGGGCAGAAAAGTTTAAACTTGTTTACCCAATGGCAATTGCAAAAACATATTTTTTTACTCACAAAGATAACAAAAATGTTGTAATCAAAAATGTTGAAGATGCAAAGAGATACCAACAAGGTGTAGTTAAAGACTTTTCCCAACACAAAAACTTACTCAAACTTGGATTTACAGATTTTGATTATTCACCAGATGTAAAAACAATGGTACAAAAAGCAATTATGAAAAGAGTTGATGTTATCTCATTGATACCATTTCAATTATACTCTGAACAATTTTCAGACTTAGATGTCAAATCTCTTAGAAAAATTGATGTTTCATATGCAGAGAGTCAACATTCAATAGGGTTTAACAAAGCTTTTCCTGATAGTGAAATCAAAAAATGGCAAAATGAATTGGATAAAATGAAAAAGTCTGGAGAATTTGATAGAATTTTCAAAAAGTATGTAAAAGAATAAAACTAGAGGTGGGTTTTACTACCTCTTTAATTTAAAGAAACTCTTTTTTATATCGCTCTTCATCATAGGCACAAAGAACTTTTTCTAAGTCGTTTCCATATACAATGACAGGTCTTTTAAAAAGCATATTATCTTTTTTAAGCCACTCTAATTTTCCTGCTTCATCAAGACCCAGTTCTTTAAGACCTAATTGTTTGTACTTAGTTCCTTTTGAGTTAAACAAAAGATTGATATCAACTTTAGAAGCAAAAAAATCAACAGTTTCATCTGCAAGTGGATCTTTTCTAAAATCTATAAACTCATAAGAAAGTCGATTGTTTTCACAAAATTTGAGTGCATTTTTAACACTACCACAAGTTTTAATTCCATATATTTTCATCAAGCTTACTCTATGATTTGTGGAACAATAAAATAGTTGTCCCCACTTTTTGGAGCATGTTGGATAATATGAGTTGCAAGTGCATCATTACTATTTACTACATCTTCCCTCATAGGTTGCCCACCACTTAAAGTTGTAAATGTAGCATCAACACCACTTACATCAATTTCATTAAGGTTTTCTACAAAGTTTACAATATCAGCAAGTTCCTCTTTTAAGTGCTCTTTTTTTGACTCATCTATCTCAAGTGATGAGAGTTTTGCTAATTTTTCTATTGTTTTATCATCTATTGTCATCTTTAATCCTCTTTATTTATAGTTCTTTTGTTATAAAATCCTTTTTTAAATTGTACCCAATCATCTTTTAAAATAGCCTCTCTCGCTTCTCTCATAAGATTGAGGTAGTAGTGAAGATTATGGATTGAAGCTAATCTAAAATAAGTCATCTCATTGCTTCTAAAAAGATGATTTAAATATGCTCGTGAGAAGTTTTTGCAAGTATAACATTCACATCTTTTGTCTATTGGAAGTTCATCTTCTTTATACTCTGCTTTTTTGATATTAAGCCGTCCAAAAGTGGTGAAAAGTGTCCCGTTTCTTGCATTTCTTGTAGGCATAACACAATCAAACATATCAACACCTCTATCAATATTTTCAATTAAATCCTCAGGAGTTCCTACACCCATCAGATATCGTGGCTTATTTCGAGGCATAAATTGTGTTGTGTATTCAACTGTATCGTACATCTCATTATTAAGTTCTCCAACACTAAGACCTCCAATAGCAAATCCATCATAATCTTCCATTGCACAAAGTTGTTCTGCTGACATTTTTCTAAACTTTTTACTAATTCCACCTTGTATAATTGCAAAAATATTTTGATTTGTCCCTATCCCTTTTTCCTTTTGTTCCATGTGGTACTCTATAGCTTCTTTTGCCCATTTTGTAGTACGATTGATTGAGAGTTCAATCCTTTCATCACTATTTGGTAAAGCAACCAAATCATCAAGTATCATCATAATATCACTACCAAGTTCATATTGTGTGTCAAGAACTGATTGTGGAGTGAAATAGTGTTTGCTTCCATCGATGTGAGATTTGAACATTATTCCATTTTCATCTTGTTTAGTATTTTTCCTATCCATTTTTCCAAGGCTAAATGCTTGAAATCCACCACTATCTGTTAAAAAGTTATTTGGAAAACGGCTAAAACCATGAAGTCCACCAAATTTTTTGATTGTTTTACTTGTGGGTCGTAAGTAGAGGTGGTAAGTATTTCCAAGAATTATCTTTGCTCCAAGATTGAGCATATCATTGAAATCAAGAGCTTTAACCACAGCTTGTGTACCAACAGGCATAAATACAGGAGTTTGCACTTCTCCATGAGCTAGTGTTAAAGTAGTAGCTCTTGCTCCACCACTTGTTGCATCTATTTGAAATTTCATATATTTCCTAAGTTTGAGTATATTGTATAAGGTTGGAATGATACAAAAAAAGGGCTTAAAGGGATGGAAAAGGTAACTTACTCTTTAAAAATATAATCCCAAACTATTTTAGCTTTTGAATTGGTTAATTGATAATCTCGTTTGATTTTAGCTTTAGTATTTGCATCATCTTGCAGTGTCTGTTGTGTAAATGCTTCATTATAAGTTATGAGTTGCAGTTTTAATTGCTCATTGATATTGTTTTGTGCTTTTGTAAGTGAGTTTTGCACCTCACTTGTGCTTTGATAAAATGCTCCATTAATCTCTTTATTTAATCTACTACTTTGGTACCCAAACATAGCAGGACTAAGTGAATTAACAAGATTTATCCGTAATCGATTGAGGGAGGTGTTGATATCTTTAAATTCAATTTGGACATTTGGTTCAAATGGTTTAATAACTCGAACAATCTCTTGTTTTTCTTCTAGTGTATTAAGTATTTTTTTCTCTTGCAGTGTGTATTCTATTAAACCAATGATTGCAACAGCTATTAAAAATATCCCAATAAATAGACTATTTGTTTGAGTTTGAATGTTTTTAATGATTGAGGTATCTTTAATCGAAAGTGCAATAAAACAAAATGCTATAAAAAAACCAATTTTAGTAAAAATAAAAAAAATCCAAGCAAATATCACTATCCATTGATCAAATGTTTCGCTCAGTTTTAACATCCCAAACCAAGTAAAATTAGAGATATATCCATCAAAGTTACCATAAATTACAAGTAGTTTAAAATCACTAAAAAAGAAATTTTGATAGATTTGTAACGATTGGTCTATATTTTCAAAAACATTCAAGGTGACATTAAATTCTGGTTTGGTAGCAAGTGTTAACCCAAATAGAACTAAAATTCCAAAAAAACTTCCAAGAAATGCACTGATAAATTTGATATAAAAAGAACTTGCATCAGCTTTTAAAGATGGAGCAAGTTTTTTGCTATATATCCAAAATGACAATCCAAGTGCAATCCCTAGACTAAAAAGCATTTGCCAATAAAAAGTAGCCAAAAGTGTAATGAAATTCATTAATGTTATCAAAACCATAAAAAGTGCAATACAAGCTGAGATGATGTTGATAAGTAAACTATCTTTATAAAGCCACTTATAGACTTTGCTATTTGTTTCGAACCAACAATTCGCGATACATTTTCTATCAAAAACAAATATATTTTTAAATTGAATTGCAGTTGCATAAGAAAGGATGATAAGTAAAATAGCAAAAAGAAAAAAACTAATTTGATGAAAAATTTGATTTTCTAGTACCATTTTATTTTAGACTTTATTATGCTACACAGCTGGAAGCTGGTAGTTTGGAAGAGTATCTTCAATACAAAGGTTATAGTTGATTTTTTGGGGCAGTGCAAAACTATGTATTAGCTCATTTTCTTCTAAAAATCTCATTTTTATCTCATTATTACTCTCTAAAAAAAAGTATTTTTGCCCTAAAGCTTTGATAGGAGAGTTATTGTTTAGATGAAATCCACTTATTGCCATAAATGGAATATCTAAAGTAATCGAAAGAGTTTTTAGAAAAATATAGGCTATTTTGATAGACATATAACTCCCAGGACCATTGACATAGATGATTTCATCAATGGAAGTATTTTTGAGTAATTCATCTACAATGTGGGGTAAAATATCGCTTGTTTTCCCCTCTTTTTCTAGAGTTTCATCTAATATGCCATCTTTATAAATCCCTATTAAAATAGGATTTGCAATAGAGATGACAAAAAGTGTTGTTTTCATAGTGTGTAAACTTATCTTGCTTTATTTGTAGCATAAGCCATCTGAAGATTTTTTGCTTCACTTGTCTTCGTAGCTACTTCAAGGTCAATGATTTCATAGTTTGCTGGATCTTCAAGGAGTTTTTTTGTAAGAAGATGGTTAAGGTGGTGACTGCCAGCTATAGCTTGATATTCTCCAATCATCGTGTATCCCAAAAGACACATATCCCCAATAGCATCAAGAATTTTATGTCTTACAAATTCATCGTCATATCGTAATCCATCAGGATTGAGTATCTTTTGATCGTCTAAAACAATTGCATTTTCTAAGCTTCCACCAAGTGCAAGTCCTACACTTCTTAAATATTGCACTTCGTGTAAAAATCCAAAAGTTCTTGCTCGACTAATATTTTCTTTATAGTCTTCAATCGAATAATCAAATCTAAAATGTTGCTCCCCAATGACTGGGTGTTCAAAATTGATAGAAAAATCATAGATGATATGGTTTGAAGGTTTGAGTTTGACAATTTTATTTCCCATCTCAATAGAGACCTCTTTTTTTACCCGAATTGCCTTTTTAGGCTTATCTTGTTCTTGGATACCAACTTCATCAATCAGCATACAATATCCGCTACTACTTCCATCCAAGATTGGGATTTCATCATTGTCAAGAACAATTCTAAGGTTGTCTATCCCATAAGCATAGATAGCAGAGAGGAGATGCTCAATAGTTGAGATAACAACACCATTTTTACCAATCACTGTTGCCATTTTTGTATCAACTACACTACTTGGATTTAAAGGTATTGTAACCCCCTCATCATTTCTATAAAAAACAATCCCTTGATCTGCTTCTAGTGGTTCTAATATCATTTTTACAGGAACTCCCTTATGGAGTCCAATTCCAACTATCTCTACACTTTTTTTAATTGTTCTTTG
>CAZHJR010000025.1:0-12694 GCA_964533335.1 uncultured Helicobacter sp. | reverse complement strand
TGTTTCATTCTTCAACCTTACTTTGGTTTATATCTTCCATCCTTATGGATTTTGATTAATCATCTCTTTACTTATAGTAAGTATATCAGTTATTCTTGTTTTTATCCAGTTTGGATCCATCCACTCTATTGGATTTACCTCAATTCCTTGTACAAGGACACCAAAATGGAGGTGGTCTCCTAAAACAGCACCTGTTATACCCGTTGTTGCAATTTTTTGGTTTGAAGTTGCTTTTTGTCCAATATCAACAAATTGGCTTGTAGTATGAGCATAGAGTGTTGCAAGTCCTAGACCATGATTGATAATAATTGTATTTCCATAAATTCCTAAATATTCTTTAAAAATCACATCTCCACCATTTGAAATAGTGATACTATCTTGTGCGACACTTGCCCAATCAAGTCCTAAATGCCAAGCTTCATCAATTTTTGTATCATTAAGGAAATAGTGTCTTCTCTCTCCAAAACCAGCAGCTGTGCTTGAACCTTGTAATCTTGCAAAAGCACTGATATTAAAATCACTCAAACTTTCTTTTGGAAAATTATCCATACACACTTTTTTGATTGTAGCTATATTTTTAGCTCTGAGTTCTCTATTTTGTTTGACAAATCTTGCAGCTAAATCTTGTGGAACCTCTTCATTCATTTTTTCTAAAACATTCGTGCTTACCGTATCTATAAAACTTTGAGGAATATTAAGATTGTCATTTTTAACTGCAAAATCTTGAATATACAGAGGTACTTTTGCTGTTGATTTGTTTCCAGCTTGATCAATCGCTACAACATTTACCCCTTGAAATGATTCAAAAGGAATATTGATATCCCAAGCGATAAGTGCTGCATAATGGTTTGGTTTATAAAAAGGGATAAGTTCAAATTTATGAGAATCATTAAAAGTAATGTAAGCACTATCAAGATTTTCATCTGCAACTTTTACTACAACCAAAGCACTTCCCCCTCGTGAGATATATCGGCTATTATTTAAAACAATTGTTTCAGGTGATTTTGTATCAACCGCTATATCGTAAGTAATCTCAGTTGTATTGCCACTTAAAAATACCCATTTACTATCATCAACTGCTTCAACTTTAATTTTGATAGCTTTCCCTTTGTAAAGAGTATCAAACTTTGGAGGAGCAATTTGAAGGTTTAATTTAGACATAGGTGTATTTAAAACTTTTTCTTCTAAAATTTGTTCCCCTTTATCGTCTATAAAAGTTACTTTATATGAAACAAGATTGCTATTGTCACTTAAGCTAATTTCTAAAGGGCTTTTCATATTCCAAGAGCTACTTTGTTTGAGTTGTACAATTGGCGATTCTCTTTCAAATTGTGGAGAAAAAAACAAGTAACCAAATAATAACCCAATAATTATAATCATTGCGGGGATAAAATATTTTCCACCTTTTCCTCTTCTATCACTAAAATTTCTTTCCATTTTCATCCTTTATATAATTTACTATTTCATTTTTCGCTAGAAGCACATCTTCATTTTCTATGGTGCAACCTGCAGCCATTGTATGCCCACCGCCATTAAATTTAGCAGCTATTTTTGCTACATCTACTCCATTTTTACTTCTAAGAGATATTCTTGTTTTTCCATTTGATGGTCGAAGTAAAATTGCGATATCGACAACAGCAAGGGATAAAACCATATTCACAGCATCTTCGACATCTCTATAATCTGCCCCACTAGTTTTAAGCCACTCTGGTAGGACATAAATAGTTCCAACTTTACCTTCTAAATGAAGTTCTAAACTTTGCAATACAAAAGGTAAAAGTCTCAATTTTGCTAAAGTTTCTCTCCTTGTAAGCATATCAGCAATATAAGATGGATTTGCTCCGCAACTACAAAGATGATGAGCTATCTCAAATGTCTCACCATCAACTCTTGGGGTGCTAAATCGTATACTATCGTCGTAAATGCCTGTATAGAGGCAAGTTGCTGTATTTGAAGAGATTTTGAGATCATTTTGTTTAAAAAACTGATATAACACTTCAGCAGTACTTGATTTTGAATCATCCACAATGTTGATATCTCCAAAATTATCATTTGAGGCATGATGGTCAATATTGATAACTTTTACCCCTTCATTTATCTCTATAGCTGGTCTTTTTTTATCTCCACAATCAACATAAATAGCCAAATCATAATAATCTGGAAGTTTATTTGTGATATTCCCAAATTTACTTAAATAATCAACACTTCTAGGAAGATTATCCATTTTATTAAAAACTTTATGGTTGATTTTATTTTCAAACATGAAGTTACTGAGAGCCAAACCACATGAAAGGGTATCTGCATCGGGATTGATATGAGTTAAAATAAGAATATAATGGGAGTTTTTAATAGCCTCTAAAGCCTCTTGATACACAGACATCATAAAACTCAATTAGTCAAATTTCATCGAAAAATCGAGCCAAGTTGCTTGGTGGATGATTGAGCCACTACTAATCGCATTGACTCCACTATCAATATAGCCACTGATTGTTTCTGTTGTGATGTTTCCACTTGCTTCAAGAAGGACATGAGGATAGTGCATATTTCTAAATTCTGAAACCTCTTTAATTTGCTTTGGAGTCATATTATCACACATAATGATATCTCCACCAGCATCCATAGCCTCTTGAGCTTGAGCAAATGTTTCACATTCTATCTCTATTTTAGTTACCCATGAGATTCTTTTTCTTGCTATTTTTACAAACTCTTTAAGGTCTGTTATTGTTTTTAAGTGGGTGTCTTTAAGCATCAAACAATCATCAAGTCCAAGTCGATGATTAATAGCCCCACCAATTCTACTTGCATATTTTTCAAAATCTCGAAGCCCTGGTCTTGTTTTTCTAGTATCTAGTAAAACAACATTGCTCCCTTCAAGAAGTTTTGCATAGATGCTAGCATTTGTTGCTATCCCACTTGCGTGTTGAAGGATGTTTAAAAAGGTTCTCTCACTACTTAAAAGTATCGAAGCTTTCCCCTCCAATTCAGCGATAATATCACCTTTTTGGACAATATCTCCATCTTGAAGTTTAAAAATACAGTCAAACTTTTCAGTTCTAGCTAACACTTTTGCATATTTCACACCTGCTAAAATTCCATTATCTTTTGCGATAACTCTTGCAGTAAATCGCCCTTTTGGTGCGATATCAAAAAAGAGGTCACCTCTACCATTATCTTCTAAAATTGCATTTTTTACAAATTTTCTAATATTTATTGCCATAGTTAAACCTCAAACATTCTTTCAAGTGCTATTCTTGCGTATATTACAGTATCATCAGATACAAAAATTTCATTTTCAAACTTTTTATTTTTGATTGACAAAAGTGTGTTGTACAAATCATCTACTGTTGTTTCGTTCATCGTTGGACACTCTGGTTTTGTAGAACTTAAAACATAAGTATTTTTTTCTCTTAAACGATTAACCATATTGTATTCAGTCCCTACAACTACTTTTTGTTCAATATCTAAATCTTGTGTGATATATTTGATAAGTTGTGATGTACTTCCTACAAAATCAGCTTTATCTACAACTGCAGGATCACATTCAGGATGAACTGCTACGATGATATCAGGGTATTTTTCTCTAAAGAAATCTACATCTTGTGGGGTAAAAAGTTGATGTACTGAACAAAATCCATTAAAACAAATAATATCAGCAGCTTTCACATCTTCAATATCATCGATCCCAACAACAGCTGATTTGAGTCCAATTTGTTTAGCAAAGTTTTGTCCAAGGCATCTATCAGGGACAAAAAAGATTTTTTTCCCACTTTCTAGCCCTCTTTGGATGATTTTATAAGCATTTGCACTTGTACAAACGTACCCACCCATTTTTCCAACAGCGGCTTTTACAGCAGCACTTGAATTGATATATGTAATAGGTAAGATATCCTCATTTGATATTCCAGCATCATTTAAGATTTTTAAATTTGCTTCATAATACTCAACATCGATCATCTTAGCCATCGCACAACAAGCAATACGAGGCATAAAAACTCTTTTGTTTGGAGCTAAAACCTTAACACTCTCTCCCATAAATCCAACACCACAAAAAATAATATTTTCATTTGGAGTTGCTATTGCTCTTTTTGCCAACTCTAAACTATCACCAACAATATCAGCCAATTCAAACACTTCATCTTTTTGATAAAAATGAGCAACAATTGTAACATCAAGCTCTTTTTTTAGTTTTAAAATCTCTTCTTTAAAATCCATAAATACTATTACCCTTTAAAAATTATAGATAATAATATAACTAAAATTAGTTGATGAATGACTGAGTTATAGAATTAATTTTTTATCATATCTCTAATATTGTATTTTGGTTTGACTTGATAAAATGGAAAATATTATTTTAAAGGATGTTGATTGGAACGACTTGTTGAGGTTGAAAAAGTTTCATTTGAGGATACTACGACTGAAAATACACTAAGACCTAGTATTTGGGATGAATATATTGGACAAGAAAAAATCAAAAAAAATCTTCAAGTTTTTATTGAAGCTTGTAAGATAAGGGGTGATGTTCTTGACCATATTTTACTTTTTGGACCTCCTGGGCTTGGAAAAACAACACTCAGTCATATTATTGCAAATCAAATGGGGGCAAATATCAAGGTAACAGCGGCTCCTACAATTGAAAAAGCCGGAGATTTAGCAGCGATTGTAACCAACTTAAGTGAAGGGGATATTCTGTTTATTGATGAGATTCATAGACTTAGCCCTGCGATTGAAGAGATACTTTATCCTGCGATGGAAGATTATCGTTTAGATATCATTATAGGAAGTGGTCCAGCAGCTCAAACAGTTCAAATTGACCTTCCAAAGTTTACACTTATTGGAGCAACTACAAGAGCTGGAATGATAAGCAATCCTTTGCGTGATAGATTTGGAATGCATTTTAGGATGAATTTTTATAGTGATGAAGAGTTATCAAAAATTATCACGATAGCTTCTCATAAATTAGGAAAACCAACTGAGGATAAAGCAAGTTTTGAGATAGCAAGAAGAAGTAGGGGAACTCCAAGGGTAGCTTTGCGACTTCTTAAAAGAGTTCGAGATTTTGCTGAAGTGAGTAATGAAGGGACTGTTACTTTTGAAAGATGTCAATATGCACTTGATGAATTAGGGGTCAATGATAAAGGTTTTGATGAGATGGATTTACGACTTCTTGAGTTGCTTATTTCAAATAGAGGAAGACCAATGGGATTATCAACGATATCAGCAGCTTTAAGTGAAGATGAGGGGACTTTAGAAGAAGCGATTGAGCCTTATTTGTTAGCAAATGGCTACATTGAAAGAACTGCAAGGGGACGAATAGCAAGTGTGAAATCATATGAATTATTTAGATTAACACCACCAAATTTGGAAACAACTAAAACATTATTTGATTAAGGAACAAACAATGGCTACATTTGATATATCAGAATTACGAACGATAACGATACTCTATGTTGAGGATGAAAGTAATTTACGAAAGCAAGAGAGTAGAATATATAACAAAATATTTAAAGAGGTTTTTGAAGCAGAGGATGGTGTAGAAGCTCTTGAGATATTTAAAAATAATAAAGATAAAATCGACATTATTATTACAGATATCAATATGCCAAAAATGTCTGGACTTGATCTTGCTAGAGAGGTACAACATATCTCACATGTCCCAATTATTATCACAACAGCTTATACAAATACAGAGTATATGCTTGAGTCTTTAGATTTAGGAATTAAGAAGTTTATTAATAAACCTGTTACAATAAATAGAATTATCCAAGATATTGAAAAAGTTGTTGTCCAACATAGAAAAGAACAAAATGTCAAAGATATAGCAAAAACTCTCATCGCAAAAACAAAAAATGACTCAAAAGAGCTTAATGATTTATTGCAACATAATAAAGAACTAGAGAAAAATTTAACCTATTATAAGCAATTAGCAGATCGATATATTCCAATGATGACAATTAATAAAAATGGAGAAATTTTGGAAGTTTCAAGTAAATTTAGTGAGCTTATGGGTTATAATGAAACAGAACTAATGAGTGCAAATATCTCCATCTTAAAAGAGAATAGTTCAGCTATTTCTATTCAAAAGGAGATGCTTGAAGCAATTCATAAAAAAACAACTATAGATTCACAACATACTTTTACTTCAAAAGATGCTAAAGCTTTGGATTTTAAAACAAAAATGGTTCTTTACTACGGTGATGATATGCTTATAGCTGGATATAACTTTTATCTTGAATTACAGTAATTTTTTTATTGCATTGAGATAGCTAAGGTTAGAGAGATTGTTCTCTTTTTTATAAGCCCTATCAAATGCTGTCCCGTGATCAACCGATGTCCTTTGAATAGGAAGATTAAGTGATACATTAATTCCCTCTTCAAAATAAAGAGCCTTAAGTGGTGCTAAACCTTGATCATGATACATAGCAATAAAGTATTTAAAATTTTTTCGTGCATCTTTTGTAAAAATAGTATCAGGAACAAATGGACCAAAAAATATCTCTTTATCTAACTTTTTGTTTATTTTCTTGATAGCTTTTGTTATCTCTTTTTCCTCATTACCCAAAACACCATTATCTCCTGCATGAGGATTGAGTCCTAAAACTGCTACTTTTTTGGGATTTTCACTTCTGTAAAAATCATCAAAAAATTGAAAGAGTTTCTCTTTTTTGATATTTTTTGCGACATTTTTAAGTGGAATATGCTCAGTAAAAAGTGCAACAAACATCTCTTCACATCCAAGCATCATAATCGCATCTTTTTGAAAAATATCTCGAAGCATATCAGTATGACCAACATAGTTGATACCAGCTTTTTTCCAAGATTCTTTATTTATAGGGAGTGTGCAAACACCATCAGCTTTCCCTTTTTTCACAAGTGTAATCGCATTTAAAAATGAAAGATAACTAAAAAGTCCAGATTTTTTAGTTACTTTTCCAGCTTTAATAGGAAAATCATTGTAAGTTGAAAATATCGTAAAATCATCAGGAATAGGAAATTCTAGAAGCTCACTTGCTTGTTTTAAAAGTGGTTCATTGATGCAATATATTGGTTTGCATAACTCTTTGATAAGGTGATGATTTTTTAAAGCTAACTCTATCCCAATCCCATTGATATCCCCAACTGATATGGCGATTGTTTTTTTGTTTTGGTTCACTTAATAATCTCTTTCATATCGCTAATTGCTTTTGCAAGTCCTGTAAATACACTTCGTGCCACGATACTTTGCCCGATATTGAGTTCTAAAATCTCAGGAATCTCAGCTATAAGATGGACATTTTGATAGTTCAGTCCATGACCAGCTGCTACTTTTAAATCTAGATTGACAGCTAATTTAGCACTGTTAGCAATTTCAGAAACACTATGGGTTAGTTTTTGTGAAAGTTCATTTCGGGAGAGTTCAAGTTCTTTGATACTATGATGAGTTTTACTAAGTCCACTATAAAGCATCGCATAAATATTTGCAAAACTCCCAGTATGAAGCTCTACCCATTCTACTTCAAGCTCTTTTGAAAGCTCTATCATTTCAAAAGTTGGGTCTATAAATAAAGAAACTTCAATTTCGTTCTCATGGAGTTTTTGGACAACCTTTTTGATTTGCTCAAAATTATTTTTCAAATCTAGCCCACCTTCAGTGGTCACTTCAGCTCTATTTTCTGGTACTAGTGTAGCCCTGTGAGGTTTAAGGTTGCAGACTATCTCTATCATCTCATCACCGATGCTGCATTCTAAATTGACAGGCAGTTGTGAAAGCTCTATGATATTTTTTGCATCAATATCGTGAATATGCCGTCTATCTTCTCGTAAATGAATCGTGATTTGGTCGGCTCCACTAAGTTTACAAATAGGAAGAGCATCTAGTGGATTTGGATCATTTATTTTTCTTGCTTCCCTTAAAACTGCGATATGGTCAATATTTACACCGAGTAACATTTTGTAATCCTTATTTTTTAACTTTTGATTTTTTGATTTTACCCTAAAGTTTATTAACCACTAACTATAAAATATTTAGCTAGAATATTTTTTCTTAAAAATACAAAAAAGGGACACAATGTTTCAAAAACTTGATAACAATAACAATGATAAAAATCTTCGTTTTATGATGATAAGTGGTTCGGTACTTATTGGGCTTTTTATCTATACGATGATAAAAAGTGATAGTGTAATGGCAAATGGGAGCTATTTTGTAGGGATTGTATTCTTATTGTTTTTGATGGTTGTAGCTTTTTATTTGAATAAATATAAAGAAAAAGTAAGGGCAATGATACCAGCTAATAAATTTCAAAGTGAACTTGAAACTGCTAGTAAAGAGCCACAAAAAGAGACGGTGACACAAAGTGTTCAAAGTTCGCAAGTTGAGCCAATAGTTTCCCATATAAAATTTAGTGATATAGCGGGGATTGAGTCTATAAAAGAGGAACTTGAAGAGATTGTTGATTTTTTACATAATCCAAAAAAATATACCTCTTTTGGGGTGACTTTACCAAAAGGTGTATTACTTGTAGGACCTCCAGGGGTTGGAAAAACTTTAATTGCAAGAGCAGTTGCTGGGGAAGCTGATGTGCCTTTTTTTTACCAAAGTGGTGCAAGTTTTGTCCATATCTATGTAGGGATGGGAGCTGTAAGGGTAAAAGAACTTTTTTCAAAAGCAAAATCTATGGCACCTGCAATCATTTTTATTGATGAGATAGATGCTGTTGGAAAAAGTAGAAGTGGTGGGAATAACGATGAGAGGGAAGCTACTTTAAATGAACTTTTGACTCAAATGGATGGATTTGATGGGCAAAATGGGGTAATAGTGATTGCAGCAACAAATAAAATAGAAGTTCTTGATGAGGCACTTTTACGAGCTGGGCGATTTGATAGACGGGTGTTTTTAACATTGCCATCACTGAGTGACAGGATAAAAATACTCAAACTCTATACAAAAAATAAAAATATTGTTTTTGATATTGAAAAGCTAGCAAGTGAAACAAGTGGATTTAATAGTGCAGCATTAGCAACTTTGGTAAATGAAGCACTCTTAAATATGATAAAACGAGGGGATATCTCTTTACTTGAAGAGGATATCAGTATCGCAAAACAAAAAGTACAATTTGGGAAAAAACAGCTCAATATCCTATGCGAAACACAAAAAGATGTTTTGGCAACTTATCAGGCATGTAAAGCTTTTGTGATACAAAAAAAAGTCTCTTTATTTGATGATGGGATAAGTGATGAGTCATGTGAATATCCTAGCAAAAGTGAGCTTATAGCTAAACTAAAAGGATATCTTGCTGGAAGTGTTGGGGTTGAAATCATAAAACATGAACCCTATGCAGTTTTTCCAAATGAATTACAAAAAGCAAAAGAGATAGCTGCTGATATGGTTGAAAAATATGGGATGGGGAACAACAAAGAGGAGATTTTAGAAGAAGCCAAAGGTGAACTTAAAATTCTTTTATCTTCAAATCATGAGGAGATCGAAAGATTAAAAACTATGATGATGAAGGATGAAGTGATTGTATTTTAGTGGATTTTCTTTGACAAACGAGAGTGAACTTTTTGAAAAGTATCAACTTAAGAGTGATGTAGTAGCTAGTGGATTTAGTTATGGGTGTATTAAATTAGTTGAAAATATTATCAATGGCACCTATGAAAGTGAACATTTCAAAAAAAGAATAGATACAATTCAACTTTTTTCACCTGCATATTTTAATGATAAAGATGAAAAGTTTAAAAGAATGCAGTTGATGTTTTTTAAAAAAGATGCTACAACTTATTGTGAAAATTTTTTAAAAAATTGCGGTTTTGATGAGGAAGATAAAAAGAGATATTTTCAAATGGGAACTTTTGAGGAGTTACAAGATTTACTCTATTATCAATGGAGTGATGCAAAGATGGAGATGATTAAAAATAAGGGTATTGTAGTTGAAACATATCTAGGAGAGAATGACAAAATTATCAATTCTAAAGAAGCACTCCAATTTTTTAGAAAGTATGGGGATGTTTATTTTATAAAAAGAGCAAATCATAATCTATCATTAAATTGATAAATTAGATTTTCACAACCTGATTTCTTCCACCATTTTTAGCTTGATAAAGGGCTATATCGACCCGTTTTAACAATTCAGCTTTAGTATCATTTTGATTGTACTCAGTAATTCCAAAACTTACAGTCACATTCTCTTTAAGGGCAGATGATAGCGGGGTATTTTTAATAATTTCTCTTAGTCCATCAATTTTTGTAAATCCATCTTGAATAGGAGTTTCTGCTAAAACTATCATAAATTCTTCTCCACCCCATCTCGCTAATATATCTGTATCTCTTAAATATTTTTTTACTAAATTAGAGAGATTTTTGAGTACTTCATCTCCTATATCGTGCCCATAACTATCGTTGATATTTTTAAAATGGTCTATATCAAACATTGCGATTGAAAATGGATGGTTATATCTTGCCGCACGATTAATTTCAGTTCTCAAAAAGTCATTAAAATATTGTCTATTATAGAGTGCAGTTAGTGAATCATGGTTTGCTTGATATTGAAGTAAATCTGATTGTGATTTTAAAGCAGTGATATCACTTAAAGAGAGGATATAATGTTTTCCATTGTATTCATATACATTAATATTAAGTTTAAAAATAGAAACTATCCCTGAACTGTTTTTCATTTTTACAAACATATCTGTATTTGTAGAGTTGATGTGCGATACACAACACATATTATCAAAATCATCAGTTGAATAATATCCATCTTCTTTTATAAAAATATTGCAAATAGAGCCTATTTTTGTTTTTAGTTCATCTAAAGAAGATAGTCCTAAAAAGTCTAAAAATCTTCTATTGATTGTATGTATTTGCTTCCCATCAGATACCGCAATAAAGCTATCTTGAGCATCCAAAATAGAATTAAGTTCAAATGTTTGCTCTTTTACTTTTTGGAGAAGTTCATTATTTAATGACTCTAATTTTTTTCGTAAAATTCTACTCTCAGCTACCTTTGCAACCGTTTTCATTAATTTTTTTAAATCTATTGGTTTTAGAGTATATCCATTTACCCCAAGATCAATCGCTTCTTGAAGAAAATGAACTTCTGTATGAGCAGTTGTGATAGTGATAGGAAAACTATTATCCCTCTCTCTAATCTTTTTAATGAGGGAAATACCATCCATTTTTGGCATATTAATATCAGTTACGATGATATCAAAATCCCCTTCTGCATCAAAGAGTTCAAGTGCTTCAAGACCGTTTGCTGCACATAGAACCTCTTTACAAACACTCCTTAAAACATCAGAGGTTATTTTTTGGATATCAAGTTCATCTTCAACATAGAGGACTTTGACACTTTGCAAAAGTTCTATTTCATTTTTTGTCATCAAATTACTCCTCTTTCCCAAAGATTAGAAGGGCATTGTGTAAATCCTCTTTTGTATCAATTCCAAAACTTTTTGAATTTACTTTGACCATTGCTATTTTTTTCCCAAACGACAATGCTCTGAGTTGTTCTAGTTTTTCAATATTTTCTAAAGCCGATGGTGAAAATTGGCAAAACTGGTTAAGGCTTTTTTTTGTAAATCCATAAATTCCAAGATGCCCACAGTAAGAAACATTTGTATAGTGGTCTCTATTGTAAGGAATTTTACTTCTTGAAAAATAGATTGCATAATCATTATCATCAACAACAACTTTTACATGATTTGGATCATCAGCTAGTTCACTATTGATCTCTTTATACAGACTTACCATTGTAAAATCTTCAGTAGAATTTCTAACTTTATCAATAACTGCTTGAACAACTTCTGGTTCTATAAATGGTTCGTCTGCTTGGACATTGATAATCACTTCATCATCAGCAAGACCCAGTAAATTTGATGCTTCATTGATTCTATCTGTACCACTTTGATGAGATTCGCTTGTCATAATTGCTTTTATGTTATATTGTTTTGCTAACTCTATAACCTCTTGCGAATCAGTAGCAATCACCACATCATCAAGAGCTTCTACTCTTTTAGCTGTTCGTATAACCATAGGAAGACCTAATATATCTGCTAATATTTTATTTTCAAATCGACTACTTTTTAATCTTGCTGGAATTATTATCATTCTTCTAATGCTCCTATTGGTAAAGATACTTTAAACAAAACCCAATCATCATCAAAGTTTTTAACCTCTATTCTCCCTTTGAGATGAAGTTCTATAATGATTTTACATGTATAAAGACTAAGCCCAACACCATTTCTTTCCTCTTTTGTACTAAAATATGGGGTAAAGATTTTGTCTATGATATCACTTGGTATATGTCCACCATTATTTGAAATTTCACAAATAATTTGGTTATTTTCTTCGTAAGTTTTAATTTTTATAATACCATTTGTTCTTTTTACAATTTGCTCTTTTGCATTTATAAGTATCGATGAAATTGCAGAAGCTAGCTCTTTTGGATAAGTTCTAAAGCTTTTTGTCTCATCGTGTTGTTCAGTTACAAACTCTTTTTCGTAAAGATCTGATATTTGAATAGCATCAAGGAAAACATCTCTAATGTGTCTTTTTTTCTTGCTCCCTCTTAGCTCCGTAACAGATTGGAAATTATTGATAATATTTGATAGTTTTTCTGTACTAGCAGATATACTTTCAAGTCTTTCTATAACATACTTTTTGTCCACATTATCATTAAAATCCATCTCAAATGCTAACCCTTGAGCTTCAAGTGAGATGATA
>CAZHJR010000024.1:0-21782 GCA_964533335.1 uncultured Helicobacter sp. | reverse complement strand
ATTGCTCTTTTAGCACCTGCTTCTTTAAATACATCCACCAATGCTTCTAAATCAGCTTTACTTCCAGCAAGCACTACTTGACCATCACTATTATAATTTGCAGCCCAAACTTTTTTTCCATTTTCTCTCTCTTTTGCACAGAGTGCTTCAACAGCTTCATCTTCCATCCCAAGTAATGCCATCATTCCAGCACCAACTCCATCACAAGCTTCGCTCATAAATTGACCTCTTTTATGTGTTAATTCAACAGCGTCAAGATAATCCATTCCACCAGCAGCTACTAATGCAGAAAATTCACCCAGTGAGTGACCAAGAACAAATTCTGGTTTGATATCACATTTTGATTTGAATACTTCAACGGCAATTGTACTTACTAATAAAATTGCAGGTTGTGTAAACTGTGTTTGATTTAAATCTTCATTTTCTTCAAATAATAATTTTTCAAAATCAACACCTATTCTTTCACTAGCATTTTTGATCATCTCTTTTGCTATTTGTGAATTTTGGAAAAAATCTTTCCCCATTCCAACTGATTGACTTCCTTGTCCAGGAAAAATAAAAGCAACTTTTTTCATAATTTTAACCTCTCTTTTTAAATTAAAAACTCCTATTTCAGAAGAAACAGGAGTGACATTTTCAAACTTTTTACTGTTTATTAGTGATTTTTACATCCATGACCATCGTGTCCACCACAACATTCATGTTCTTCCTCATGTTTTGTACCACCACAACACTCTTTTTCACCATGGTGATGTCCATGATGGTCATGCGAACCACATGAACCACCTCCACAACATCCACCACCCATAGCTTCTAATCCACCAACAACACCTGTTGATAATTCTTCTTCAGTTGCAGCTCTTACATCAACAATAGTGATAGTAAACATTAAGTTTTTTCCAGCCATTGGATGATTATAATCAATTGTAACTTCATCATCATTAAATGATTTAACTCTTACTTGAACTGTTTGTCCATCATCACCACTACCATATAGAGTCATCCCCTCTTTAAGTTCAATTCCAGCAAATTGCTCTTTAGGTAAAGTTTGAACTGCTTCTTCATTATAATCACCATAAGCTTCATCAGCTTTTACAAATATATCAGCTTTCTCACCAGTTGCCAATCCCATCATTTGTGATTCTAATCCTGGGATAATATGTCCCAATCCCACTATAAATTCTAAAGGATCGTGCCCTTCATTACTATCTACTACCTCTTTTGTATCAGCATCAACCAACATATATTCCATCGCCACAACATCATTTAACTTAATCATTCTTTATCCTTTTTTTTAGTTTTTGTTTCTTTATTATCTTCTTTTAATTTTTTAGACTTTTTTTTATCTTCTTTTTTCTTAGAATCTTTAGAAGACTTCTCTTTTGACTTCTCATTTTTAGAACTCTCTTTTGATTCTTTAGCATCAGCAGAAGTATCTTCCTTTAATTTCAATTTTTTAGCAGCTTCCTTTGCCTCTTGTGAGTTTGGATATACATCAATTATCGTTTTATAAAAATTAGTCGCATTCTCTTTTTGTTTCAAATTTTCAAATGAAATTGCACTATGTAATAATAGTCTAGGGACATACTCCGCTTGATCATTTGCTATCATACTCTGTTTATAAGATTGGATAGCCTCTTTGTACTCTTTTTTAATAAACTTAGTTTCTGCAAAATAAAAATTACTCTCAGCAGGTTTGTACTTACTAATAACTAATTGTTCAAATATAGGCATTGCTTTTGAGATTTGATTTGATTTAAATAACTTTAAACCTTCATCAAATAAATCCTTATCACTTTTTTTCTCAACTTTAGTTTTTTCAATAGGTTCTGCTACGATACTTTCTTGTTTTTTTGGAACTGCTATAGAGGTAGCAACTTGTTCTGGAGAATTTTTATTGATAAAAGCAACCAGTTCTTCAAATTGAGTTTTACTTACATACTCTGTATTTATTTTATTTATAATCGTTAAAAGTTTTTGATTTGAATCTTCAAGCAACTTATTATTTTTCTTTTGTAAATTAATAAAATCATCTAACTTAGAACTTAAATTTTCAATTTTTTTCGCATTTTCATCAATTTTCACAGACAATCGTCCAGTTTCTTCCTCAATCTTATTTTCATTTGTTTTTGCTACCAATTTCGTAGTATGAATATTTTGACTTTCCGCTTCATAAACTGATTTTATTCCCTCTATTTTTTGAGACAAATCATCTTGCTTTGATTCAAGAGAGCCTAATTTTAATTCAAAACCATCAATTTTTGAAGAGAGAGCATTAACCTTTTCATTATTTAAAAGAATCGCCTTTTCAGCTTTATTTAAACCATATGGAGCTGGGGAATCTAAATTTCCAGCACCAAAAACAGAAATCTCTTTTCCAAAAGAGATTGACACCAATACTGATGTCATAAATATAAATTTTTGAGTACTACTAATCATGGTATTAAATAATGATCAACTCTTCTGTTCTTAGTCCAACATTGAGCTGTTTGTTCTTTACATATAGGGTTACTCTCACCATAGCTTACTACTACAATTCTATCCTCACCAATACCTCTACCAACTAAATCATTTTTAACCGCCATTGATCTTTTAAGCCCCAAAGCATAATTATATTCATCACTTCCCCATTCATCACAATTTCCCTCTAGTTTAATTTTGAACGATTTATCTTTAAGCGAAACATTGTTAATTTTTTTAGAATTTTCGATAGAAAATGCTAAATTTTCTTCAGTCAATGTAAACATATCAAAATCAAAATGAATAGACTTCAATGTAATATCTTCACCATTAATTCTACTCGTTGTAGTATTATATAATTCATCGACAACTTGAAAATTTGGTTCTGCTCCATTTGTTGTTGATGACACTATATCACCATCATCTGAAGGGATAATTTTAATAGATTTTGTCTCATCTATATTATTGTTAGCGACTTTTTCTACCTGTGGTGTTTTCTTGATATCGTTATCAAATGAAACAACCTCCTTCTTTGTTGAACATCCCGAAAACATCAACAACAAAGAAATTGAACACACCGCACTTAACATTTTATAATGCATATTAACTCCTTTTGTTTATAATTGTACTGTTTAAAACTTAATCTTTATGTCTATTTTTACCAATCAATTGATTGTATTTTTCCGCTCTTTAACGGAAACAAAAAATGTTTACCATAACTTAACCGTATCACGCCTAATGAACTATTCCCATTTTTATTATTTACATACAAAACAGACTCTCCATCAATTGAAAATTTTGGAAATTGATTTGCTCCTTGCGTTGTAAGCTTTTTCATGCCAGCATTTTCAGTTGATATAAGATATAGATTAAAATTACTTCCTTCTTCCCTGCTTGAATAAATAACATAATTATTAAAAGTAGTTGCTTGGCTATTGTTTTTTCCATGATAAACCAATCTTTCTACACGATCACTACCAACTTTTTGTGTAAAAATATTCGCATTACCCATCCTATCTGAAACAAAAACTATTCTTTCATCATTAGCTAAAAAATTTCCACCAACATCAATACCAGAATATTTCGTTATTTTATTTGATGTTTTAGTTTTTAAATCATAAATATAGATATCTGGTTGTCCATTTGGTGCCATAGTAAGCAAAAGTTTATTTTCATCTTTACTAACATCTGAACACACTAACATCCCATCTGATTGCAAAACTTTTTCAGACTTTTTATTATATAACTCTTGTCTTATAAGAGTAGGATAAAGATTGTCATAAGTTGTATAGTAAAAACTTGTCTGCTCCTTATTCCCCCATTTAGGAAAAAGATTAAGTCCTCCATTTACAACAACTTTCTGATAAGTTAATGTATAATCCGAAACAACTATTTCGCTTTTTTTTGCACTTGTATATCTTGAAAAAATTATAAATCTTCCCATCCAATCAATTGACGGTGCTTTTATTTCATTATTTACTCCAATAGCAATTTTATGAGCTAAAAAAGGATATTTTGAATTACTTGAGAGTTGATATGTTTTTCTTGATTTAATCTCTTTTGTATTCATATCATACAGTGCTGCATCAACAATAACTCCATTACTCGTACCCTTTTTTACCTCTAATAGCAATATTAAATCATACTTTTTAATTGTATCATCAGAAAAATTAAGTTGGTTTTCAATACTTTGAATCTCTAAATTGATAGGTTCAACATTAAAATGACCACTTACAGTAAAATCTTTTTCTAAAATTTCCTTTAGCTTCAATGCAAGATTATTATCATAATTATTTTTTGTTATTGCTATCGCAATACTTGGAATAACAGAATTCTTTCTAACTATATCAAGTTCAGCATCAACAGCTAATAATGTTTCTATAAATAAAAAACAAAATAATAATAATTTTTTCAATATAAATCTCCTCGAATACTTAATTTGCATAAGGCATAAAATTAATTTTAATTGTTTTTGTTAATTTATCTGGAGGAACTGGATACTTTTCTAAAATTTGATTCTTTAAAAAAAGTTTCACTGCCTCATCAACTCTATTATCTCCAGAATACTTCAACATAACATAACTAAAATTTCCATTGGAATCGATAGTGATATTGGCACTAACGAGATATTTCATATCTGTAATGAGTGGAAAGTTATACCACCTTCTTAAAATATAAGTATTTATCATAGAATAATATTCATCAAAATTTCCTTTATTTGATGGAGTATTTGAACTTTTAGAGTTGCTTGTAATATTTTTTAAATCAACTAATTTTGATAATTCAATTTTTTGAGTCGATTTATCAGTATCAATACTAGACTTAAATCTACTCATTGTTTGATTTTTTTGTTGTTCATCTTTCTGATTTTGAGTATCTTGTTTAGTCCCAATATCTGAGAAACTTGAAAAAAGCGATTTTAAATCGGGAGCTTTTTGAGTATTTGTAGAAGACAATTGTTCTTGTTGATCAATATATTGTTCTTCCATATTCTCTTCGTTTTTGGCTAATGTATTCTCATTCTGAACTACAAAGTCTAACTCAATAATAGTTTCTTTAGGTAATGATGAAAACTTATCAACTTCAACCGAATTACTCTTAAGATATAAAACAATTGAAAAAATAATTAATATATAAATACAAATTGCTATTGTAGTAGAGATAGTTAAATAAAATTTATTATCCATCTGTTATTAACGATACCTTTAAAAATCCCAACTCTTTCACTGTTTTTAGAATAAACACTACATCACTATAAGACAATGTTTCATCTGCTCTTATATGAATCGGTATATTTTTATCTATATTTTGTGAATAGGTAGAAAAATCTTCAGTAAATGTATTAAATCCATATTTATCATTATTAATCCTAATAACTCTATCTTTTTGAACTAAAATATTAATATTCTTAACATCACTCACTTGTTTTGTTACACTTCCTTTGGGGAGTGTAATTTGCTCTTCATATTCCATAACTGGTGCTGTAACCATTAATATTGCGAGTAATACTAACATTACATCAACAAGTGGTGTAATATTTAAATCTGGCTTTTGATTATAATCATACAATACTAATTCCTAGATAATATTATATTAATCTGCGATTTTATGTATGTATTTAATATGTATATTTTTCTAACAAGTATTTGATGGAATGTATATGCCAATATAGCTACAAATATTCCAGCCGCAGTTGCAATGAGTGCTTCACTAATTGCAGGTGCTATAGCTGAAAAACTCACTTTTGAAACATTTTTAAAACTTGCAAAAGATTCTAAAATACCTACAACCGTTCCAAATAAACCTATAAAAGGAGCGGTTGAAGCTATTATAGATTGCCATAAAAGCCCTGTACTTGCATTTCTAATCATTGAAATTTCATAGACTTCAAGAGACTCTTTATTGATATCTTTCCCACTTCCGATAAAGTTACCAATAGAAGTTAGTGGATTTACTTTAAATTCTCTTCTCGAAAGAGAATTTAAAGAGTTACTTTCATTTTTTATAGCTGACGAAAGTTCTAATAGCTTATAAACATAGATTAAAATTGTTAAAATTAAATAAATAGACAACAAAACTAAAACAAAAATAGTAATAACAGAACTATTATGTAAATAATTAACAATTATATCTAACATTTATTCTTATCTAAACGATGCAATTTTAGCTTCAACTGCTGCCATAGAAACAGAAGCATCTTGAACAGAGTTAACTAAAATTTTTGCTTCATTGATTTTAGTTGATAATTCTGAAGAATCATCTGTACTTAAAGATACAGCACTATCAACCAAAACATCAACACTATGTTCACTTACCTTTGCATAACCCCAATTTATAGCTACAGCATCTACAGTATTATCAACATTTACGATTTCGATAACACCTACCGTTAGTGTAGAAACTAAGAGTGAGTGATTTGGTAATACACCAAATTCACCATCTTTTCCTGGAAGTACGACAGACTTCACATCGTGGGAAAATATTTCACCTGTTGGTGTCACAATTGATAATTTTATTGTATTATCCATTTTTTACCTTTTATGCTTATTTGCTACCTTGTGCTTTCGCGATAGCTTCGTCTATACTACCAACCATATAAAATGAATTTTCTGGCATATGATCGTATGTACCATTTAAAATACCTTTGAAACCAGCAATAGTATCAGCTAACTCAACATATTTCCCTGGGCTTCCTGTAAATACTTCAGCAACGAAGAATGGTTGTGATAAAAATTTCTCTACTTTTCTAGCTCTATCAACAACTAATTTATCTGCTTCACTTAACTCATCCATACCTAAAATTGCGATAATATCTTGTAAATCTTTATATTTTTGCAATAAAGATTGAACACCTCTAGCAACTTCATAATGCTCCGTTCCTAAAACATCTGCACTTAAAATTCTTGAAGTAGAATCTAGTGGATCAACCGCTGGATAAATACCTTTTTCAGCAATTTTTCTATTTAAAACTGTTGTAGCATCTAAGTGAGCAAAAACTGAAGCAGGAGCTGGGTCAGTTAAGTCATCCGCAGGTACATAAACCGCTTGAACAGAAGTGATTGAACCTTTTTTAGTAGTTGTAATTCTCTCTTGTAATGCACCCATCTCTCTTGCAAGTGTTGGTTGATATCCAACCGCTGATGGAATTCTTCCAAGAAGTGCTGACATCTCAGAACCTGATTGTGCAAATCTAAAAATATTATCGATAAACATCAATACATCAAGACCTTTTGTATCTCTAAAATACTCAGCCATTGTAAGACCTGTCAATGCAATTCTATTTCTTGCCCCAGGTGGTTCACTCATTTGTCCATAGCACAGTGCAACTTTGTCTAAAACGTTAGACTCTTTCATCTCATGGTAAAGGTCATTTCCTTCTCTTGTTCTCTCACCAACACCAGCGAATACAGAATAACCATCGTGTTTAAATGCAACATTGTGAATAAGTTCCATAATGATAACTGTTTTACCAACACCAGCACCACCGAATAATCCAATTTTACCACCTTTTGCATATGGTGCTAAAAGGTCAACTACTTTAATACCTGTTTCAAACATCTCTGTTGAAGTTGATTGCTCTTCAAAAGCTGGAGCATCTCTGTGGATAGACCATTTTTCTACACCTTCAGAAAGTGGTGCACCTTCATCAACTGGATCTCCAATAACATTGAAGATTCTTCCAAGAACCTCTTCACCAACTGGAACTTTTATTGGCTCACCTGTAGCAACACAAACTTGACCTCTTACTAAACCTTCTGTCATATCCATAGCTATCGTTCTAACTCTACTATCACCAATATGTGCTGCAACCTCTAAGACCAATCTCTCTTTAGTTCCTGTCACTTCAATAGCATCATTAATAGCTGGTAGATATCCATCAAATTCAACATCTACAACTGGTCCCATTATTTGAATAATTTTACCTTCCATATGTACCTTTCCTTTCTAAATTCTTATTTAAGTGCTTCAACACCAGAAATGATCTCAATCAATTCTGTCGTAATAGCTGCTTGTCTTGCTTTATTAAACTGTACAGTTAAATCATTAACTCTTTGTTTTGCATTATTTGTTGCATTATCCATTGCTTGCATTCTCGCACTATGTTCTGCAGATAATGAATCTATCAGAGCATAAAACATATTAAACTCAATATACTTTTTGACTAATTCATCTAAAACATCTTGTTCATCATCTTCAGGTTCAACTTCCATCATTGAATCACTTACTTTAACTTGAATTGTTTCCATATCAATAGGTAATAAAGTTTTTACTTTAAGTTCTTGTGTCAACATATTTTTGAATCCATTGTATACCAATATTACTCTATCTGTTTGCTCGTCAATGAAATCTTCAAATACATTATTTACAAAACTTGATGCTTTATCATAAGTTGGAGCTGATGAAAGACCAACCTCTTTTTGTAATAATTCTACATTTTGAAAATTAAAGTAATCAATACCTTTTCTACCTACAGCTCTTAAGTTAACTTTAATCCCTTTAGCAGAATAATCTTTAAGTAAATTTCTTACTTCCCTTATAGTAGTCATATTAAAACCACCACAAAGACCTTTATCAGCCGTTACAAAAACAACATCAACGACTTTTACTTCATTGTCGTTTTTAAAAGCTCTTCCTAAATCAAGATGTTCATCTTTTACATTATGTAAATTTGATGCAATCTCAGTCAAAATTTCATTAATTTTACTAGCATAACTTTTTGCTTGTTGTGCTAACTGTTGAGTTCTTCTTAATTTAGCAGAAGAAACAAGCTTCATCGCTTTTGTTGTCTTCTGCGTATTCTTAACACTTTTAATTTGTCTAGAAATATCTTTTAAGTTAGCCATTGCTATTCCTTACTTTGCATTAAAAATAGTTTTAAATTCTTTTACTGCAGTAGTTAATTGCTCTTTGATTTCATTATCTATTGTTTTTTTAGCTTCTAAGCCACTTAAAATATTAGAATATTTTTGCTCAATAAACTGATGGAATTCATTTTCGAATTTAACAACATCTTTTGGATCTACATCATCTAAATATCCATTAACACCAGCAAAAATAATAGTAACTTGTTTTTCAATTACAAGTGGTTTATTTACACCTTGCTTAAGGATTTCAACCATTCTTTGCCCTCTTTCAAGTTGTGCTCTAGTAGAAGCATCAAGATCAGAAGCAAATTGTGCAAATGCAGCAAGTTCTCTAAACTGTGCAAGATCAAGTTTTAAAGTTCCAGCAACTTGTTTTGTAGCTTTAATTTGTGCAGCTCCACCAACCCTAGATACTGAAAGTCCAACATTAATTGCAGGTCTGATTCCTGAGTTAAATAGATCTGTTTCTAAGAAAATTTGTCCATCCGTAATAGAAATTACATTTGTAGGAATATATGCAGCAACATCCCCAGCTTGTGTTTCAATAATTGGTAATGCTGTCATAGAACCTGCACCATTTTCATCATTTAACTTAGCAGCTCTTTCTAATAATCTTGAATGTAGATAAAATACATCCCCTGGATATGCTTCTCTTCCTGGAGGTCTTCTTAATAATAATGACATCTCTCTATATGCAACTGCATGTTTTGACAAATCATCATAAATAATTAAACAGTGTTGTCCATTATCTCTAAAATACTCACCCATAGTTACACCAGTATATGGAGCTAAAAATTGTAAAGCTGAAGCCTCAGAAGCACCTGCAACAACAATAGTCGTATATTCCATAGCACCAGCTTCTTCTAATGCACCAACAACATTTGCTACACTTGAAGCTTTTTGTCCAATAGCAACATAAATACATTTAACATCTTGACCTTTTTGGTTGATGATCGCATCTAATGCAACTGTTGTTTTACCAGTTTGTCTATCACCAATAATAAGCTCTCTTTGTCCTCTTCCAATTGGAACAAGTGCATCAATAGCTTTAATACCAGTTACAAGTGGCTCATGAACAGATTTTCTTGCCATAATTCCAGGTGCTTTCTCTTCAACAAATCTTCTTTCGTTTGATTCAATCGGACCTTTTCCATCAATAGGCTCACCAAGTGCATTAACAACTCTTCCAAGTGCATTTGGTCCAACTGGAACTTCTAAAAGAACACCCAATCTTTTACAAGTACTTCCTTCTCTTAATCCTGCGCTAGAACCTAATACAACAACACCAACTGAAGTCTCTTCTAAATTTGAAGCAATACCTTTTGCTCCATTTTCAAATTCAACTATCTCACCAGCCATAACATTTTTGATTCCATAAACTTTTGCGATACCATCAGCAAAAGATATGATTTTTCCAGTTTCATTTATATCAACATTTAACTCAAAATTATCAATTCTTTCTTTGATAATCGAACTAATCTCATCTGCTTGAATTTTAGTACTCATTCACTTTCTCCTTTTT
Organism: uncultured Helicobacter sp.; assembly: GCA_964533335.1. GTDB lineage: Bacteria > Campylobacterota > Campylobacteria > Campylobacterales > Arcobacteraceae > CAIJNA01. The sequence continues at coordinate 11,435 of CAZHJR010000024.1, read as the reverse complement.
TTCTAAACTGCTTTTAAAATGTGTTCAATCATTTGAGATTTAAATTTATTTTTTTCAAATCCAATCTCAACACCTAAACTATCAATATCAACTTTAATGCCATCATAGTCACAAACTTTATTTGTTAAAGTTAAATTAACACCAAATTTATCTGAAAATTTCTTTTGAATATCATTTAAGTATTCAGTTGATAATTCTTCATTAGAATACACAATACCATTATATCTATTTATAAGAATTGAATATTGCTCTTCTAATTCCGCAGATATACTAGGAATCAGTGTTAATCTTCTATTCTTACCAAGAAGGATAAGCAAATTATTTACTATATAATCATTATTACCTATAAAAGATAACAATAAATCAACTTTTTGATAAGTTGTGATATCTATTGAATTAATTATATTTAAAAATTTCTCATCATTATAAGCACTTGCAATAAACTTCATTTGCTCATTAATTACTGCAATATGACTTATCTCTCTATCTTTCACTAAGGCTTTTACATATCTTTTTGCTATTAAATTACTCATCTATGCAACCTTTTTCAAGATAATATTTTGTAAATTATCTTTTGTGATAGTTATATTATTGTCATTTAATAATTCATCAAGGACTTCTGCAACAATATCTTTTTTAGCTTTTCTTGTTTCTAACTCGATTTTGTCATTATAATTTTTCAAAAGATTTGTCATCTCATTTTCATAAGATTTAGCAACTTTATTTTTAATAGAACTAACATCTGCCATTGAATCTTTTACAAGTTCGCTAGCAATATTCTTAGCATTTTCAAACTCTGCTCTTGCTTGTTCCATTTTTCTTTTTGATTCCTCAAGTTTTTTTTGAACCTCATCCAATTGTGATTGGATAGATTGACTTCTCTCTTCAAAATAAGCTTTTAATTTATCAGCTAATAGATAATAAATAATCGCAATGAAAATCAAAAAATTTACCGTTCTTGGAACAATGTCCGTTTCTACACCTTCACCAGCAAACAATACTACTGGTAAAAAAAGAGCAATCATAAACAACCATTTCTTTTTCATATTCACCGCCTATATTGAGCTAATTTTAGCTGATAAAAGTTCTTTAAACTGAGGTATTTCCCCAACTAAAGAAACTTTAAGAGATTCTTTTTGAGAAGATAAATCACTTACAAAAGAATTATATTTTGAATCTAATTCACTTCTAAATTCAGCCATTTTAGATTCACCAAGAGCTTTTGCTTCAGAATAAGCATTTTCACGAATAGAAGAAGCTTCTTTTTTAGCTTTTGCGATAATATTTTGAGCTTCCATCATCAAACTATCAATATCCTCAGCATTACTTCTAGCAGACTCTAAATCTTTTTGAATAGATTCTTGTCTATCTTCCATATGCTTAAATAATGGTTGATAAAGGCTTCTATTTAATTGTGATAAAACAATTAAAAATATTATCATAGAGCTAAGTAACAATATTGGACTTATGTCTAACATTTATCTCTCCATAACTTTTTTTACAGTTTAGAAATTCAATTTGACATACAAATTGAACAAACCTGCGAGATTATATCAAATTTTACTTATGATTTTGATTAATTTTAAATATCTTTTTCGAAATATTTTAATATTTTTTCGATATCTTCTTGAGAGTTAATTGTGATTTTTATATTATTTTTATGAATTTTCATATCAATATTTTGATTTTTCAATTTTGAAATAACATTATCAAACTGTTGAAAATTGAATTTATTTTCTGGAACAATTTTTTTTGGTTGCTCGTTATTCTGTTTCTCTTTTAAATTTTTGACTAAAACTTCTGTTTCCCTTACACTCAATCTTTGCCCAATTATAGAATCAACAATTTGCTTTTGTTCTTCCTCTTTTAGTCCAACTAAAAGCTTTGCATGCCCTTGTGTTATTTTATTTGCCGATATTACTTGTTGAGTATGGACACTTAAAGTAAGTAATCTTAGTGTATTTGTGATCGAACTTCTACTTTTAAAGACCATATTTGATAATTCTTCATGGGTGATATTATATTCGTTAATTAAACCAGCATAAGAATATGCTACTTCTAAAATATTTAAATCATCTCTTTGAATATTTTCTATTAATGCATACTCTCGTAGTTTTTTTTCATCAATATCTAGAATAATAGCTCTGATAGTATTCAAATTAGCTAATTTTGAAGCTCGAAATCTTCTCTCTCCTGCTATTAAGATATACTTATTTAATTTCTTGATTACCACAACTGGTTGCAATAAACCATGTGTTACTATTGAACGAGAAAGTTCTTCTAATTTATCTTCATCAAATATTTTTCTAGGCTGATATGGATTTGGTTCAATTTTATCTATTTCAATATCTTTAACCAAATTTTTATTGTCAATATTATTTTCGTATGCTGCTTCAACTTCACCTAATATTTCGCTAAGTCCTCTACCTAGTGCCATGCTCTTTATCCTAAAATTGATTTTGCTAAATTTTCATATGCTTGTGTCCCAATAGCTGTTGGATCATACAACATTATTGGTTTTCCAAAACTTGGGCTTTCTGCTAGTTTAATATTTCTTGGTATTACAACATATGAATCATCTGTTAATTTAAATAATTTACTCTCAAAATGCTTTGCTAAATCTGCAAATACCTGCTTAGCAAGATTATTTTGTGCACTATACATTGTTGGGAGAAACCCTTTTATCTCCAATTGTCTATTAATAGTCTGTTTTACAAGTTTTATAGTATTAAGTAACTGTGCCAATCCTTCAAGTGCAAAAAATTCACATTGAATTGGTATTATCACTGAATTTGCAGCACTAAGTGTATTAATTGTAATTGGTCCAAGTGCAGGTGGTGAATCAATCAAAATATAATCAAAATTATCTTTAATCAAATCGATACTTCTTTTTAATACCAATTCTCTATCTTTATTATTTTTATAAAACTCTTTTTCAATTCCAACAAGTCCTATATTTGAAGGAACCAATTTTAGTGTATCGATTTCTGTTTTTAATATAACATCTTCCAATGTTTTAGTCCCAAGCATTACATGATATATATTGTATTCATATGTATCTCGTCTAAATCCTAAAGAAGTTGTAGCGTTAGCTTGAGGATCTGCATCAATTAATAATACTTTTTTACCACCTAATGCTAGAGCCGCACTTAAGTTGACAGCGGTCGTCGTTTTTCCAACACCACCTTTTTGATTTGCTATTGCTATAATTTCTGTCATCTTGAACTATACACCTTTTTATTATCTATCACAATTGAGCCATCCTCTAATAAAATAGAATCTTTCAATGATATTTTTTCTTTATTGATTGTTGTTTTATACTCTCTACTCGTTTTGAATTCTATCTCAAACTTACTAAAAATATGCTTCCAAGATGGTCTTGCTTCTATCAAATTAAAATAGTTAATTAATAAGTTTTCTATCTCTATTGGAATATCTAATATACCATATTCGTCAGCTACTTTAACTATATTTATCCCTATCCCACAAAAAAGTAAATCATTAGTGAATGTAGTGATTGTACCACCAATTTTTTTATCATCAACATAAAAATCATTAGGCCATTTAAGCCACACCTTTGAGCCAAATTGACTAAAGATTTCTTTTAATAAGAAACTAAAATATATTGATGCAGATTCTAATTTTAAGTCATCAGGAAGATGATTTTTTGTCACTACAAAAGAAAAAAAAAGATTCCCTTTCGCTCCACACCAACTATTTTCTCTACTTCCAATTCCATTTGTTTGAGATTGGGTTACAACTGCTATTGGTTTTACAAAACCACTCTCTTTAACATATTTTCTTAAGTATGTGTGAGTTGAATCAACTTCTTCTAAATAGATAATCTCCATTATTTAAATTAAAATATCACCAATTGAGAGTCTTGAACCTCTTACATAATCAAGAATATTCATAGCTTTTTTTGAGGGTGCTTGTACTTCAAAAATATTTATACTTCCATTCTTGCAACCAATAACAATAGAATTTTTGCCAATATTCAAAATCTCACCTTCGTGATTTTGTGATGCTGTTTCGTTTAGAAGTACTTTCTTTAGCTTTAATCCAGATTTTAAAAATAAACCAGGCCAAATTTTATAAGCCTTATACTTTGCATAGATAACTTTACTACTTCCAAAATCAATCAATCCATCCTCTTTAACTATTTTTCCACAAAAGCTCACCTGAGAACTATTTTGTTTTTTTGGTAAAAGATATTCAAACTTTTCTAAAATTAGTATTATCAAGTCAGCAGCGACATCAGAAAGAAGTGTAAAAAGCTCCTCTACATCTGTATCATTTCCTAGTTCTAAATACTTAAATCCTAAGATATCTCCACTATCTAACCCCTCTTCCATCAACATAGCAGTTACACCTGTAAATCTATCATTATTAAGTATAGATTTTTGAATTGGACTAGCACCTCTATATTGTGGTAACAACGATGCATGAAGATTGATACAAGGAGCTATTTCTAAAATACTTTTAGGTAATATTTGCCCATAAGCAGCTACTATTATAAAATCTGGCTTTAAATCTTGTAAAACCTTTACTATATTTTCATCCTTCAATGTCTGTGGTTGATAAATAGGAAAGGTTAGATTATTGTCAAGGGAATATTGTTTGATATGAGGGGGTGTTATAAGTTGTTCTCGACCAACTTTTTTATCAGGTTGAGTAAAAAGTGCTTGAATCTCATAATTACTTTGAATTAAACTTTTTAAGATTATCGTCGCATACTCGGGTGTTCCCATATAAACTATTTTTTTAGTCATCTAAACTCCCAAAAAGTGTCCCTTTTGTATGAACTTTATCGATTAAAAAACTTTTAGCATCACTCAAATCAAAGCCACTTGTTAAAAACATTTGTTTTTTATTTTTAATTAAAAAATCTGCCGCTTTGAGTTTTGTCACAATTCCACCAGTTGCAAATTCACTATTTGCTGAATGTGTTGCATTTAGGGCTTCACTTGGTATCTCTAAAACATTTTTCTGTAGCACCGCATTTGGATTTACATGAGGGTTATCATCATAATAACCATCAATATCAGTTAATATTACTAATAAATCTGACCCAAAGTGTAAAGAAACATGAGCAGATAGTTGGTCATTATCTCCAAAAACTAACTCTTCTATAGCTGTTACATCATTTTCATTTATAATTGGAACAACATTATTTGATAATAACTCATTCATCGTATCTTTTGCATGATTTAATCTTGTCATATCTTTAAATAAACTAGCCTCAAGTAAAACTTGAGAACATATAATATTATGTACTTCAAAATGTTTTCTATATGTTTCCATTAAAAGTGGTTGTCCAATTGAAGCAAGGGCTTGCTTTTTTGCAATTATCTTTTTATCTAATTTTAAAAGTGTATAACCAGAAGCAACCGCACCAGAACTTACAAGTATTACATTATAACTCTCTTTTAATTGTGCAATAAAATCAACTAAATTTTTTAATCTATCGAGTGCTAATGTACCATTATTTGTCAAAACAGCACTACCAACTTTCAATACAATTGTCTTTTTCATTTATCTTTTTTTACCTTTATTTATACATCTTTAATAAATCATATAATACATATTTTAAACTCTCAATATTTTTATGAGTTGCAGATGAAATTGGTAAAATAAAATATGGTAAATCTTTATTAAAATTTCCATAAGTTAAATCTTGAATATAAAATAAACTTTCACTATCAAAACCATAGTTATTGATATCAGACGCTTCAAATGAGATTCCATCCATAAATTCTTTAATTTTATCATTAAGTTCATCAGGATCAATAGCATCAATTTTAGTTAAAGCGATTGCATATTTTCTAGTACCAAGTTCACGTGAGAATTTATTAATCTCTTCCCTTAAAACATTATATTGACTTATCATATCTCTATAATTTGCCATATCTATCATATAAAGTAAAGTGTCTGTTCTTTCAATATGTCGTAAAAACTCTAATCCAAGCCCTCTTCCATCACTAGCACCATCAATAATCCCTGGAATATCAGCCATTACAAAAGAGTTATAATCACCTACTTCAACAACACCAAGCTTTGGTGTAAGAGTTGTAAATTCATAGTTAGCAATTTGTGGTGTTGCATTTGAACATACTGAAATAAGTGTAGATTTCCCAACATTAGGATATCCAACCAAGCCAACATCTGCAATCAATTTTAACTCTAATCTAATAGACTTTTGAATTCCAGCAAGTCCTGGTTGACAGTATGTTGGTGCTTGATTTCGTGAATTTCTAAAATGAAAATTTCCCATTCCACCTTTTCCACCCTCTAAAAGAAGTGATTTTTCACCCTCTTGCACTAAATCTAAAAGTAATTCACCTGTTTCATCATCAAAGACTTGTGTTCCAGGTGGTACTTTTAAAATAAGATGTTCCCCTGTTTTACCAGTCATTCTACTTCCCATACCAGGTTGTCCATTCATCGCTTTTACTGCATGTCTCCCCTTATACCAAGAGAGTGTATCAGTGTTATTATCTACTTCAAAATAAACATCACCACCTCTTCCACCATCTCCACCATCTGGTCCACCATTTACAACACCCTTTTCTGATCTAAAAGAGGAACATCCCCTTCCACCTTTTCCAGATGATATTGATATTTTTACTTTATCTATAAACATTTTTTACCTTTTATTTTCACCATAAAAAAAGGGCACCACAGCAAAGCTATAGCACCCTTCTATTAGCATTTCAAAGCTTTCAATTATGCAGCATAAACTGAAACTTTTTTTCTCTTCTTGTCTTTAATTTCAAATTTAACAACACCGTCAATAAGTGCATAAATTGTATGATCTTTTCCTATACCAACATTAGAACCAACATGAACTTTTGTCCCTCTTTGTCTAATTATGATATTACCAGCTCTAACAACTTGACCACCAAATTTTTTAACACCTAATCGTCTTCCTGCTGAGTCTCTATTATTCTGAGTACTTCCCTGACCTTTCTTGTGAGCCATCTTATTTCTCCTTAAGCAGCTATGTTAGTAATTCTTACTTGAGTGAAGCTTCTTCTGAAACCTCTTTTAAGCTTACTATCTTTTCTTCTTCTTTTTTTGTAGATAACAACTTTTCTGTCTCTACCTTCAACAACAACCTCAGCTGTAACGATAGCATTTGCAACATCTGCACCTACTTTAAGAGCATTCCCATCGTTAATAGCTATAACTTCTGTAAAACTTACAGTTTCTTTTGGATTTAGGCTTAATTTATCAACATTTAAGATATCACCTTGTGATACTTTATATTGTTTTCCACCTGTTTTGATAATTGCATACATTTATATACCCTTTGAAATTTATGGAGCGAATTGTACCTTTTTTAAGTTTAAAGTTTCTTTAATAACTATTAGAACTTTTTATTCTATGAAATTTAAACTTATTTTATTACAATACTCAACTTAAAGAAATAAAGGGGTCGATATGAATAAAGTTTTCAAGTTAATTTTGATGTTTGTATTTTTTACATCATTCTCTTATGGTGCAGGGAAGGTTACTGGTGCAAGTGAGCATGAAGCTCCTAATTGGTTTAAACAAAGTTTTTTAGATATTTCTGAAGATGTAAATGAAGCAACTTCTCAAAATAAACATCTCATGCTCTTCATCGACTTAGATGGCTGTCCATACTGTACAAAAATGCTCAACGAAAGTTTTGCAGCAGAGAATGAGACAAGCAAGTTTATTAAGGAACATTTTGATGTGATTAATCTAAATGTCAAAGGGAGTAGAGAGCTTACTTGGCAAGGAAAATCTATGAGTGAAAAAGAATTTGCAGCTAATCTTCATATTCAATATAGTCCAACAATTTTATTTCTAGATAAAGAGAAACAAGTTGTACTAAAACTCAATGGATATAGAAATATACAAAGTTTTAAAACTATTTTAGAATATATCGATGGTAAATTTTATACAACCAAAACATTATCTGAATATCTAGAAACTGTAAAAAATAGTTCTACTAATTCAAAAGCTTCAAACAATAAGTCAAAAGGGATTCAGGATTTATCAAAAATAAATTCTCCATTGGCAATTATTTTTGATGAAAAAACATCACAATCATCTAAAGATTTTAATCAGATGATAAAGAACAATAAAGATGTGAAAAAAGAATTGAGTCAATTTACAGTCGTTCGTTTCGATGCAAATTCTGATGAGGAATTTATTGGAGTTGATGGTGTTAAAACTACACCGAAAGCATTTGTAAAATCAATCAATCTTGACTATCGTCCAGGAATTCTTCTTTATAATGAAAAGAGATTGATATCAACAATGGATGCTTTGCTGTATAGTTTCCATTTTAAAGAACTTTTAAGATATGTAAGCCAAAAAGAGTATAAATATTTTGATACTTATTTGGCATATCTTGCCATAAGACAAAAAGAACTCACTGATGCAGGGGTAAATATCGATCTGTCAAAATAAAAAAAGGTGGTTTATGCCACCTTTTTTGGAACACTTTTAAATCTTAAAGATTAACTATAGTCTCTAACCTCTGCAATTACATCCATCTCAAGCATAGCATTTTTTGGCAAAGCTTTTACTGCCACTGTACTTCTTACTGGTTTATGGTCACCAAATACTTCAGTCATAATAACATTTACAATTCCAAAATCATTCATATCGGTAAGATAGATTGTTACTTTAATAATCTCTTGTATCGAACTATTATGATCTTCTAAAATTGCAATAATGTTTGCAAATATTTGTCTCGTTTGTTTTTTAATATCATTTTCTAGCATCTCGCCTGATGGAGTAAGCGCAATTTGACCAGAAGTATAAATCAATCCCCCAACTTTAACAGCTTGAGAATATGGTCCAATCGCAGCAGGTGCTTTATTTGTATTTAAGAATTCCATGTTTTCCTCTCTTGATTTTTTCGCCATTCTACTCAAAAGAGAATTAAAGGGCAATTATAACTTTACACTTTTTGAATACGATCCATTTCCCCTTTTTTTATCGCTTCAATATTATCTTTCAGGATTCTAATTTTTCTTGTTTTCTCTTTAAAATCAACCTCTTTATCACTTGAGATCGCTTGTAATTTTTTATTATAATAAGGCACAAGCAACAACATAATTTGATGTTTTAGCTCCTCTTTATTGTACACTTTTACCTCTTCTTGAAGTAAAATTCCTCTTAATGTAGAATCATTTTTATCGTTTAAAAAAATATTAAATTCATTTCTATGTGTTTGAAACATCTCCTCACCAATTACATTAAAAACAACATTTAATAAACTTTCTGTCTCAAGCAAAGTTTTAATGATACTCAACTCTGCAATATCAATCTGAGTCAAATTTGCACTAGGAAGCTTCTTATTTCTCTCTTGTGTAAGATTTACCAAATTCGCATTGATATTTAATTTACTTGAAACATAAGATTGATAAGATTGTTGCATAATTGGTGAGAGGTTTTTAAAATATTCATTTATCTCATTTAATGCTTTTTGTTTTTCATTGGGATTTAGTAAATCATAATTTTGTGCTATAAAATCTATACAATATTCAACAAAAGGCTTTGAATGCAAAAACATCTCATTTAACTGCTCAATTTTTCTATTTTTAACCATATCTGCTGGGTCAAAATTATCTCCAAAAATAACAACACCACCGTCAAAACTATTATGGCTTAAGAGTGTGCTTGCTTTAAAAGCTGCATTTTGACCTGCATTATCCCCATCGTAAGCTAGAATAATTTTTGACTCACTTCGTTTCAAAAGTGGTAAATGTTCAGCAGTTAGTGCAGTTCCAAGAGTTGCAACTGCTGTTTTAAATCCAGCTTGATGAAGCATAATAACATCCAAATAGCCTTCAGTTACTATGATTTTATGCTCTTTAAAAATATGCTCTTTTGCAATGTTGTATCCATAGAGTAATTTACTTTTATTAAAATATTTTGTCTGTGGAGAATTGATATATTTTGCACTATGTCCACTAATTGTTCTTCCACCAAATCCGACCAATTGATTATTGACACTATAAATTGGGAAAGTGATTCTATCTATAAACCTTGCATATACTCCATTTTGCCCATAATCAATCAATCCAAAATCTTTCGCATCTGCTAGATTTAAAAAGTTATTTTTTAGATATCCTACCGTTTCATTTGAACTTGGAGCAAATCCTAACTCAAATTTTTCAATAGAAAAAGAGGATATTCCTCTCTCTTTTAAATAGGCATTTACAGTATCATTTGATGAGAGTAATTTTTGATAATAAACATTCAATTTTTCGATAACACTATAATCTTGCTTTTTATAGTTATCATCATATTCTAGTGAAAAATTTGTAAGCTGCGCCACTTTTTCAATCGCTTCTGGATAACTCAACTTTTCAAATTCCATCACAAATTTGATAGCATCACCCCCTACTCCACACCCAAAACAATGGTATATTTGTTTTGCTGGACTTATCACAAAAGAGGGTGTTTTTTCTCCATGAAAAGGGCAACAAGCTTTAAAGTTTGCTCCACTTTTCTTTACTTGCAAATAGCTTCCAAGTATATCAACAATATCTATCGTATTTTTAAGATTTTCAATCGAATTTTTTGTAATCATAAGTTAGATTGTATCATAAATATTACCAACACAACAAAATAAATAAATTTTAGCCGCATTTTTACCATAAACTTTTGTTTGAAATTTATGAAGGGATACACCGTATCTCAAATAAATTTTGAGCAAAAAGAATGAGTGAACATCTTAAATGCTAGTTTTCTTATAAATATTTTCTTCGTTAGGAGTTTTTGCTTACACAGAGGTAAGCTTCAAACTTCTGCCTTGAAAATACTTACAATAAAACTACTAAAATTTTATCTATTTTGTCGTGTTGGTAATATAACTAATAAGTATAAGTAAGCTATAATCTCTCTTTTCAAATTTTAAGGAGATCTATTGGATGGTTTAGTTTTAGAATATCGTGACCCATTATTTGGAATTTTCACTATATTTTTAGTAGTCTTTATTGCTTCTTTTTTAACCTATGCTTACAATATCTATATTGAACGAAAATCAAGAAAAGAGTATAGAAACTTTATCAAAAAATTTGAATTAGGTGATTTAAAAGAGGATGACTACATCACTCTTTACACAACTTATAATCTTCCTTTTGATTCTATTATCCTTTTAGCTTCATCCTTTCTACACAAAGGAGAATACAACAAAGCAGTTTCAGTCTATCAAGCTTTACTTCTCCATGTAAAAGAGCCTGTTAAAAAAGAGGAACTTCTTGAGCTTCTAGGCAAAACATATTTTAAAGGTGGTTTTTTACAAAGGAGTAAAGAGGTGTATCTTAAAATTCTCAAATTTTCTCCAAGAAATAAACAAGCACTCTCTTATCTCCTTTTTATCCATGAGAAACTCAAAGATTACCAAAAGGCTGAGGATATTATGGAATCTCTTGATGAATTAAATATTG
>CAZHJR010000023.1:0-22533 GCA_964533335.1 uncultured Helicobacter sp. | reverse complement strand
ATGGTAGTATCGAGAAAATGTCATTAGCCAGAGTAACTCAAGTAGTAAAAGGCTTTAAGACACATACTGTTATTGGTGGTGAATTTGCTATTGTCAAAGATGATGATGAGATTGCATTTAAAACACTACTTGGCTCTTGTGTAGCTATTATATTTTATGATAAAGAGAAAAAAATCAAAGGTATGAATCACTTTTTGCTTCCATCAACAAATAATAGTAATGAAGATATGAAATATGGTCTTTATTCTGTTGAGGCGATGCTCAATGAGATGTACAAGATGGGATGTCGTAAAGAAAATATGGCTGCTAAAATTTCAGGTGGAGCAGATATTGTTAATGTTACATTATCATCAAAAAGTATAGGACATAGAAATGTAGAGTTTGCTATGGATTTTTGTGCCAGTGAAGGATTTAGAATTATTTCAAATCACACTAGAGGTGTTGAAGGTAGGGTGATATTAGTCACAAACAGATTTGAAACCTTTATTAAAACTGTTGAAAATAATACAACAACAAGTCAGGTTATGGCGGATGAGAAAAAGCTCCAAATCGAAATCTCAATACGAAAACCAGCGATTTCAGAATATGGGAATAATACAGATTTATTTGGTCTTAATAATCAACAAGAACAAGAGATGGAAATAGAGCTTTTTTAAGGGCATTACTCCACCAATAAAATAAACTAAATTTTCTCAAAGAGAGTGCTTTGCGCAAGAGTAGTTTTATTGTGAGTATTTTCAAGGCAGGAGTTTGAAGCTTACCTTTGTGTAAGCAAAAACTTCTAACGAAGAAAATATTTACAAGAAAGCTAGTGGTTATAATATTTGCTCGCATTATTTACTCATTCTTTTTGCCAGAAATGTAATTGACATACGATGTATGCCTTCATACATTTCTGATAAAAATTTATGGTAAAAATGCGGCTAAAATTAGCTTATTTTATTAGTGGAGTAATAAATCTTATGTATACTGTTTTAGTTATTGATGATTCTGCTTCAATGAGAAGAGTTATTAAAGATATGATAAATAATATCGATGATTTTGAAGTAATAGATGTTGCTTCAGATGCTTATGATGCTAGAGAGAAAATAAAACTTCACGAACCTGATGTGGTTACAATAGATTTGAATATGCCAAAAATGGATGGAGCTGTATTTCTAAGAAACTTGATGAAGCTTCATCCTATGCCAGCAGTAGTAATTTCAAGTGAAAGTGCAAGGGAAAATGATATTTTTGATGATGGTGCTGTTGGATTTATAGAAAAACCAAAACTGGGTGAAACTATGGATGAATTTGGAAAACGGATAAAAACTACAATGATGAGTTTAACTTTCTTACTCCAAAGATATACACTTAAAAAACCGCAACCACAGAAGAAAATTGAATTAACTCAAACAAGGAGTGAACATTTTGCAGAAATAGAGAGAAAAGTTCATCCCGATGAAGTGATAAAATCAAATCCTACTTTATTGCCTGGTTCTAAAGTGATTGGAATCGGTTCTTCAACAGGTGGAGTGGAGTCATTATTAAAGGTTTTTCAATCTCTACCTGCAAATCTTCCACCAATTATCATGACACAACATATCCCTTATGGTTTTTCCAGTTCATTTGCTCAAAGATTAAACACTTATTCTAAAGTAGAAGTTTGTGAAGCAACTGATGGCTTGATTTTAAAAAGAGGTTGTGCCTATTTGGCTCCTGGAAATATGCACCTTACGATTGAAAAAAAAGGGAGTGAGTATATAACGAAACTTTTAGATACCGTTAAGGTGAGCAGACATAAACCTAGTGTTGATGTGATGTTTAGGAGTTTAAATAATACAGTTGGTGGCGGTGCAATGGCTATTATGATGACTGGAATGGGTGATGATGGAACAATCGCAATGAAAGAACTTTTTGACAATGGTGCTTATACTGTTGCTCAAGATGAAAAAAGTTGTGTCGTTTTCGGTATGCCAAAACAGGCAATTGAAGCAGGAGCAGTAAAAGATATATGCTCTTTAGATGAGATAGCAGACTACATAGTAGATTTTTCAAATGGAAGAAGAAAATAAATGAATAAAAAATATATGGAAGATTTAGAAAGTATCCCTTTAAAACTTCAAGCATTAATAGATGAAAATAATAAAGAGTTAGATGAGTTACTTAAAATTGAGGACAAAACTTACGAAAATTTTGTGATTCCTTATCAATTATTAAGTGAAAAATTAAATAATTTTACCACACCTATTTATCATATTGATAGTGTGTGCAATAGTGAATTAACACAGAAAATTTACGATGATTGTATTCCTCTTATCTCTCTTTATTATAGTAAATTATCTCAAAATGAAAATACTTATAGTGCTATAAAAGATATACAAAATAAATACAAAGATAGTTTAAATACTGAACAAAATAAAGTGTTAGAGAATGAAATAAGAGATTTTCAACTTGGTGGCTGTGGACTTGGAGATGAAGAAAAAAAGCAACTTGAAGATATTGATTTATCTTTAAGCAAACTTGGAAAGAGATTTTCTCAAAATCTTTTAGATGCTACAAATAGCTGGGAGATGATTTGTAATGAAGAAGATGTGGAGGGGATGCCAAGCGATGATAAAGAGAGGGCAAAAGTGGAAATCGATGGAGAGATTAAATATAAATTTACACTCAAAATGCCCTCTTATGTAGCTTACACAACTTACGGATCTAATCGTTCAAAAAGAGAAGAAATTTACAAAGCATACTCAACAAGAGCACCAGAAAATGGGCAACTTATCGAAGAAATTTTGCTCTTAAAAGATAAAAAGGCAAAAATTTTGGGATTCGAAAATTATTCACAATATTCGCTTGCAACCAAAATGGCTAATAGCAGTGAAGAGGTAATAGAATTTTTAAAAAACATTGCTTTAAAATCAAAAGAAAAAGCAAAGCAAGAGCTTGCTGAGCTTAAAGAGTATGCAGAAAAACTAGATAATTTAAAGGATTTTGAGAGTTATGATTTTGGATACTACTCACAAAAACTAAAAGAGGAAAAGTACGATATTGATGAAGAATTTTATAAGCCTTATTTTGAAAAAGAGTTAACTCTTAAAGGGATATTTGATTTTATATATAAAATTTTTGAGATAGAGTTTAGAAAAATTGACGAGGAGAGTTGGAATGAGAAAGTTCTAGCTTATGAGATTTTTGAAAATGAAAACTATATTGGAAAAATGTATCTTGATCTTGAAGCAAGATTTGAAAAAAAAGGTGGTGCTTGGATGCATAATTGGCATAATAGATACCTTTTAAAAGATGAAATTCAATATCCAACTGCATTTATTGTTTGTAATTTTCCTGCTTCAACAGATACTACACCATCTCTTTTAAGTCATGATGAAGTCACAACACTTTTTCACGAACTAGGACATGCTATTCATCATCTTTTTACAAAAGTAAATGAACCATTTGTAAGTGGTATAAATGGTGTCACATGGGATACAGTAGAGTTTCCATCACAATTTTTGGAATACTTTGCTTACGAAAAAGAGATTTTAAAAATGTTCGCAAAACATTATCAAACGAAAGAAGTGCTTGATGATGAATCTATTGACAAACTTATAAAAACAAGAAATTATGGTTCAGCACTTGCAACAATTAGACAGGTCGAATTTGCACTTTTTGATTATCTACTCTATCAAAAACCAAGAAGTGAAGCAGAAGTTCAAGAATTACTAGATAGTGTAAGGGAAGAGTTTGCTGTTATTGTCCCCCCAAAATACAATAAATTTCAAAATGGCTTTTCCCATATCTTTAGTGGTGGATATGCGGCTGGTTATTATAGTTATAAATGGGCGGAAGTGTTAAGTGCTGATGCTTTTTATCTTTTTAAAGAAAATGGAATTTTTAATGCCAAAATAGGAAAAAAATTCAAAGATATTATTTTAGGAAAAGGTGGAAGTGTAGATATGAATGAACTTTTTTTCCTTTTTGCAAATAAAAAACCAGATGTTGAATCTTTATTAAAAATTGATGGAATTATTAGTTAATTTTTGCTACAATCACGACCAATAAATATTATACAAGAGGACTTTTTATGACAAACCAAGAAACAATTGAAAAATTAAATGATGCACTAAACCAACTTATCGATGCTTACGAAGCTTTACAGTTAAAAAACAATGAAACTAACCAAAAACTTGAAGCTCAAATAGCAAAAAATAAAGAGTTAGAATTTCAATTATCTGATTTAAATACTGTTACAGATAAGCAAGAAAATAAAATGGATGGAATGTTGTCAAAAATTCAAAAACTATTAAGCAACCCAAAAACTGATATCCTTGATAGCTCAAAAGAGTATACAGATGGGTTTAATAATAGTATCCCTGATAGCATTTTAGATATAAAGCTTGATGGAAAAAGCGATAATAAAGTTGAAGAAAAAGCTACAAAAATAGATTTTGGTAGAATGGAATCTTTATTAAACGGACTTAATAAATAAAAATTTAAAGTCTTACATTGATTTACTTGATTGATAAATATGATTTATTTAATGAATTTCGTATAGATTTTTTGTACGAAATTGAATCAAAAATAAATTCTATAGCACCCTCTGTTTGTGAGTATCATTTTGAAAATATTATTTTATACTCACATAATACTGCTTACCTTAATCGAAATCAAGTAGAAAAAGATTTTAATTTTGGTGGATTTAAACTTTATATTGACTACGAAGAGAATATCTTTTTAGAAAAAGATGATTGTTTTTATGATGATGAATTATCTGAAAGTGGAACACTTTGGTAAAATTTTTCAACTATAATCATCCAACACTCCAAACAACATTTTATTACAAAAAATAAATCTAGCACAACAGACTAAAAGGAAACAATAAACCAAGATGCAAGATATTTTTTATAGTTTACAACAAAATAAACCACAACTTTTGGTTGTTTCAGATGAAAAAGAAGCCTATAAGGCAAAAGATTGTGCCTCTTTTTTAGGATATGAGCCTTTTATACTTCCAGATTTTAGAGCAAATTATGGAGATGATTTACTCTCTTTTAGTGAAGAACTCAAAACCATCACAAAAATCCTAGAGCAATATTATCTTTATAAAAAGAAAAACAAATTGCTTATTTCTCCTGTTCGAACTATCACTTTCCCGCTTCCAAAAGAGAGTTGTTTTGAACAATTTGAACTTCATTTTGGTGATACTGTTGATATAAATGCTCTTAAAGAGAAACTTTACAACTGGGGATACATATTCGTAGATATCGTTACAAGTGAAGGGGAGGTTTCTTTTAGAGGGGATATTTTGGATATATTTCCTCTTGAAGTTGACAATGCTTATAGAATCTCCTTTTTTGATACAGAGATAGAGAGTATTCGAATTTTTGATGTTGAAAATCAAAAATCACAAAAAGAGGAACTTGAAACTATCTCCATTTCCCCTGCATTTTTAAGTTTAGGTAGTGAGAAGTTTGAAGAACTTGAAGAGAGAGCTAAAAGCTCTAAAAGTGATGCTTTTATCAAAGATATTCACTCTTTAGGATTTTGGTATCTTGATGATTTAGGAGAGTTTTATACTCAAAAAATGGAAAGTTTGATTACTAAAAAAGCACTAGACGAGATAGATGAAGTTTTTATTTTTGATGAAAAAAGGATAGAAAAAGAGGCAATCCTTTCCCTTAAACCTATACTTTCTCAAAATATCTATAAAACTATTGAACCATCAAATAAAAAAGAATTTTTAGAATTTCACAAAGAAAAAAAGATAACTATTATCAGTAGCACTGAAGCTAGAGTGAGATCTTATGAGCTACCTCTTTTGCGAGATGCAAAATTTCCAAACTATGAGGTAGTTTACAGGGATGAGATTATCAATCTGCTAAGTGATAATGAATTGATTCTTTCACTGAATACTGAAGTCAAAAAAAGAAAAAAGAAAAAACCAAAAATTATTGTGGATGAACTTAAAGCTGGTGATTATGTAGTCCACGAAACACATGGTGTTGGACAATTTGTTGGGATTGAACCTGTTACAGTTATGGGTGCAAAGATGGATTTTGTTGTTTTAACATATCTTGGGGATGACAAACTCCTTGTCCCAGTACAAAATCTTGACTTAATCGATAGATATGTTGCAGATAGTGGAAATACAGCATTACTTGATAAGCTAGGAAAAGGGAGTTTTGCGAAACTCAAAAGCAAAGTTAAAGAAAAACTATTTGCAATCGCTAGTGAAATTATCGCTCTTGCAGCTAAACGAGAACTAATAGAGGGGATTAAGGTAGATACAAAAAAAGAGGAGATTGCTCTTTTACAAAACGAATCTGGGTTTATTTATACAAAGGATCAACAACGAAGTATAGAAGAGTTTTTTAGTGATATCTCAAGTGGGCTTGTTATGGATAGACTTCTTAGCGGTGATGTTGGTTTTGGAAAAACTGAAGTTGCCCTCAATGGAATTTTTGCGACAATTCTCAGCGGATACCAAGCGATGCTTGTTTGTCCAACAACACTTCTTTCAACGCAACACTACGAAGGACTAAAAAAAAGAATTGAAAAATACGGGTTTACAATAGCGAAACTCGATGGAAGAACAACAACAAAAGAGCAATCTATCATCAAAAAATCTCTTGAAGATGGCACGGTTGATTTTGTAGTCGGAACACATTCTTTGTTGAATGTGAAGTGTAAAAAATTGGGACTGATTGTTATTGATGAGGAGCATAAATTTGGAGTTAAGCAAAAAGAGAAACTCAAAGAGCTTAGAGGCGATGCTCATATCTTTTCGATGAGTGCGACACCAATTCCTCGTACTTTAAATCTAGCACTTTCTAAAATAAAAGGGATGAGTACCCTTACAACTCCACCAAGTGAGCGAATTGGGGTACGAAGCTTTGTAAAAGAGTATGATGAGAAAATTATCAAAGAGGTAATTTTACGAGAAAAAAGAAGAGGGGGACAGATTTTTTATATCTATAACAATATAGCAACAATAGATAAGAAAAAGGATGAAATCCTTTCAATTTTACCAACTCTTAAAATAGAGATAATGCATTCTAAAATAAATCCAAAAGATTCTACTAGGATCATAGAGGAATTTAGTGAAGGAAAATTTGATATTTTACTTGCTACTAGTATTGTTGAATCAGGGCTTCATCTGCCAAATGCAAATACAATGATAATTGATGGGGCGAATAGATTTGGAATAGCTGATTTACATCAACTAAGGGGAAGAGTAGGGAGAAGCAACAAAGAGGGGTATTGTTATTTTATGGTTGAGGATAAAAATAAACTCACAGAAGATGCAATAAAACGGCTTGTGGCACTTGAAAGCAACTCTTATCTTGGAAGCGGAACAGCTTTAGCTCATCAAGATTTAGCTATCAGAGGTGGTGGAAATCTTATTGGTGAAGCTCAAAGCGGACATATTGAAAATATTGGATATGCACTCTATATTAAAATGCTTGAAGATGCGATAGCTACACTAAGTGGTGAGGCAAGTGAAGAGAAAGCTACAGTTGATATAAAACTTACGATTAGTGCTTATATCAGCAGTGATTATATAAGTGAAGATAGACTTCGACTTGAACTTTATAGACGACTCAGCAAAGCAAGAGATAAAGGGGAAGTTTTTGAGATACAAGAGGAGATGGAGGATAGATTTGGAAAGCTAGACACTCCAACAAAACAGTTTATCGACCTTATCTTTATTAAACTTTTAAGTGTTGCTAAAAATATAAAAACGATTAGTAATTATGAGATGAATATCTCCATTGTGTACAATGATGAAAAAAAAGAGGTAATAAAGTCACCAAGTCGTGATGATGACGATATTATCGGAACAATTTTAAAATATTTACAGTAAGGATTCATATGAAGAAAATTATTCTTTCCATTTGTGTAGCTTCCTCTTTATTTGGAACAGTGACACCAAAAATACAAGATGTATCTACAATTCCCCAAGACTTTACAAATTATGCCTTGGATTTAAATAGTACATTTTCAAAATACAATGAAGAATTTTTAGTTAGGTATTATAAACCTTGGAGTGAAGATTTTGAAATTAATAGATTTAATGCCGAATTTGGTGCAAAATATATCGCTAAAAAAACCTATTTTGGAGACAATAGACAAGAGGTTTCACAGGCTTTTAAAGATCACTTAGTTGAAAATACAAATATTGCTACTTTCCCATCGGTATATCAAAATGGAATAACCATACGAAATACAAATTGTAGAGTGATGCCTACAAATAAACCCTTTTTTTATGATTTTAAATCAAGTGGAGGTGGCTATCCTTTTGATTATTTACAAAATTCTTTGATACATATAAATACCCCTATAAAAGTATTACATTATTCTAAAGATTTAGCTTTTGCTTTTGTAGAAACACCTTATGTTAGCGGTTGGATTAATAGTAATGATATTGCATTTGTCAGTGATATGGATATAAAAAGAGTTAAAAATATGAAACTATTAACCCCTATTAATGATGATACAACATTGATAGGAAGTGATGAAAGATTTGTATCAAAAGCTTTTATAGGTGCAACTTTATGGAAAAATGAAAAAGGGAATATATACCTTTTTAAGACAAATGATAAAAATCAAGCTGTATTGACATTGACAAATAATCTACAAGAAAATTTTACAACTATCCCAACCATCCCAACAAAAGAGAATTTAATCAATATAGCAAAACAACTTTATGGACAAAATTATGGTTGGGGTGGAAGTGGTGAAAACCGTGATTGTTCTATGCTTATAAGAGATATGTACACACCTTTTGGGATTTTTCTTGAACGAAATTCAAATATGCAAGCAAATGAAAAACAAGAGGAGATTATCTCATTAGCTGGGAAAACAAATGAGGAGAAAATTAAAATCATCAAAGAGAATGCAATCCCATTTGCAACCTTTTTGTATATGAAGGGTCATATTATGATTTATATAGGTACCTTTAATGATGAAGTGACAATTTTTCACTCTTTTTGGAGTATTAAAACACTCAACAAAGGGCGACATATTGTTGGTGGTTCTTATATTACATCCTTGAAACCTGGAATTGAACTTGAGGAATATGACCATCAAAATGGGACACTCCTAGATAAACTTGTATCAATGAGAGTACTAGGATATACAAATAATGAAAACAGTAAAAACTAACTAAAGAAGAGAAGAAAGATGGTAGAACTTATAAATGTAACAAAAAGATATGGCTCTCAAGAGCTTTTTAGTGATATAAATCTAAGGATGAATTATGGTGATAAGATAGGACTTGTTGGGCGAAACGGAAGTGGAAAATCAACTTTGTTTAAACTTATTCTTGGTGAAGAGCAATCAGATGGTGGTGATATCAATATACCAAAAGGATATAAGATTGGTGCTTTAAAGCAATATTTTGAGTTTAGTGAAAAAACACTTGTAGATGAGACTGCACTTGCTCTTGGTGAAGATGATAAATATAGTATTTATAAAGTGGAGCGAATTTTATTTGGACTTGGATTTACCCATGATGACTTACAAAAAGAGCCAAAATCATTTTCTGGTGGATATCAGATTAGGATAAATTTAGCAAAACTCCTTTTAACTGAGCCAAATATGCTTTTACTAGATGAGCCTACAAACTACCTTGATATTTTATCAATCAGATGGCTCAAAGGATTTTTAAAAGCTTTTGAGGGGGAAGTTATCATCATCACTCACGATAGGGATTTTATGGATGCAGTGACAACTCATACGATGGGACTTGTTAGAAGAGAGTTATTTATCATAAAAGGTGGTACTGATAAGTTTTATGGTCAAATAGCAGCTAATGAAGAACATCATGAAAAACAAAAAGTAGCTCAAGAGAAAAAAATCAAAGAGCTTGAAACTTTTATCGCTAAAAATAAAGCAAGGGCAGCAACAGCAACCCTAGCTCAATCAAAAGTAAAACAACTAGAAAAGATGGATATTTTAGAAGATTTGGGATATGACTCAACTCTTAGTTTTGATTTTAAATACAAAGCAACTCCTGCAAAAATCTTACTAGATGTGAAAGATGTAAGCTTTGGATATACACCTGAAAATATACTCTTTAAAAATGTTTCATTTATGTTAGAAAAAGGGAAAACTGTAGGGATTATAGGAAAAAATGGAAAGGGAAAATCAACTCTTTTAAATGTCATTGCAGGGGAGCTTAAACCACTCAGTGGAGAAGTTGAGTACAATAGCTCTGTTGTTTTTGGACATTTTGGACAAACAAATATCTCCCATCTAAATCCAAAAAATACAATTATGGATGAGATTTATAGTGTCAATTCTAAACTTGGAGAATCAACGATTAGAAATATCTGTGGACTGATGATGTTTAGTGGAGATAATGCCAAAAAGAAAATCTCACTTCTTTCAGGGGGAGAAAAAAGTAGGGTGATGCTTGGTAAAATCATCGCTGGTGAAGTAAACTTGCTTTTCCTAGATGAGCCTACAAACCACCTTGATATGGACTCTATCGCAGCTTTAACTGAAGCTATTCAAAACTTTGAAGGTTCAAGTATCATAGTAACTCACTCCGAGGAGCTTTTAAGGGCAACTTGCGATAGTTTAGTGGTGTTTAGTGGTGAGGGAGCTGAATTTTTCAATGGAACTTATGATGAGTTTTTAGAAAAAATTGGTTGGGAGGATGAAGAGTTTGATGATCGTCCTAAAAAGAAAAAAAGTGATGCCATAAAAGATACAAAACGAGAAAGAAGTGAAGTGATAGCTGAAAAAAGTAAGGTTCTTACACCTTTGAAAAAAGAGCTTGATAAACTTGAAAAAGAGATAGAAAGACTAGAGGGAATGGCAGTAAAAACGAAAGATGATTTGATAACTGCTTCTACTCAAAATAACAATGATGAGATAGTGAAGCTTACAAAAAATCTAGCTAATTTTGAAAAAAATATCGAGGGAAAATTTGCACTCTTTGAAGCAAAACAAAAAGAATATGATGAGTTGAGCGATAATTTTGAGAAAAAATTGGAGGCTCTTGTTTAGACATAACAAGAGCAGTCCACTTTTTAAATTTTTACTCGTTCCCAATGTCCACATTAGGAATGTATACAAAAATACAAACAATCAAAATAATAAAAAGCTACAATATAAATTCTCAAGCTAGAACTTGGAACTAGAGTAAAAAACATTACAAAATGCAATACAATCACAAATCCAAAAAATAATTTACTACAATTCCATTATATACAATTATTAGGAGTATCATTATGGGAAGAAGTAGATATAAAATTTATGAGCCTACCCATCCTCATTTTATCACACTTACTGTATTACACTGGATACCTTTATTTACACGAGTGGAAAGTATAGAGATACTTGTTGACAGCTTTAAATATCTACAACAAAATGATAATCTTAAAATTTTCAGTTTTGTGATACTTGAAAATCATCTCCATCTAGTAGCTAGCAGTGATGATATTGCAAAAACAATCAAAAAATTTAAAAGTTTTACTGCCAAAGAGTTACTAAAATTATTACAAAAAAATAATGTAACCACAATACTTGACCAATTGGCATTTTATAAAAAAGCTCATAAAACAGAAACTACTTATCAAATTTGGCAAGAGGGGATGCAACCAAAATTGATACAAGATGAAAAAACGTTGTTTCAGAAAATAGAGTATATCCATAATAATCCTGTGAAAAGAGGTTATGTAGATGAGGCAAAACATTGGCGATATAGTAGTGCTAGAATTTATGAGGGTAGTGATGGATTGATTGAAGTTGAAAAAATGTGGTAATTTGAATAATCGTATAAATTCCCAAGCTAGAGCTTGTGAACTAGAGAACTCTTAAAAAAACTCAATGCACAATGGCATTATGCCATTGAACTATTGAGATTCTTGTCCCTTTTGTCACCTCTTTTACACTATGAGAATAATAAGGATTGCTAAAAAATGAGACAAAATCTCCCTCTTGTGGTTTGATAGAGATGGTATTATTGTCCCCATCAAGTAAAAAATCAAATTCCAATTCCCCACCACTAAACTCAAATTCATCGCTAGGATTTTCTTTGTGAGAAGTGATAAAAAGAACTGTTGTGATTATTCTAGTAAGGGCAACTGGCTTAAATAAAACCAACTTCCCATCTTCAAATATCTCACTACAATTATCACTATGTCGTTTATAATAGCACCCCTCTTTATAGATAAGAATTTGTGGTGATGTAGCTCTTAAAAGAGAAACATTAAAAAACTTCTCGATATTTTTTCTTTGTGTTTCAAAAAATTTATTGTATTCGATAATAAAATCTTCTTTAGAGATAATATTAAAAGTATTACGAATCGCTGTATTTGTCTTGGGTAGGAAAATCCCTTTTTCACCTTGAATGACACCAATTTGTTCTTTTTGTTCAAAATGATTATGGACATAATCTTTAAGATAAGAAAAATCATACTCACTATGTATATAGATATATGGATAATCATAATATGGATTTGTGTAGAGTTTTTGTGAAATTGGAATAATCTCATCAAGTGATTCGATTGGGGAGTAAACATATTCACTTACCCTTGTCAGATTTCTATCTTTTTCATTTGAAAAGGGGAAGGGTGTCATTTGGATTCCTAATATTTAAACAATAGTAACATAATATTTGATTTTATTTTCAATTTTTAAAATTAAATGACATAAACATAAGTTTGAAAAGATAGAATATAGCCTTTAAATTTTAAAAATAAATATTTTTATATAAGGGATGAAATATGTTAGTAGCACCCTCGATTTTAAGTGCAGATTTTGGAAGATTGAACGAAGAGATACAAGCTATCTGTGATGGTGGATGTGATTTGGTCCATGTAGATGTTATGGATGGGCATTTTGTCCCAAATCTTACAATTGGACCAGTTGTGGTAAGTGCGGTTGCCAAGATTGCTACAGCACCACTTGATATTCACTTAATGGTACAAAACAACACTTTTTTTGTGGAGCTTTTTGCACCCTTAAGACCAAAATATATCTCATTTCACATAGAAGAGGAGAAGCATCCTCATAGACTTATCCAAAAGATACGAGATTATGGAATAAGTCCAGCAATCGTTCTCAATCCGCATACACCGCCAGAAGCTATAGAGTATCTTTTAGAAGACCTTGATATGGTACTTTTGATGTCAGTCAATCCTGGATTTGGTGGGCAAAAATTTATCCCAAGTGTTCTTGAAAAAGCAAAAAAATTAAAAGAGCTTATCAACAAAAGAAATCCAAATTGCCTGATAGAAGTAGATGGTGGAGTAGGGGATAAAAATATCCATCTATTAAAAGAAGCTGGAGTTGATATTGTTGTAGCTGGAAATTATGTGTTTACAAACGATTCTTACGAGAAAGCTATCAAAAGTTTACAAATATGAAAATTAAAATTTGTGGAATAACAAATTTAGAGG
The DNA here is from genome assembly GCA_964533335.1 of uncultured Helicobacter sp. GTDB lineage: Bacteria > Campylobacterota > Campylobacteria > Campylobacterales > Arcobacteraceae > CAIJNA01. The sequence continues at coordinate 9,148 of CAZHJR010000023.1, read as the reverse complement.
ATGCACTAGAAGCCACTTATGCTGGGGCTGATGCTTTAGGATTTGTATTTTACAAGCCGAGTCCAAGATATATCGCCCCACAAGATGCAAGAGTGATTATCGATGCTCTTCCTCCGTTTGTGCAAGCTGTTGGACTTTTTGTCAATGAAACCTCCCAAACTATCAATCAAATCTCAAAAGAAGCAAATATCGATTTAGCCCAAATTATAACTGATGATGAAACTATTTATGATGATTTGGAGATACGATATATAAAAGTTGTTAGGGCAAAATCAAAAGAGGATGTGACACAAAATCAAGATAGTTTTAGACTTATTGATGCCTTTGTTGAGGGTTTTGGAGGTATGGGAACAAGGCTCAATCTTGAATGGTTTGATGGGGTCGATTGTTCTAAAATTATCCTTGCTGGTGGACTAGATGCAGATAATGTAAAAGAGTTAAAGGGGTATAACTTTTATTCAGTTGATATAAGTAGTGGTGTAGAGATATCTAAAGGAAAAAAAGATAAAAATAAGATGATTAAATTCCTAAAAGCAGTTAATGAATTACATAGATAAATTAAATAGTAAACTATTACAAAGACCATTAAGTATTATACAATTTAATGATATTTTAGAATCTCAAGATACTTTTTATGATTCTATTACACTTGAAACTGAATTACTCATCTCAAATGGTTATCCAATCTATTTTAGAGATGATTTTGTTTATCTCAAAACAAAAGAAAACCTTATCAAAGAACAGGTTTTTTGTGTCGTAGATATCGAAACAAGTGGTGGCAATCCAAAATCGGGGCAAATCATCGAACTAGCAGCTATAAAATTTAAAAATGGAATAATAATCGAAGAGTATCAATCTTTAGTGTACTGCAAAGAGATACCTCAAAAAGTTCAAGAGATAACTGGCATAACTCCTAAAATGTTAGAAGATGCACCAAGTTTGCGAACTGTTTTGGAAGAATTTAAAATTTTTATAGAAGATGATGTATTTGTAGCACATAGTGTAGATTTTGACTACAATTTTATTAGTAATAGTTTAAAAAAATATCATTTAGGCGAGTTACTAAACAGAAAACTTTGTACAATTGATTTAGCTATGAGAACAATAGATTCTCATAAATATGGATTAAAATATCTTAAGGAAAATCTCTCAATTGATATAGAAAATCACCATAGAGCTTATGAAGATGCACTTAGCACTGTTGAGGTTTTGAGGGTATGTTTGCTTAATTTAGATGAAAATATTCAAACGACTGAAGATTTAATAGAATTTTCTAAAATAGCACAAACGATAGAAAGTAAAGCGAAAACCGAGGATAAGAAAGATGAAAACTAAAGAAAACTTCAAGACACTTATAATAGAAATTGGATCAAACAAATCAAATCTTATTTATACAACTTTAACAAAAAAAGGACACAACTGTTTTGTTGCCGATACTTTGGAATTATCATACGACATCTTAAGAATGGAGATGATCGATTTAGTGATTATAAATGCTTCTTATTCAGGAGAGTATGAAAAAAATGTTATTATGGATGTGCAAAACTTAACAGATTGTGGAATTGTTTTTTTAACCCCAGAACATGATATTGCAAAAATGGAAGAGTTTTCAGCTTTTAATCTTTTGATGTACAGTGTGAAACTTGGAAATCTTTTAAATATTATCAACGACATTGATACTCTTATAAAAAGGTTAATCTCAAATTCATATGAAACTATTTTAATTGTAAAAAGAAAAAATGAAATAAGGGATTTGATTGCAGAATTATTAAGGCTTCGAAGATATGATGTTGTGCTATGTCAAAATGGTGCAAGTGGATGGAAAAAACTTGACAAATTAGAGCATCTTTCTCTTGTTTTAATTGATGTAAATATCGCAGATATGGAGAGTATGGATATCTTAAAAAAAGCTAGAAAAATATTTTCAAATAATCTTCCTGTTATCTCTATTTCAAGAGATTATAATCCACTTATATTGCAACAAAATATGGCAAATGGGCTTTCAGATTTTATCAAAGCACCAATCCAAAAGCTTGAATTTACACTTAAAATAGATTTATGGACTGACAATATCAAACAAAAAAGAGAAATTGAGCTTCAAAAAAAAGAGATAGAAAGTGTTCTTGGAAGTTTTAAAGCTTTGGCAAATGCAACAATGGAAGCACTTTTGATGTTTGAAAATAATGTTTGTGTTGATGTAAATGAAGAAGCAATTGCAATGTTTGAATACAAAGATAAAAATGAAATGTTAGGGATTCATATTCTTGATTTTGTCCCGAAAAATCTTTCAAAAAATGATAAAGAAGACCTTTTAAACAATAAAATTAATCACGAGTTTGAAGCCAATATGGTAAAAAGTGATGAAACTATTTTTCCTGCTCAGATTAAAGAGAGAAATATAAAATTAGAAAATAGGGATTTGAAAATCATCGCTATTTTAGATTTAACTGAAATCAAAAAAAATGAAGAGATTTTACACCAACAGTCCAAAATGGCATCAATGGGTGAGATGATGGAAAATATTGCTCATCAATGGAGACAGCCACTCAATGCTATCACACTCTCAGCTAGTTCAGTACTCCTTACTCATGATCTAGGAATACTTGAGGATGGTGAATTACATGAACAGCTTGAAGCTATTATTGAAAGTGCTGAGTTTTTATCTGGTACTATTGAAGATTTTAGAAATTTTCTAAAGGATACAAAACAAACTGCAATATTTAAACTTCAAGATGTGGTAACAAAAGTTTTAAAACTTATTGATGGCAATATGAAAAAGAATAAAATCTCTATTGCTTGGGAGATAGATGAAGATATTGAAATGAATGGATTGGAAAATGAACTTCTTCAAGTTGTTTTAAATATTCTTAATAATGCTAAAGATGTTTTGGTTGAAAAGACAACCACCTTTGAAGAGAGAATTATTGTTTTAAAAGTGTATAAAGATAAAACAAAAGAGAAGGGTATTATTGAGATGCAAGATAGTGGTGGTGGAGTTCCAAAAAATATTATCTCAAAAATATTTGAACCATACTTTACAACAAAACATCAAAGTCAAGGGACTGGGCTTGGGCTTTATATGACTCATCAAATGGTTGTTGATCATATGAATGGAGAGATTCAAGTTTCCAATCAACATTTTATATATGAAGCAAAAGAATATATGGGTGCAAATTTTAAAGTAATTGTTCCATTAGATATTTCCCAAAGTAAAAGTTAGATACAATCCATACTTTTAAAAATAAATGGGTTTAATCAGCAGGGAGTACTTATATCATTATGAATATAGAAATATCAAATATAGCCAATCTTCCAACAATACATGGAAATTTTTTAATTCAGTCTTTTAAAGAGGGATTTAAAGAGCATCTTGTTGTTATGACGAAAGATTATAAAGAACCTGTAAATGTAAGAATCCATTCTGAATGTCTTACTGGAGATGCTATTGGAAGTATAAAATGTGATTGTCAAGCACAATTAAATTATGCTTTGGATTATATCAATGAGCATTCTGGAATGGTTATTTATTTGCGACAAGAGGGGAGAAATATAGGGCTTTTAAATAAAGTAAATGCTTATAATCTTCAAGATAAAGGGTTTAATACAGTTGAGGCAAATCATCAATTGGGTTTTGCAAGTGATGCTAGAACTTATGAGATAGTTGATTTTATTTTTAAACACTATGGGATAAAAAAAATCAATCTCATCACTAATAATCCAGATAAACTAAATAAAATGACAGTTGAGATAGTTGATAGAATACCAATTATTGTAGGGCAAACAAATGAAAACAAAGGGTATATGTCAGTTAAAAAAGAAGAAATGGGGCATTTGATATAAGTGAAAAATGATAGCTTGAAAAGGGAGTTAACCAATATTGATTTAGAATTCGATGATTTGTTTTTTGAGAGATGTCAAAAATTTACATCACTTCTAAAAGAATGGGGTAAGGTACATAATCTTACCTCCCCTGCGAGTTTAAATGACAATGATATAGAGGCAAATATCATTGATAGCATCTACCCTTTAAAGTTTTTAAATCCTTTTGATTCTTTTGCAGATGTTGGGACAGGTGCTGGGTATCCTGGTCTTATTTTGGCTATCGCAAAACCTGAGATCTCTTGTACGCTTATTGAACCAAGAGCAAAAAGAGCTGCTTTTTTAAATTATGCAAAAAATATTTTAGGGCTTAAAAAGGTTCAAGTTATCCAAAAAAGAGTTGAAGATGTGACTACTATAAAAGTTGACCTTGTAACTTCACGAGCAGTTACAAATACTGAACTTTTACTTCATTTAACAAAAAATATCTCAGATGAAAATACGGCATACTTATTTTATAAAGGGAGTATTTGTGAAGATGAAATCGCAAAAAATACCCCACAAAACTATGAGATTGTAAGTGTAGGTGATTATAGAAATTATCTTTATATAAAAGGAAAAAAATGATATTTAAAATTGTAATTTTTATTGTTGTTGCTTATTTGGTGTATAAGTTCTTTTTTGCCAAAAAAAAGCAAATTGGTGATGAAACTAAACAAATAGAAGAGGAGTTGGTTTCATGTCCGAAATGTGGCATTTATATTGCAAAAGATGAGGCAATTTTAAGTAATGGTAAATATTATTGCTCTGAACATTGTTTACGACACTAAGGGTTTTTAAGATGATTATAATTGGGCACAAATATCTTAAATGTGAACACTTTGTATCTATAGAGTCAATTGATGAGATACAACATACCCCATCAAATAGCACGATTATTTTTAAGTATGATTTGGAAATGATGAATTATTGCTTTTCTAATAAAATTCCATATTCTCTTTTTATTTTAAATATTAAAGAGGCTATTTTTGGAAATGTTCTTGGGGCTAGATATCTCATTTGTAGCAATAGTAATGCAGCTGAAATCCAAAAAATAGCTGAGAATTATATGTTTGATAGCAAAATTTTAGTGATTATAGAAGATGATGAGATGATTGAAACTATTGCAAAAAATGGGATTGATGGTGTGATATATAATAATTTTTTAGAAGGACTTAAAAGATGAAAGAAGTGATAGACGTTATTGTTATAATACTTTTTATTTTAATCTTATTTGTTATTATTGGTGGTTTCAATAGACAAATGGTTGAAAAAAATAAGATGAGAAAAGAGATACAAGAGAAACGAGAAAAAGAAAGATTAGAACAAATAGAGAAAACAAATAAATCAAAAAGCAAAAAAAATGGAACAAAAGGGGAAAAGAATAAATGATACAACCATTACTTATAGAGATAGCAACAGAGGAATTACCTGCTATACCATTTTTAAATGAACTACCAAATATTGAAAAAAAATGGGTTGAGATTTTACAAGAGAATAATCTTTTATGTGAATTTGAATTTTACTATACTCCACGAAGATTAGTTTTTTGGCATAGAGAATTTAAAGTTGTTGGGGATGATAGTATAATAGAGATGTTTGGTGCACCAACAAAAATTGCTTATAAAGATGGTGAGCCAACAGGTGCGGCACTTGGATTTGCTAAGAAGTGTGGTGTTGATATATCTCAAATTTCTACAAAGCACAATGGTAAAGATGAGGTGCTCTATTTTGCAAAAGAACAAAAAGGGAAACTTTCAAAAGAGCTTTTAAATGAGATGGTGAACAATTTTATTAAAAAATTGGATTTTGGCAAATCAATGAGATGGGGAAGCCTAAGTGAAAGTTTCATAAGACCAATCAGAGGGCTTACTATACTTCTTGGTGATGAACTCATAGAGGGTTCACTTTTTGAAGTCAAATCAAGCCAATCAACTTTTATCCACAGAATGATTAGTTATGAAAAATTAGGTTTTAATAATGCAAGTGAATATTTTGATGGATTGAAGAGAAATGGGATTGTTCTTTTTCCAGAACAAAGAAAACAAACAATATTGGAACAAATCAAAAATCTTGAAATAAAGCATAATATTAAAGTTGAGATAGATTTAGATTTGCTAGAAGAGGTTGTGGCTATCACAGAGTATCCTACAGCACTTTTAGGAACTTTTGATGAAGAGTTTTTAGAACTTCCTGATGAGGTTATCATCAACTCAATGAAAGCAAATCAAAGATATTTTGGTGTCTATAAAGATGGGAAATTGGTTAATAATTTTATTGTAGTTTCAAATTCATATACAGAAGATTTCAGTCACATTATTAGTGGAAATGAAAAAGTTTTAAGACCACGACTTAGTGATGCGATGTTTTTTTGGAAAAACGATATTAAAAATGGACTCACAAATGAAAGACTTAAAAATATCACTTTTGTTGAAGGGCTTGGAAGTTTATACAATAAATGTGAAAGAGAAACACTTATTGGGGATTATTTAGCACATAGTTTGAATCTTAACGAAAAAGAATTGTTAGCTAAAACGATTATGATAAGCAAAGCTGATTTGACAACTGATATGGTGTATGAGTTTACGGAACTTCAGGGGCTTATGGGATATTACTATGCTTCATTAGCTGGAGAAGATGAGAAACTTTGTATAGCACTTAAAGAGCAATATTTACCAACAGGTGAAGAGAGTGAAATCCCTTCAAGTCTTTTTAGTAGTATAGTTGCACTGTCAAATAAAATAGACAATCTTTTAGCATTATTTAGTGTTGGAATGGTACCTACAGGGAGTCGTGACCCATTTGCACTCAGAAGAGCAGCTGCTGGGATAGTAAGAATTTGTATAACAAATAAATACAATTTAGATATTTACAAAACTATACTTGACTTGAGTTGCAACTATCAAAATCTTGATACAAAAAAAGTGATAGAGTTTTTTAATGATAGACTTTTTAAAATCTTTAGTGATATCAATCCAAGTGTAGTCAAGGCTGTTTTGGCAAGTGGGGAAGGAGATATTTTAAAAATATCTCAAAAAATTTATGCACTCAATCCTATTGTAAATAGTAGTGATTTTAGTGAATTTAGCTCTACTTTTAAAAGGGTTGCAAATATTATTAAAGACCTCAATATTGATAATGTAAATGTTGATAGTGGATTATTTGAAGATAGCGAAGAGGGTGAATTGTATGAAGCTTATAAGATGATTGTTGCTAAAAACTATCCAACTTATGATGAAGAGCTAGAAGCACTATTTAGCCTTAAACCAAATCTTGATAAATTTTTTACAAATGTATTTGTAAATCATGAAAATGAAGCTATTAAACAAAATAGAAGAAATCTTATAGGACTTGTGTATAAAGCTTTTAAAAATATAGCGGATATTAAAGAGATAACAATTTAAATTAAAAAAAAGAAAGGGTGGGTTGTTTATGAAAAAAGTTTATTTTTATCTACTTTTTTTCTTTCTTTCAATTGCATTTTATGGAGTTTTAGTTTATGAAAAGAATCTAAGAATTGAAAAATATCTTGAAGATACAACTCAAAGATATCTTCAAGGATATGGTGTGGTTTATCAAGATTATAAAAAAATAGCTGATATTATCTTTCAAACTAACATAAACACAAAAGAAGTAATAGAGATATTTAAAGATGCTCACAATGGAACTAATGAACAAAGAGTAATCACAAGAAAAAAACTCTTTGATAACCTCGATGAAACATACACTCTTCTTAAAGAATACAACATCAAACAACTCCATTTTCATCTTCCAAATAACGATAGCTTTTTACGATTTCACAAACCTTTACAATTTGGAGATAATCTAACAGATGTAAGGGCAACTGTTAAGTATGTCAATGAGTTTAAAACTCCTATTGATGGATTTGAAGAGGGGAGAATCTACAATGGATATCGATATGTTTACCCAATGTTTGATGGAACAAAACATATTGGAAGTGTTGAAGTTTCCTTTAGTAGTTTAGCTATGAATGTAGAATTGATTAAAAATTTTAATGTAATTGGCAAATTTTTAATCTCAAAAAAAGCTGTCAATGAAAAAGTATTTGAAAAAGAAAAAGGAAGCTATGCCCAATCTCAATTTGAAGATTTTTTATATGAAAAAAAGATTGAGGAGATTCTTCAAATTTATAATAAAAAAAATATAAGCCTTGATGTATCCAATGAAACATTAAAAATCATCAAAGAAAAAGGATTTCAAAACGAATCATTCTCTCTATTTGATTCTAAAAGTAAAAGCATAATGACTTTTATCAAAGTACAAAATCCAATAAGTAATGATGTAGTAGCGATGATTGTTTTACGAAGTGAAGCTGATTTTATTATCAATAATCAAAAAAACTTCTATTTTATGTTTATAGCTGCTGAGATTATTTTGATTTTAGCTCTTTTATTTGTGTATCGAATCTTACATCAAAAAGAGATTTTAAATACTCTTGTAGAGGAGAAAACAAAATCGCTCAATACTCTAAATAAAGATCTTGAAGAGAGTGAACATGAACTACAAATTTTAAATGAGAGTCTTGAAAAAAGAGTTCTTGAAGAGGTTCATAGCAATAGAGAAAAAGACAAAATGCTTTTTGAACAAACTAAAATGGCAGCTCTTGGTGAGATGATAGGAAATATTGCTCATCAATGGAGACAACCACTCTCAGCTATCACAGCAACAGCAAGTGGGATGATTGTCCAAAAAGAGATGGGGGTTTTGGATGATGATTTGTTGATAAAAAACCTCGATAATATGGTTATCAATGGGCAATATCTCTCAAAAACTATCGATGATTTTAGAAACTTTATACGAGGAGAGAGTCAAAAAGAGATTTTCAATCTCAAAAAATCACTTGATAGTTTTTCACATCTAGTAGAAGCAACCATAAAAGATAATGGGATAGAACTTCATATTGATGTTGCTGAAGGAATTAATGTCAATGGTTTACAACATGAACTCAATCAGTGCCTAATCAATCTTCTTAATAATGCAAAAGATGCACTTAAAGATAAACAATACAAAAGATGTATCTTTATCGCTGGATATGTAAAAGAAAATGATAGATTGGTGATAGAATTTAAAGATAATGCTGGTGGAATAGAAGAGGGGATTATCAATAAAATCTTTGAACCTTATTTTACTACCAAACACCAATCGCAAGGTACTGGACTTGGGCTTAGTATGGTTTATAAACTTATCACAGAAGGGATGAATGGTTCTATTGGGGTATCCAATGAAACTTTTAGATACAACGGATACGAATATAAAGGTGCAAGTTTTA
>CAZHJR010000022.1:7161-23080 GCA_964533335.1 uncultured Helicobacter sp. | reverse complement strand
AAAGCCATAAGCATCCCATCAAGAAGCTCCTCTTGCCCTACGATTACTTTTTTTATCTCTTCTTTAATTGTCTGTATCATAAATTGTTCCTAGAATTCAAAATATTTCAATGATTATAACAAACAAAACTAAATGAAATCTTCGCACAAATAAGGAAAATCGCTTCATTAAGGATTAAGTTATTTTTCTGTAACATCGCGAACTTTTATCAGATGAAGGGCGATAGGATAATATAGCTCGACCTTTCACATATAAAACAAAAAAATACAAAACAAAAGGTACAAAAATGAAAAAAGATATACACCCAGACTATAAAGTTTGTCAAGTAAGCTGTGCATGTGGAAACAGCTTTGAAACAAAATCAAATGTTGAAACTATGAGAATCGACATCTGTGCTAAATGCCACCCATTCTTTACAGGTGAGCAAAAAATCGTAGATGCTGCTGGAAGAGTTGAAAAATTCAACGCAAAATACGCACAAAAGTAATCTAACAAGCTAAGTGCTTACATTTGTTCCAACCCCAATAGGAAACTTAGAGGATATCTCTTTTAGGAGCTTAAATGCCCTAAGAGATTCGGAACTCATACTCTGTGAAGACACACGAGTAACAAAACAACTATTAAATCTTATCAATCAAAAACTGAGCTTCCAAATAGATACCCAATCAAAACAATTTTTAAGTGTCCATTCTCATAATGAAGAGAAATATACAACTTTAGAATTTGTTGAAAAATTCAAAGAACAAAATTGTGTCTATGTAAGTGATGCAGGGATGCCATGTGTTAGTGATCCTGGGGCTATTTTGGTTAATTTCTGTATCAAAAACAATATCCCTTATGATGTAATCCCTGGTGCAAATGCACTTTTAACTGCATATGCTATGAGTGGGTTTAATCAAAAAGAGTTTTTGTTTTATGGATTTTTACCTCACAAGGCAGGAAATAGAAAATCACCACTAAGTGAGCTTATGAATAGTGAATATTTAACTATATTATATGAATCACCTCATAGAATCATCCAACTTTTAGAAGAGATAAATGCTCTCAATCCAAACAAAGAAGTTTTTTTAGTAAAAGAGCTTACTAAGATGTATCAAAAAAGTTTTAAAGGGAAGATTTGTGATATTTTAGAACAATTTCACACTATTGATACAAGAGGTGAATGGGTAGTGATACTATCAAGTGTAGAAAAAAAAGAGGGTGAAAATCTTACACTTGAAGATATCAAAGAATTAGATTTACCACCAAAACAAAAAGCAAAACTACTTGCAAAGATGACTGGTAAATCGATTAAAGAGGTTTATGAAACACTCAAATAATTATCACTTGATATAACTACAACAATAATCAGTTACTGTTTTTATCTTCAAATCAAATGATGAATTTGCTGGAACATTGAAAGTTTCTGGTGTATTTAAAGTTTTCCACTCTTCATTTGGAAGTCTAATATCAAGTTCTCCACTCATTATTTCCATAATTTCAGCTTCAGCCGTTCCAAATGTATACTCACCTGGTAACATAATTCCTAAACTTTGAACATATCCATTTTCAAGTGTGATAGTTCTACTTGTAACCTTTCCATCATAATAGATATTAGCCTCTTTTTTTACTGTAACATTTTTAATTTCGCTCATCTTAATTTTCCTTTTTTATGTTTAATAATTGTTATTAATGGATTCTATAAACAAAAAAACCTCGAAAAATCGAGGCTTTTTAAATCAATTTGGTGAAAAGAAGAGTTATTAAACTCTCGCTTCCTCTCTTCTTTGTAGATAATCCCAATCTCTATCTACCCTTTTTTGCCATTCAGTAATAATATGCTCATTTTCTGGCTTAAATAGATGTTTAAATCTCCCTTGAGCACCTAAATAATCTCTAACAGGAACAATGTTTTTTGGTCTATATGTGATATTTAATTCTCTTCCATCAATAATCTCATAAAGTGGGAAAACTAATGAATCTGTAGCTAAATCAGATACCTCAATAGTTTGGTGTTCTAAGAATTTCCACTCAGTTGTACAAGCTGACATTGCATTGATATAAACAGGTCCATTTGCTTCAAATCCTTTTTGGATCTTTTTCACCATATCTTTCCATTTATTTGGAGCAATTTGAGCAACATAAGGTGCTCCATGTGCAGCCATAATTGACATCATGTCTTTTTTCATTTTTTTCTCACCATATGAGTGTGATCCTGCTGGACTCGTTGTTGCACTTGCACCTATTGGTGTAGATGAACTTCTTTGCCCCCCTGTGTTTGCATAAACTTCATTGTCTAAACAAACATACATCATATTGTGACCTCTTTCAAAACATCCACTTATCCATTGGAATCCAATATCGTAAGTTGCTCCATCTCCACCGAATGCAACAAATTTAGGTGCAGGAGTATTTGGGTCAATTCTTCCTTTATTTCTTAGTGCTTTATTTGCAGCTTCGGCACCAGCAATAGCAGTAGAACCATTTTCAAATCCAATATGAATCCATGAACTATCCCAACTCGTATGTGGGTAGATAGCTGTACAAACTTCAAGACAACCTGTACTTGAACCAATTACCATATTGTCATTTGTAGCATTTAAAACTTCTCGTACAATAATAGAGTGAGCACAACCTGGACAAAGAACATGAGCACCTTCAAATCTTTCAGCTGCTGTTGAGAATGCTTTTAAGTTCTTAATCTCTTTATTTCCTTGTGGTAAACAACCACCATTTAAACCGCAACTCATTCTCTACTCCTCTACACTATAATATTTTAATTCAGGTCCTCTAACCCCAACAAATCGTTGGATAGCACCATTCAATTTTCCATTTGCAACTTCTTCAAGTGCATAATTGAAAACACCTGTTAAGTTTTCAATATTGATATCTCTTCCACCAAGTCCATAAATAATATTTGACAATAATGGTCTTGAAGATGTATTAAATAATGCTGCTGCTACATCATTATAAAGTAAACCAGTTTGTCCACCTGGAGCTGACCTATCCATACATACTATAGCTTTTGCATTTTTCAGTATTTTTGCAAAACTGTCTAATTGAGTTGGTCTAAATACTCTTGGCATCATACATCCAACTTTTTTTCCTTCAGCTCTTAATTTATCAACTGTCATTTGAGTTGTTTGATATGTAGTTCCTAAACATACGATTACTACATCTGCATCTTCTACCATGTGTGTTTCTATTAAATTATATTTTCTACCAGAAATTTTTGCATATTCTTCAAAAACTTCTTCAATCACTTTTGGTGCTCTCATCATAGTATCATGTTGTCTAGCTTTGTGTTCAAAATGCCAATCTGATTCTGTTTGTACCCCATGAGTAACAGGTTTTGAAAAATTCAATAAAGAGTTTACTTCTTTATAATCTCCAACAAAATTATATGCAACCTCATCACTTAGTGGTCGTACATTTTGTGCTTTATGTGATGTTAAAAATCCATCTTGATTTACAATAACTGGTAGTCGCACATCCATATGTTCACCGATTCTAAATGCACACAATACCAAGTCATATGACTCTTCAGGAGTACATGCATCTAATGATATCCATCCACTTTGATTTGCAAGATACATATCAGAGTGATCACCATTTACATTCAGTGGTGCTGCTAATGCTCTATTAATCATACAAAGTACGATAGGCATTCTCATACCAGATGCCTGATACAATGTTTCAACCATAAGTGCAAGCCCTTGAGAAGATGTAGCAGTTGCTGCTCTTGCTCCTGCTGCTGCCGCTCCAATACATCCTGACATAGCAGCATGTTCCGATTCAACCATTACAAACTCACCATCAACATATCCATTTGCATGGTGTGCAGCATATGCTTCAACCGTACCTGTTGAAGGTGTAATAGGATATGCAGCAACAACATCAACACCAGCTTGTCTTAATGCTTGACCATTTGCAACATTTCCATCCCAAACTTCAACAGTATTTAATTCCATTGTTCTTTTATTTTTAAACATTCGTTATTCACCTTTCTCATTTTCATTATCTGGTAAGCTATCATCTTTAGATGGCCATTGTGTAAGTGCATCCTCATTTTTTACTGTTTCACTAAACATTATTAATGATTTTGGATTTGTAGGACATACTTGAACACAAATTCCACACCCTTTACAATGGTCATAATCGATTCCAACCATCTCTTTATTTCTTGAAATAATAGAAGTATCTGGACAATATAACCAACAATTTTGGCAATCGATACAAAGATCAACATTCCAAACAGGTTTTACAACTCTCCAGTCTCCAACATATTTATTCATTGAATTTGTTTCAGCATATTGTCTATTTTCGGGTTGTACATTTACTACAGTATGATCTATTTCGCTCTCGAAAGAAAAACAGGCTGCACCAAGGACAAGTTCATCCCACCCCATCTCTTTTATAGATTTTGGAGCCGTTACACCACCTAAAGTTGGTACAACTCTAGTTGATAAATCTTTTTCTTTTGCCATATTTTTCTCCTATCTTACTTCATCATATGCTCGCTGAATTGCTAACATATTTGCTTCTTTAATTTTTTCAGGTAACTTTCCAAGGGTTTTTTTCATTGCTATTTTAAAATCTTCAATATCTAACATACCTGAAACTTTTATAAAAGCTCCAAGAGCAGGTGTATTTGGAATTGGTCTTCCAATAGTTTCTGTTGCTATTTTTAAACAGTCAAGGATATAAATATTATCTTCTTTCCCTTTTAATGCTGGAATCAAACTTATTAACTCATTTTTATCCGTAAGATGTGTTGTTACAATATATTTAGTATTTTCATCACAATCGAGTGTGATATTGTCAGTATATGCTAATGCTGGGTCAATAACAAAGACATAATTAGGACACATATATCTCTCGTGATTTAAGATTACTTTATCATCAATCCTATTGTATGCAGTCATTGCAGCACCTCTTTTTGCAGAACCATAAAATGAAAATGCTTGTACTTCTTTTCCAGTTTCAGCTGCAACAGAAGCTAATCCCTTCGCTCCAGTAACTGCACCCTGTCCAGCCCTACTATGCCATCTTATTTCTAGCATTTTTTCTCCTTCTTTTAAATAAACTTCCAGAATAAATTAAAAACTTTAAATTATTACTTGCCCAATTTTAAGCAAATACAACTTACATTATCCTTTATTTTTTTAGATTAATTATTCTTTTTACAGCTTGTAAAGAATTCATTTCAATATGCTCAGTATATTGCGACAAATCGCCATATTTACCGTATCCACACAACACTCCAACACCTATAATATTGGCTTCCTTAGCTGCAATTAAATCGAGTTTTGTATCACCAACCATGTAGATTTCACATTTTTCAGTAGTAACATTCATTAGCTCCATTGCCTTCAAAACTGGTTCAGGATGAGGCTTTGGATTTATCACTTCTTGCCTTCCAATTATACATTCAAAATATTTCATAATTCCCATATTTTCCAAAAGTGGAATTGAGTAATGTGTAGTTTTTGTTGTTACAATTCCTAATCTAGCATGTTTTGAAGCTAATTCTAATGCTTCTATTGCATCTTCTAAAACTAATGTCATTTCAAGAGAAATTTCTCTATACCTTTGTTTATAAACATCTACAAAATCCCAAGCCTCTTCTTTAGGTACACCAAGCTCTTCATACATAATATCAAGTGGATATCCTATTAAATTCTTTATATCCTCTTCATTTCCTTTAAAATCAAACTTTTTCTTTTCAAAACTATGATAAAAAGTGCTAATAATTGCATCTGTACTATCAATTAATGTTCCATCCAAATCAAATAATATTACTGTTTGTTTCATCATTCCCCTTTAGAATTTTTTATATTCTACACAAGTAACATAAAAAATATAGAAAATAAAGATATTATTTTTAGAGAATTAAGCTATATGATGTATAATTTTTGAAATTTAAAAAAAAGGTTTCTACTATGAAAAGAATTTTACTGATTATGTTGCTGCTATTAAGTTATTCTTCTGCTGAGATGAAGTATGCTGATCCACAACCAACTTTTGAAAACCCAAGAAAATGGGTTATAAAACTTAATACTGCAAATATCGAAGATGTGAACCATATGTTGAGTTCTGTAAATAATGTATTAAAAGCATATCCTGTTGAATCAATCAAAATTGCTATTATTACCTATGCACAAGGTGTACGAGCAGTAAGAAGTGACTATGACCCTGAAACTTTAAAAAGAATCAAATCACTTATGGAGTATGAAGTTGAATTTATTGTATGTAGAAATACTATGGATACTATGGGTTGGAAAGATGCTGAATTCATAAAAGGGGTTTCTTTTGTTCAAGCTGGGATTGCTGAAGTTATTGAGAGACAAGCTGACGGTTGGATTGGGGTTACTCCTTATTAATCATTTTTAAATTTCCCTTTTTAAAAGGGAAATCAATCTAATCTATAAATTTCTCCATAAAAAAAGGCTAGGTAAATTTTACCTAGCCTTTTTTAGTAATTATAAATAATTATTTACTTGCTAATCCAGCTTTAGCATTTGCAACTAAAGATGTAAACGATGCAGGATCATTCATAGCCATATCAGCTAAAATTTTTCTGTCTAGTTCAATACCAGCAACTTTTAATCCATTCATAAATCTTGAATAGTTGATATCATTCAATCTACAACCAGCATTTATTCTAATTATCCAAAGTCTTCTGAAATCTCTTTTTTTAGCTCTTCTATCTCTAAAAGCATACACAAGTGCATGTTCTACAGCTTCTTTTGCTTTTCTAAAGTGTTTTCTTCTTCCACTATAGAAACCTTTAGCCATTTTTAATATTTTTTTATGTCTTCTTCTTCTTACTATACCTGTTTTTACTCTTGGCATTATATTTCCTTTCTTTACCGCAATATATTTATATTTTTAGGTGTCAGCTATAAATAGACTGAACTTGTCCGAATTCAATCGGAGGGACAAAAAGCTTACTAATTAAGCTTTACAAAGCATTGCTTTAACTCTTTTAACATCTGTAGAATCTACAGTTTGTGGTCCTCTAAGATTTACTTTTCTTTTTTGATCCATTTTTGTTAAGATGTGACTTCTAAAAGCACTTCCTCTTTTAATTTGACCATTTTTTTTGATTTTAAATCTTTTTAAAGCACCACTGTTTGATTTCATTTTTGGCATAATTCAGAACTCCTTTCATAAATTTGTAAATGATTTTTACATAAAGTTGCGAATAGTACAGAAAATTTTCTTTAAATTTGCTTTTATTATTTTATCCTCGTTCGCACATCCAAGTCATCAAAATGGGTAAAATCACCTTTTTGATACTGTTCAACTGCAACTCTTCCAATCATCGCTGCATTGTCACTACAATATTGAAGTGGAGCTAAAATAACTTCACAGTTATAAAGTTTACAAAGATTTTCACACTCGCCTCTTAATCGTATATTTGCACTTGCCCCTCCTACAATTGCAAATCTTTTAGGAGGATTGCTTTTAAAATATTTTTTGAGCTTCATCATTACATGAGCAACTGCTGTTTTTTCAAAACTTGCACAGATATTGGCTATTGTATTTTCATCCAAGCTTCCATTTTCCTCTTCATTTATGATAGCCATTCGCACTGCATTTTTAAGTCCACTAAAACTAAATTCTATATTTGGAGATTGTCTGAGTGGTATTGGAAAATCGTAACAATTTTCATCACCTTTTTGTCCATATTGTTGCACAACTGGACCGCCTGGATAGCCTAAATGAAGCATTTTAGCTACTTTATCAAAACTCTCACCAAAGCTATCATCACTTGTTTGTCCGATTATTTTCATATCTTCTAAACTATTTACTTCAATAATTTGAGTATGTCCACCAGATACCAATAAAACGGTCATAGGAAAGTGTGTATGTTTTTCTACAAAACAAGAAAAGATATGCCCTTTAAGATGATTGACTGCAATAATTGGAAGCTTTAATGATACACTTAAAGCTTTTGCCATCATAACACCTTCAGTAAGTGTTACACTCAGTCCTGGTGCATTTGTAACTGCTATTGCTTTAAGCTCTTTAAAATACTCTTTGCACTCTTCTAAAATTTTTGGTAAAGCCTCAGCATGAAGCCTTGCCGCAAGTTCTGGAACCACACCACCATACACACTATGGTCAATCTCTTGAGAGATTTTTTTATGATAGATAAGTTCTAAGGTATCTATTTTTGTAATTGCAATTGAACTATCATCACAACTCGACTCAATACTTAAAATCATCGCACTATCCAATCATAAGCACAATCAAGTTTTCCAAAACCACTTGAACTATTTATATGTCCAGCACCTTCAAGAACTTTGAGCCCAATCCCTAAAATATCATGCAATGCATAAGCCTCATCAATAGTAATATAAGGGTCATTATCGCTACAAGCCATTATTTTTTCTTTTGCTTTTAAATCTTGTGGCACTTCATACGGAAAAAAACTTTTGAGCTCTTCTATTTTGCAAGTGGGTGACACTGGAGCTACAAGCATCAATTTTTCAATCTCTTCAACCTCATAATTATTGACATAATGGAACCAAAGAATATTTGCTAAAGAGTGACAAACAACAATATCTGGCTTAAAATGTTTTATTTCAGTATCTAAATACTCTAGCCATTCCTTTAAATTTGGAAAATCTCTATTTGGTAATGATGGAAAAGAAACAGTGTAATTATTTTCAATGAGTTGCATCGATAAATGTGATTGCCAATGGGGGAAATCACTCCCATTCCAGCCATGTAAAATCAAAACTTTTTTACCCATTATCTACCATCTCTTATACATTTTACATATTTAGGATAAGTTTTATTATCATAATAGAATGTACCACTTTTTAAATAGACATAGTACGCCCATTGATTGAAATTTCTCCAAGTTTTATCTTTTATCCAGTAATGTTCAAGAAGAGCATATTGAAATACCTTTACAATCTTAGGTTCCTCATCTTTTCTCTTTTTATCTATAATATTTTCAAAATCTTTTCTTGAAGGTAATCTCCAATCACTAAACCCATCCAGTTCTAAATTTTCACAATAAGTAACAGCACTTTTATGATCTTTTACTATTTTAATATCATCCTTCGTATCTTGCCACATTGTATTTCTCGTCGTATCAACAATATGATTGTCTACTTTATAAAAATCTGCTCCAAAAAGAGTAGCAAGAATTAGTTGCAGAAATAAAATAACTTTCATATTTTCATCTCCATAATATATTGTTTTACCTCACCATTTGCCAAAAAAATATCATCTGTATTTGAAACTTTTAGATTATGAAATTTATTCACAGAGGCTATACTTATTTTTGAGATATCTAAAAATCCAATTTGTCCAGATAAAAATTGTTCCACTGCAAAATCATTTGCTGAATTTATCACCACACCCAAATTGTCATTGTGTAAAAGTTCTTCTTTAATCTCCCAAATAGGATATCTTGATTTTTCTATTTTTCTAAATTCAAGATTTTGGATTTTTAATAAATCAACTTTTTCTAAAATCTCCTCTTCTACCCTATCTAATATCGCATAAGCAATAGGAAGTTGCATAGAAACATTTGCAAAATGGGCTGTTGTACTTCCATCTTTAAAATTTATCAAAGCATGAATGATTGATTTTGGCTCAATGATGGCATCAATTTTGAAAGTATCAAAAAGCCATCTAGCTTCAATAAGTTCAAAAAGTTTATTTGTCATCGTTGCACTATCAATAGTTATCTTATTTCCCATTGACCAATTGGGATGATTTAATGCTTCTTTTATAGATACACTTTTTAGTTTTTCTAGTGGAATATCTCTAAAACTTCCACCACTTGCAGTAACCACCAAGCTGTCAATTACTTTTGTTTTATCATACAAATACCAAAGTCCAAAATGTTCACTATCAATTGGGATAATATTTTTTGTATCTAAAAACTTTCCTGCAACTACCAAACTTTCTTTATTTGCTAAAGCTAATTTTTTACCACATTCTAATGCTTTTAAAGTTGGCTTTAATCCTGTAAATCCTACTAATGCATTGACAACTAGATTTGAAGAGCTATTTTCTATTGCTTCAAGAATTGCATCTTCCCCAGCTTTGACATTTGGATGATTTACTCTATGAAGATTCTTGATATCTGAAATGATAACAAGCTTTGGATTGTGTATTTTTATTTGTTGATTTAACAATTCTATATTTTGACCTGCTACTAAAATTTCAATATCAAGCTGAAATTTTAAAGCGATAAGGAGAGTATTGACCCCAATAGAACCTGTTGAACCTAATACAATCATAATTTAGATAACTAAAAGTTTTAGCAAAATAAACATCAAAACACCTCCAAAAAGGTATCCATCCGTTCTATCCAATACTCCACCATGACCTGGTAAAATATCCCCACTATCTTTTACATCAGCCTCTCTTTTAAGATAACTTTCAAACAAATCCCCAAAGACAGACCCTATAGAAACCACAAATGATACAAAAAGTGTCGTTTGTATTTCATATGCCGATGGGGCAACCAAAACTCCAAAGAGTGTTGCAATGAAAACCCCTCCAATTACACCCTCTAAAGTTTTTTTAGGACTTGTTGGACAAAATTGTCTTTTCCCTATACCTCTTCCTACAAAATATGCACCAACATCAGTTCCAGCAACAACTACTAAAAGCCATAAAAGAGATAACATTCCAAAAGAAAGATATAAAGAAAACAAGAAAAGATAAGAAACTAAAGGATATAAAAGTGGTAAAAAAAGCCCTTTATCAAATGTTTTCGTATAAGCTAATATAGAAGCAAATAAAATAATTGATAAAAAAACTAAATCTTGAGGATTTGGATAGAAGTATGCTAAAATCCAAGTAAATCCAGAAACTAGATAGATTAAATTTCTCTCACTCTTAAAGAGTTTCATCGCTTCATAAACACCAATCATCATAACTATTCCAAGGAATAACCAAGTCAAAATTTTACTATTGATAATCCCTATAAATAAAACTACGGCAATAAGAATAACTCCCGTTCTTATTCTTTCACTACTATCTCTTAAAATCTCAAACATCAACACCCTTTTTTCATATTTTAACTACTGTCGTATAGTAGGGATTATACAAAACATTTGCTTTTGATTGAATTTTGACATTTCGTCTTTGTGTATAATCAACCACAAATACACCTCCACTATCACTTGAAAATTGTGCACAAATTTTACTCGCTTCTTCTATGATGTGCTCTGGTAAATCTTTTTTTGTATTTTGCACTATCACATGTGCAGAAACTCTTCCTTGAAGATGAAACCAGAAATCATTTGCCTTACTATTTTCTAGTAAATAGATATTTTCCCTTTCATCTCTTCCAAGCATAATTTTATATCCATCAATAAAAAAACTTTGAAAGGCTTCCATTTTTTTTGTTTTTTTAATATTTTTATCTTTTTTTGGAAAATAAAATTCAATCTCATCTATCGATTGTGCATTTTTTATTATCCCAATTAGTCTTCCTAAAAACTCAACTTTTTGTGATAAATTTTCGAATTCAAGATATTGATTTTCTATTTTTTGTTTTATTTTTTTGCCACTTTTAAACAAAAAATCTACATACATTGATGGTGTTGCGAAAGCACCATCAAGGATAATTATTACTTTTTCTCCATTAAAATCAAATAGCTCAATCTCTTTTTCGTATGGTTTTATCTGATATAAATTTGCTAAAATTAGATTCGCTTTTGCATATATTTCATCTGCTTGTATCTTTAAATCCTCTTTATCCTCTAGATTTAAAATTATCTTTTCTAACTTCTCTTTTTCTTTTTGCAACTGATTTATTTTTTGAGATTTGATATTTTCTAAAAGGCTAGTTTCTTTGTTTTGATAATTGTTTTGGAGATCTTTTATAATATCATCACAAGGTAAATCTTGAAAAGAAAAGC
Source organism: uncultured Helicobacter sp. (assembly GCA_964533335.1). Lineage (GTDB taxonomy): Bacteria > Campylobacterota > Campylobacteria > Campylobacterales > Arcobacteraceae > CAIJNA01. The sequence goes on along the minus strand of CAZHJR010000022.1, from coordinate 11,198 downwards.
TTGGTTTTGGGATATCAAGTAACTTGATACCAACTTTAACAACTCTTGATGAGCTATCAATATCAATGTGTCTTAGAGCCTCTAGTACAACTCGATTCTCATCAAGAATTATCACATTTGTATTTTTTCCAGTAAATTCAAATTGTAAAGTCACTATCTCTTTTTTATAACTTGATTTTGCAATTATCTCAAAACAAAGAACCTTGTCATCATTGAGAAGATATACTCTATTGATTTGTCCATTTGTCAATTTTTTTTGTAAAATTACATCAAATGGTGATTTAAAATCTCGTTTGATGTTTTCTGTATTTTCCTTGATATAGACTAACGAGTTTCCCCTTGTCATATCAAAATAAAAAGTTTCATTTTTTGAGAATTCAATTTTAAGAGTATTGTTTTCTACTCTTTTTACATATTTAATGTGAGTAAATTGTGTGAGATATTTACAAAATTCTTTTAAAAGATAATATTTCATTTTTACTCCAGATAGAAAAAACTGTTTTTACAGAAATTATTTTTATTATTTTTGTAAAGCTCAAGGTAAGATGAAATTTACGAAAAGAGTTAAACTCCTGCCGCTTCCATAAGCCTTGCCTGATAATCAGCTGTCAAAGGATCAATAATCTCATCCATCAAACCATCTTGCATAATTGCATCAAGTCTGTAAAGAGTAAGATTTATTCTATGATCTGAAATTCTTCCTTGCGGATAGTTGTAAGTTCTAATTCTTCCACTTCTATCCCCTGTTCCAACTTGCTCTTTTCGATTCGCATCTTCTTTGGAGATTCTCTCCTGCTCTTGCATATCGTAAAGTCTAGCTTTAAGAACCTTCATAGCTCGTTCTTTATTTTTATGTTGTGACTTTTGATCTTGATTTGTTACAACAATTCCAGTAGGTAAGTGAGTTATCCTAACAGCAGAGTCTGTTGTATTAACAGATTGTCCACCACTTCCACTACTTCTCATAACATCAATTTTTAAATCTTGCTCTCTGATTTCAATCTCAATATCATCAACTTCAGGGATAACTGCAACGGTAATAGCTGAAGTGTGAACTCTCCCTTGTGATTCTGTTGCAGGAACCCTTTGTACTCTATGGATTCCAGATTCAAACTTCATTTTAGAATACACAGACTCCCCTTTTACAAGGAAAACCATCTCTTTAAATCCACCAGATTCACTTTCACTACTACTCATTATCTCACTTTTCCAACCTTGATTCTCTGCATATCTGATATATGTTCTAAAAAGGTCTCCAACAAATAGTGCTGCTTCATCTCCACCTGTTCCTGCTCGAAGCTCAATATAGATGTTTTTATCATCATTTGGGTCTTTTGGAAGGAGTAGTATTTTGATTTCATCTTCTAAAATTGGTTTTCTTTGCTCTAACTCTTTGAGTTCCTCTTTTGCAAGATCAGCAAGCTCTTTATCTTCAAGTAATAATTTATTGTCTTCAATCTCTTGAATGATTTGATTGTATTCTTTTGCAGCCTCTACAATTTTTGCAATGCTTGATTGTTCTTTTGAAAGTTCCGTCATTCGTTTAACATCACTTAAAATATCTGGCGAAGTCAATAGAGTATTTATATCATCACTTCTTTTGATAAAAGATTGTAGTTTTTCTTGTAACATTGGATTGCCTTAAAAGTTTGGGTGTATTTGGAAAGAAAAGATTAAGCGGGTGCTTAATCTCTTAAAGTGCATTAATTCTTTGTTGTAATCTACTTACTTTTCTAGAAGCAGTTCCAAGTTTTAAAATGTTTTTACTTACACAGTGGTGTAAATATTTATTAGCAGTTTTCATTGCTGCAACTGCTGCTTCTTTATCGTTTGCTTCGATAGCAGTTAATACAGATTTAGTAACATTTTTAATTCTAGTTTTGTAAAATCTGTTTCTTTCAGTTTTTACAACAGTTTGTCTTGCTCTTTTTGCAGTTTGTTTATGATTTGCCATACTGGTTTAATCCTCTTGTTTTTTATTTTTGATTTGCTGAACTCTCTTACTATGGGGTTTCGGCGAATTTTTGTGTGGAATAGTACTTAAGAAGTGCTTAAAATAAGCTTTAATTAATATTTGTCTTACTCAAAATTGAAGTTAAGTTGGAATTTGATAAAATAAACACCTAAATTTTAAGACAAAAGAGTAAAAATGAAACTATTTGGAACAGATGGAGTAAGAGGAAAAGCTGGAGAATTTTTAGATGCTATGACTGCACTGAAACTTGCTCAAGCTGCTGGAATATATTTTAGTTCAATTACAAAAACAAAAACAAAAAAAATCCTTCTTGGAAAAGATACAAGAAGAAGTGGTTATATGATAGAAAATGCCCTTGTAAGTGGCTTTACAAGTGTTGGATACGATGTTATTCAAATAGGACCTATGCCAACTCCTGCAATCGCTTACCTTACAGAATCTATGAGATGTGATGCTGGAATTATGCTTTCTGCATCACACAACCCTTTTGAAGATAATGGGATTAAGTTTTTTAACTGTAAAGGTGATAAATTAAGTAGTGAAATCGAAGCAAAAATAGAAGAGATTTTTTACGATGATAAGCTTCTTGCATCTTCTCAAGTTACAGGGATGAATATAGGGAAAGCCAAAAGAATTGATGATGTTATTGGACGATATATTGTATCTATTAAAACATCATTTCCAAAACATCTTTCACTAAGTAATCTTCGAATTGTCCTTGACTGTGCAAATGGAGCTGCATATAAAGTTGCTCCAACCATTTTAGAAGAACTAGGAGCTGACCTTATTGTTTTAAATAATAAACCAAATGGATTTAATATCAATGATGATTGTGGTGCATTGCATCCTGAAAATATTGGTAAAGTGATAAGAGAATATAGAGCCGATATCGGAATTGCACTTGATGGTGATGCTGATAGACTTGTGATTGTTGATGAAAAAGGGGAAGTGATTGATGGGGATAAACTTATAGGTGCACTTGCAGTATTTTTAAAAAATGAAGGGAATCTTCCATCAAATAGTTGTGTAGCTACAGTTATGAGCAATATTGCCCTAGAGGAATATTTAAAGAAAAATGGAATAACACTCCACAGATCAAATGTTGGGGATAAATATGTTCTTGAAATTATGAAAGAGAAAAACATCAATTTTGGTGGAGAACAAAGTGGACACATCATCTTTAGTGATGTTGCTAAAACTGGTGATGGTTTAGCTTCAGCTCTTCAAGTTCTCTCTTTGGTTTTAAAAAGTGGTAAGAAAGCAAGTGAAGTCCTCAATCCTTTTGAACTTTCTCCGCAAATTCTTAAAAATATCAATATCGAAACAAAAATACCACTACAAGAGATAGTTGGACTTGAAGAGATGCTTGTTAGTTTTAGAAAATTGGGAATTAGAGACCTTATTAGATATTCTGGGACTGAAAATAAAATCAGACTTCTTCTTGAAGGTGAAAATAAAAAAGTGTTAGAGGAATCTATGGAGACCCTCATAAAATTTGTCAAAAGTAAGTTGTGTTAAAAAATGCAAAAACAGTTAGGTACTTTTATAGTTATTATTGCTATTCTTTTTAGTTTAGACCAGTACATCAAAACTCTTTTTGTAAATGGTTTTGGTATTGATGGAGAGTGTATCTCTCTTGTCTTAGCATACAACAAGGGTGTTGCTTTTTCTATGTTTGCTTTTTTAGAGGGAAATTTAAAATATATCCAAATAGCTATGCTTCTATTTGGTATTTGGTATTTATTTTCTAAAAAAGAGATTTTTGATCTTTACTATATTCCTGCTGCTATTTTAATAGCTGGTGGGACAAGCAATATCTACGATAGATTTATCCATGAGGGTGTGGTTGATTATGTGTATTGGCATTGTGGATTTGATTTTGCAATATTTAATCTTGCTGATGTTTTAATTGATATTGCAGTTGTTTTGATTATTTACATTAACTATAAAAGTGAAAAAGAGAAACAAATAAAAAATTAGCTTATAAAAGGGGTTATGATGGAAGAGTTGATTAAGAAAATAGCTTGGGACTCAATTAAGAACCAATTAGAAGGGGGAAATG
>CAZHJR010000022.1:0-7061 GCA_964533335.1 uncultured Helicobacter sp. | reverse complement strand
TTGATTAAGAAAATAGCTTGGGACTCAATTAAGAACCAATTAGAAGGGGGAAATGCAGTTTCTAAATATGAAGCTGTGAAACTTTTTCCTGAATTTGTTTTGCCTCGTGCTACTTTTATCACCCTTAAAAAAGATGGGCATCTAAGAGGGTGTATCGGTTCACTTGTAGCCCATAGAGAACTCTTTGATGATTTAGTGACAAATGCAAAAAAAGCTGCTTTTGAAGATCCTAGATTTCGTCCTGTTACCCTTGATGAGCTACCAAATATCTCTCTTGAGGTCTCACTTCTTACACCACCTACCCTTGTACCCTACGAAAACATAGATGATTTAAAATCAAAAATTATTATAGGAGTCGATGGGATAATTTTACGACAAGGAAACAACCAAGCGACATTTTTACCACAAGTTTGGGAGGATGTCAAAGATTTTGATACATTTTTTGTTCATCTATGCAAAAAAGCTGGATTAGATGGAAATTGTCTAGCAAACCATCCACAAATATACAAATATCAAGCAGAAAAGATCAAATAATATGAATTTTTACAGAGAAGGAAAAGATGGCAAACTTATTTGTACACTTTGCGGGCACTATTGCAATATTTCTGTTGACAATACTGGAATTTGCGGTGTAAATAAAAATACAGGGGCACAAATAGAGTGTTTAGTCTATGGTTATCCAGCTGTTATCCATGTTGACCCTGTTGAAAAAAAACCACTTTATCATTTCTTACCAAAAACAAAAACTCTCTCTTTAGGAACTGTTGGATGTAACTTTAAATGTAGTTTTTGTCAAAACCATGGAATTTCTCAAGAAAGAAAGATAAATAAAGAGAAATACTATAGTCCAGAAGATATCGTAAAATTAGCTCTAACAAATAAATGTGATTCTATCTCTTATACTTACAACGAACCTACTATTTTTTATCCTTATATTAGAGATATAGCTATTTTGGCAAAACAAAATGGTTTGAAAAATGTTTTTGTCACAAATGGTTTTGAATCAAATGAAGTGCTTGAAGATATGGCTGGATTGATTGATGCAGCCAATGTGGATTTAAAATCATTTGATGAGAAGTATTATAAAAAAGAACTCGGTGGTAATTTAGAAAAACTAAAAGCAAATCTCAAACTCTTTAAACAACTTGGAATTTGGATAGAGGTAACCACATTAATTATCCCAAATATAAATGATAGTGATGAGGAATTAAACGAAATAGCCACCTTTATACACAAAGAACTAGGAGATGCAACTCCATGGCATTTAAGTGCTTTTCATCCTGATTATAAGATGTTAGATAGACCAAGGACTCCTACAACTACTCTTCAAAAAGCATATAAAATTGGCAAAAGCAAAGGACTTTTTTATGTTTATATGGGAAATGCCGGACTAGAAAATAATACATATTGCAAAAAATGTGGCGAGGTACTTTTAGATAGGATAACCTACGACACTATCAAAGACAATCGAAAAAATGGAATTTTTTGTCACAAATGTGGTGAAAAGCTTGATGGAGTTTTTTACACCACAAGAGATATAAGTTTTGCTGGAAGTTTTTATAGTGCTAGTTGTGATGAAATCAAAAAACAATTTGCACATTTTGATTTGATGCTTAAAAATTCTGATTTCAAAGCTCCAATAGGAATCTTAGCAAAAGCAATTATTGTTCCCCATGCTGGATATATTTATAGTGGCTTTACAGCAAATGTTGCTTATAGTTTAGTTTCTCATCTCACACCAAAAAGAGTTCTTTTAATTGGACCATCACATAGGATAGGTTTTGATGGTGGAAGTGTAGCTATGTTTGATAGATACAAAACTGTATGTGGTGATATTGAAATAGATAAACCCTATGCTACTGAGTTACTCAAACAATTTCCATTTTTAAGTTTTTACCAAAATGCTCACAACGAACACTCAACAGAAACACAAAGTTTATTTATCAAAAAAACCTTTTCAAATAGTGCTATTGTTGAGATTGTTTATGGAAGGGTTGACTATCAAGATATTGCAAAGGTTATAGATTTTGCTTTAAAAGATAATGATACATTTGTAGTTATCAGTACCGATCTTAGCCACTTTTTTACCCTTGAAAAAGCAAACCAACTAGATAGCATCTGCCTTGAAGCGATAGCAAAACTTGACCTTACTATCTGGAATAAAGGATGTGAAGCTTGTGGAAGAATTGGAGTTAAAGCACTTATTGAGGTAGCTACAAAAAAACAACTTCACAGCCGCCTTCTTGATTATCGTACAAGTGCTGATATCACAAAAGATACTACAAAAGTTGTTGGATATACAAGTGCTGTAATCTACGAAAAGATCTCCTAAAAACAGCTATTTTCAATAGAGGATTTATGCCAATCTCTCTTTGTATCTTTTTTATTTAGAATATAAGTTTACTTTTAATTTAGTATTGTTACAAATATTGGTGTTTTTGTTACGATAAAATGACAATTTGTTGACACTAAAAAATTATAATGCTAAAATTACAGAATCATTTCTTAAATTTAAATAAAGGCAGTTGGGTTTGTTAAACACTTTTTCAAGTGATGTTCTTCAAGTACGGACATTGTTTATTATTGATATACTCTATATGAAAGATATTAATGCGGTATATGGATATGAAAATGGTGATTATATAATACTACAAACATTTAATATTTTAAAAACAAAAATTTCAGAAGATATCATTACATTTTTTTCTCAAAAGAATATCCCAAATAGTTTCATTGATGTAACAAATCCTTATGCTGATATATTTCATTTAACAATATCGGATGATTTAGATACAGAGATACTAAAACTTATATCTGAAATTATTATCTCTAAGCTTACAACAAATCCTTTTGAATTAAAAGACCATACCTCTCATATCAATATAGAATTTACAATAGGTTGTTCAAAAAGTTCAGATAAGAATTTAAAAATATATGCTGAAAAAGCTTTACAAGTAGCAAAGCTAACCTTTACACATTATGCCTATTTTGATCCAATTTTTTATAAACATGAACTGCCTGATGCATCAATAATTCATATCTTGAGATACAATATAAGTCACAATAAAGTGATTCCATATTTTCAATCTATAATAGATAATGAAACAAATACCATACATAAATATGAGGCACTTATAAGACTTCAAACAGAGGATGGGGGAATTTTATTTCCCGATTCGTTTTTAAAAAAATCTCAAAAGTATAGACTATATCCAAAATTAATGTCTCTCATGATTGAAAATGTTTTAACAAAGGTAAGAGAGCATAAGATTCATACAAGTCTCAATCTAGCCTATAACGATATGATTAACCCTATGATAAAAGAGACACTTTTAGGATATTTAGATCAATTTGATATTGGGAAATTTATCACAATCGAGATACTTGAATCTGAGAAGATTAGTGATTTTAATGTTGTTAGAGATTTTATTAAAACAGTCAAAAAATATGGTGTAAAAGTTGCCATTGATGATTTTGGTTCTGGTTTTTCAAACTATGAACATATATTGGAATTAAATGTGGATTATGTAAAACTTGATGGTTCACTCATACAAAAAATAGATGAGAGTATCTATTATAATTTAGTTAAAAGTATCGTTTCTTTTTGTAAAAAAGAGGGGATTAAAGTGGTAGCAGAATTTGTCAAAGATATAACTATTCTTAGATATGTTAAAAGCTTAGAGATTGACTATTCGCAAGGATATTATTTAAGTAAACCAGAACCAATTGAAAGAATTTTAAAGGATTTAAATTGAATGAAAAATTAAAAATTATCACAGAAAAGACCATTGTAAAATTGCTCAAAGAGGAGATTGTCTTACCAACTACCTACTTTAAAACTTTTAAAGAAAATTCTGAGAATTTAAATGTATCTTTAGATAATGAAAATTTTGAACAGGAGATAAGTAAAGTTTTACAAATTGAAGCTGAAAAAATAAATACACTTATGGATAAAACTATGAGTCATATAGATACTTTATCTCAAGAAACAACAAATGCAAAAAATGCAATTGAACAAAATGATAAAAATCAACTTGAAAAGATTACCAAAAATATCAACGAGTTGCAAAAAGAGGTCAATGCTCTTATGGAACAAGTTTATCTTGATGCTTTAACTAAAACAAAAAATAAAAAATGGATTTTTAATAAATATCTAAACAATACAGACAAATTTCAAAACGATGGTATATTGCTTTCTATCCAAATTAATGATATAGCCCATATCACAAAACAATACGGTGAAATACTTGCAAATAATGTTTTAAAATATATTTGCAACTTCATAGATAAAAAACTTGCTAACGAAAATCTTGAATATACTTTGTGCAGATATACAAACGATAATTTTTTTGTTCTTATTCATAATCAAGATATACGATATTTAAACTCTTTATTAAAAAATTTCCAAAATGAACTGATGAAGTTAACTCTTAAAAGCAATTCAGGGGTAATCTTGAAAACATCTTTTGAGTATATTTTGGAACAATTTTACAAAAATGATAACTTTTACTCTTTGCTTGAAAATCTAAATCAAAGAAATAATGATTTTTCTAATTAATTGCCACTACTTCACTAAAGAATGTTGTTAAATCTTAAACTTTAAATCTTTTTTGGTACAATCGACTTTCAAAAAAACAAAGGGGCAATCAAAGGTGATTTATATCTTTTTATACCTATTTTTAGAGGTGATGGTTTCCACTTACTTTGCTTCAATGCTTGGTGGACTTTATACATTTTTAGAGATTATCATTACCGCTTTTATTGGTGGATTTTTACTTAAAAATTTTAAATATTCATTGATGCTTAATATCAGAAGCCTAACAAAAGGGGAAATAACACAAGAAGATTTTATCAAGCAAAATGTAGCCAATGCAATTGGTGCTATTTTGCTTATTCTTCCTGGATTTTTGACTGATATAGTTGGGATTTTACTCCAATTTGGAATACTCACAAGAATATTAACGAAAATCTTTACATTCAAAATAGCCCCAAAAACAACACAACATGAGAACCATTTTGGATACGAACAAGAAAATTTTACTTACAAACAAAAAAGGAGATATGATGATGAAGAAATTATTGATGTTGAAGTTATTGACAATAGTCATTCTATTAAACATTAGTGTAAGTGGAAATGAATTTGAAAAAAAATTACTCACCTATGAAAAACAAAGGATAAGTGCAAATCCAGCTGTAGGGCTAAAAGATGTAAAATTGGCATTTCAAAAAGATTTAGGAGATGGTTGGAAAGGGTATCTTTTTAATCTTTCCCTTACATACCAAGGGAAACTTATAAATACAAATGATATCTTATTTTCAAATGGACTCCAAGTGACAGGGGAACTAAAAAAATTAACAGGATTTGATTATAAAAGATTGATGCACCCTACATTGGGAAGTGAATATTATGATAAAAAAAGGCTCATTGCTGGAAATATCAATGCAAAAAACAAATTAGTAGTATTTAGTGATCCGCTATGTCCAAATTGTATCGATGATATTCCTGAAATTATTAAAACAGTCAAAGCAAATCCTAGTGTTTTTGCACTTTACTATTTTTCATTTCCACTTGATATGCATCCAACAGCAAAAGCACTTGTAAAAGCCTCTAAGATTGCTGAAAATAAAGGTTTAAAAGATATCACATATAAACTTTATACAGCAAATTTTGAAAAGCATTTTGACCCTTATAAAGAAAAAAATGAGCAAAAAGCACTTGATACTTTTAATAAGATTTTCAAAACAAACATTACTATGGCTGAATTGAATCATCCAAAAATAGTCGCTGACTTAGAATCAGATATAAAATTAGCAGACAAGGCATTTGTGAATGGAACTCCAACTTTATTTTTAAATGGAGAGGTTGATATCACAAGAAGTAATTACAAAAGGATGATTAAATAAATGGATAAAATAATTATAGCTACAAGAAGAAGTGACCTTGCTCTTTGGCAAGCCTATTTTGTGAAAGATAAAATCGAAGCAGCTTATCCTGATTTGGAAGTTGAACTGAATCTTATCACTTCAAATGGAGATAAAGTTTTAGATGTTCCGCTTGCTCTCATAGGAGGAAAAGGACATTTTACTAAAGAGCTCGAAGATGAGATGCTAGCAGGCAATGCTCATATGGCAGTACACAGTTTAAAAGATGTACCTACTTTTATTCCTGATGGATTAGAGCTTGTTGCTATCACTGAAAGGCAAGATCAAAGTGATGTTTTTTTATCTCATAAATATAAAAGCCTTGAGGAACTTCCTAAAGGTGCTGTTGTAGGGACAACTAGCCTTCGAAGAAGGATGCAACTTTTAAAGATAAGACCTGATTTAAAGGTTCAAGATTTAAGAGGGAATGTCAATACAAGATTAAGAAAACTAAGCGAGGGACAATATGATGCGATTATCTTAGCTTTTATTGGACTTTATAGACTTGATCTACTTAAAGATATCCCACATGTTCAAAAACTTTCGTTAGATTTTATGATTCCCCCTATGGGTCAAGCTGCACTTGGAATTGAAATCGTGTGTGGAGATGAGAAAATACGAGAGATTGCTATGATATTAAATCACGAACCAACCTTTATTTGTACAAAAGTTGAAAGAGATTTTATCGCTAGTATTGGGGCTGGTTGTTCTGCTCCTGTTGCTTGTAATGCTACCATCAATCAAGAAATAATTACTCTTCAAACGATGATAGGATATCCTGATGGGACAAATATTATCAAAGAGAGTATATCTGTAGAGCTTAACCAATATGAAACTTTAGGGAAAAAGATGGCTGAACTGATGATAGAAAAAGGAGCTTTAGAGATACTCAAAAATGCTCCATCTTTAGCATTTAAAGATACAAGACCTGAAAGAATCTAAACAAATAAAATAGGGAGATATTGACCAATGGCAGATTTAAACGGACATCAAATCCAAGATGTAACAGCAGAGATCCTAGAGCATATGATGGCACCAAAAAACTATGGTCAAATGGAAAATCCAACTTGTACAGGGATGGGAGTTGATACAAAAACGGGTGAATTTGCTTTAATCTATCTTCAACTTGATGGTGAAGA
>CAZHJR010000021.1:3905-23423 GCA_964533335.1 uncultured Helicobacter sp. | reverse complement strand
TCATTTCTATTACAAACAATATTTGCCATATTTTTAGAACTTCCAAATTGCAAATATTCTCTAAGTTGTATCGAATTTTCTAAAAATTTCTCACTATTGATATTGTGATATTCACGAAGGAGATTTTCTACATTGACATCATCTTGAAGGAGTTCTGTATGCATTGGCACAAGTCCCATCTTTTGAAAAAAGATATTTGCCAACCCTATAAATTCAATCTTTATAAGTTTTTTTGCCACAAAATAATCAAAAGATTTAGCAATATATGTAAGGGTAAATGGTGTCCCAATAAGTGCTGCTTCCAAAGTCGCTGTCCCACTACAAATAAAAGCAAAATCGACCTCAAAAAGTGTATCGTAAGGATTTTTTTCTATTGTAAACATCGAAATATCCCCATACACTTCAGCTATAAACTCATCGTTAAAATGTTTTGGGATGATTAAAATTGCCTCTTTATCTATTTGCTTTGCAACCTCTTTGTAGATAGGTAGAAGCTTCGTTATCTCCCCTCTTCTACTTCCTGGCATAAAAGCAACTTTGCCACTATTTGTCGTGCTATTTCTAAAGTTTTTTATCTCATCGAGAAGTGGATGCCCAACATATTGCAATTTTGTATTGATAGGATAATAGGACTTTTCAAATGGCAAGATAGAGCAAATCGTATCAATTACCTCTTCGATAACTTGTATCCTTCCTTTTTTCCAAGCCCAAGCTTGTGGGAGGATATAGTAGATTATCTCTTTTTGTGGGTAAGCCTTTTTTATCGCTTTGGCTAAAGGGAGATTAAATCCACTATTGTCCATCAACAACACTTTATCAACATCTTTTGCTAACTCTACCATCTCATTTTTGAGCTTCAAAAAAAATGGAATTTTTTTAATCACATCCACAAATCCCATCACAGCCATTGAGCTTATATCATAGGTGGGATTTCCAAGTGATTTATCAAAAATCCCTACAAATTCCACATCACAATACACCTCATCTAAAAGAGCTTTGAGGTGGATATTTGAGGAGGTTTCAAGGGCTGAAACTAAAATTTTCATGAGTTTTTACTTATTTGTTCTACTGTTTTTTTCATCAATTCCACTCAGACCAAATCTTCTTGCTAACTCTTGTTTGATTCTATCTGGGCTTATATTGTGTTTTGCAAGAGCCACTAAAATATGATAAGCCACATCTGCACTCTCATAGATTATCTCACTCTCATCGTTATCTTTAAGGGCAAATGTAAGTTCACCTGCTTCTTCAACTATCTTTTTAAGGAGACTATTTTCTTTTCCATTGAGTAAACTTGCAGTGTATGATTTCTCAGCTGTACTATTTTTTCGCTCCATTATTGTATGATAAAGTTGGTCAATCACACTATATTTTTGACTCATATCTACTGCCACTTCACTTACCACTTCATCTGTTTTCAAACTTGTAAAAAAGCACGATTTTCTCCCTGTATGACACGCAACACCCTCTTGTTCCACTTTGAGTAAGATTGTGTCATTGTCACAATCAAGAAGAACATCTACTACTTTTTGAGTATGTCCACTCTCTTCCCCTTTTTTCCAAAGTCTTTGTTTACTTCTACTAAAATAGTGTGCAAAGCCACTCTCAAGTGAAAGTTTCATCGCCTCTTCATTCATATAAGCTACCATCAAAACTTCTAAAGTTGTACTATCTTGTACTACGACAGGAATAATCCCATCTTGTTTTTTAAAATCTACATGTGATATATTTATCATTTCTTAGCCTTTCTATAGCCTTTTTATTTTTTGGATTCTATCTAATTCGTGGTTGGAAGTGGCTGATACTAAAATTTCGTTTCTATTTGTATCTTTCCACCGTTTACTTTTTTCTCTTTATCAATAAAAACTTCTGGGTTTATTTTAAGATTTTCCTCTTTTTGTGTATCTTTTTCAAGTGGAATATTTTTATAATCTATATTTGGAATAACTTTTGAGTAGTTTTTTTCATTTTCTGGCAAAATTATCACTATCTCTTTTGCATTTGTTTTGGTAGTTTTTTCTTTTGTCTTAACAATATCGTTAGTTTTTTCATCTACTTTTTTTTCTAATTTTTGAACTGATTTTATTTTTGATATTTGCTTGTTTTGAAAAATAATTTCTTGAAGTTTTTGATTTTTTTCGTTTTCAATATTTAATTGATGTGTCACTTGAAGAAGTGTTGATTTTAAAGATTGATTTTCATCCCACAAAAGATAAAGCCCTATCACCAAAATGGTGATAAAGATATACCCTCCAATAGAGAGAAAAAAGTTGTATTTATTTATTTGTTCCACTGCTTATTTGTTGATTTTTCCCTTTAGCATCTACCCAAATATTTGGAGTGCTACCACCAGGTGTTAGGAAAATTTGAGCATTTGTATTGACTTTAAGTGCTTCATTAAATTTCCCCTGTACCTCTATTTGTTTGAGTTGGATAAGCTGAGGAGATAAACTTCGTGATACTAAACTATTCGCTTGTGCTGTTGCTGTTGCTTCTATCATTTTAGCTTGTGCTTCCCCTTCTGCTATCGCTTTTGCCTTTTCTGCCTCTTGTTTCGCTTTTAAAACCTCTTCTGTTACCCTTTGAGCCTCTTGTTTTGCTATTTGTACCCTTTCAATTTGCTCTTTTACTTTTTCTGGTAAAACAATCTCTCGAAGTTGTACTGAAAGTAATTTTACAGGCTTATTAGGAAGTGCATCGATATTTTTTCTTATCTCTTGATCAATTCTTACAGCTACCTCATTTCGTTTTGTAGGAAGATCCTCAGCTGTAAACGCACCCACAACATTTCTTACGATATCTCTTACAACTGGATTGATGATTTTATCTTCCCAGCTAAGCCCCCATGTTGCTATTGTTGCAGGAGCTCCTGAAGGTAAAAGTTGATACTGTACAGTTAAATCGATAGATACAGGTAATCCCCTCGCATCAAGTACATTAATTGCTGGATTTACAAGTATTCCACTATCTCTTGTTACCCCTGTTCCTAAATCTTCACTAGATTTATAGTTGATAAGTCGTACCTTAGTATCAACAACATCAACTTTTTGTAATACTGGAATTGTAAGATGAAACCCTGGATAAAGTGGGTCTGTATCATACTTTCCAAGTGTTTTGATAAGTCCAATTTCTCCTGAATTAATAATCACAAATGGCTTAGCAAAAAACATAATTGCTACCAAAATAACAATTCCATAAATCAATCCTGTATTTTTTCCAAAACCTTTAAATTCTGGCATACTAAATGGCGGTTCATATCCTCCATTGTTACCATTTTTGTTTTGGTTATTATTTTGGTTTTGTTGTTGTCTATTTTTAAAATAGTCATTGTCTATTGGCATACTGTTTCCCTTTTTTTCTTTTTGATTTTCTAAAGTTTAAGATTTTATGGAAAAAGGCTTCAACTAAATTGAAGCCTTTTTTTTAATTTGTATTAGTTGATATAAGTTAAATGTTTGATATATTTTGGATTTTTCCCAGCAACTGCATCAAAATATGCTGATTGAAGTTTCTCAGTTATTGGACCTCTACTACCACATCCAATCACTCTTGCATCTACTTCTCTAATAGGTGTCACTTCAGCAGCTGTTCCTGTAAAAAATGCTTCATCCGCGATATACACTTCATCTCTTGTTACTCTTCTTCTTACAACTTCTATCCCCATATCTTTTGCCAAATCAATTACAGTTGCTTGAGTGATAGATTCTAAAGAAGCATCATTTGGTGGAGAGATTAATACACCATCTCTAACAATGAAAAAACAAGCTCCACTTGCTTCAGCGATATATCCTTGGTCATCTCTTAAAAGAGCTTCATCGTATCCAGCTTCAACCGCTTCGTATTTTGCCATTTGAGAGTTAAGATAGTTTGCAACAGCTTTCGCTTTCCCCATACCAGAAGTATTTGGAGTTCTAGTAAAAGATGAGATTTTAACCCTTACACCTTTTCTAAGTCCCTCTTCACCAAGATAAGCTCCCCATTTCCAAGCACTAATACTTACATTTACAGGGCAATCTTTATGATAAAGTCCCATCACACCATAGCCTAAATAAACAAGTGGTCTGATATAAGCACCCTCTGTCAAATTATTTTTTTGTAATAATTCAACTTGAGCTTTATTTAGCTCCTCTAAACTAAAAGGTACACTCATCAAAGTCATTTTTGAAGAGTTTAGAAGTCTTTGTGTATGCTCATTTAATTTAAAAATTGCACATCTACCATCAACTGTCTTATATGCTTTAGTTCCTTCAATTGCACCATTTCCATAGTGCAGTGTATGTGTTAAAACATGAACTTTTGCATCATCCCAAGGTGTAAACTCACCATCCATCCATATATAATCAGCTTTATCCATTTTCATTTTCCTTCTATAAATCGTTTCTTTTGTAAAAATTTTGGATGATTATACTTAATAATTTATCTTTTTTTGCTTATCTTCCCTTAGAGAATTATTTGATAATCTCAAATTGTTTATTTTTATACTGTGGCATTGTCATTCCAGCATTTGCATTAATATAAGTTGGATCACTCATTGTATATCGTTTCCCCTCAAACATAAAACTATCTCCATCTATTTTACTTGAAAACTCTACAGCCGTCGCAAGATGATCTTCAAACTTAACTCCTACAACATCAAGTCCTAAAAGATTTTCGACCAAATAGCTAAAAATAATACTTCTATCTTCACAATCACTATAAGGATAATAGAGTGTTTCTTCAGGAAAAAAAACTTTTTCATATCTAAATTGTTCATCGTCAGTTTTATAAGCAAATGCAGTTTGAACAAAATGGAGTAAAATATTAACTGCTTCTATTTCAGTTTTCCCTTCCACTAAAGGCTTTAAAGAGCTTAATAAACTACTTTTAATAAAAGGTGATTTCTCTGAATCAAAATAAAGCTGATACTCACTTTGTGGAAATGTTTTATAAAATTCAACTAAATCTTCACTAAAAGAGCCTTGTACCTTGTGTATTTTTCCATTCACTTTAAAACTAAAATCTTTCATTTTTTCATTCGTATATATTTTAAGAGCTTTTGTACTCATATCAAAAGAAAGTGAAGCGATAGCACTTGGATAGTTCGCTTCATAAGTGTAAATTGAACCAATCGTATTTAATCTTCCTTTGGGGGTAAGTATATAGTATTTTTTCCCATCCATTGTAAAAAATGGAATTTGAT
This sequence comes from uncultured Helicobacter sp., assembly GCA_964533335.1. Classification (GTDB taxonomy): domain Bacteria; phylum Campylobacterota; class Campylobacteria; order Campylobacterales; family Arcobacteraceae; genus CAIJNA01. The sequence continues at coordinate 18,244 of CAZHJR010000021.1, read as the reverse complement.
AAAGAGATTGTTTCACTGAACTCATAAGATAAATGGAATCTCTGTTATAACCCACTTTTGTATCAAATCCCATTTTAACAAATATAAACCAAGTAAAAATATTCGCTTTATTTTCATCTTTATAGAGTTCATTTCCAACTCTATTTACTAAAAGGTACAAAGCCCAATCATTAAGATGTAAAATCTCCTTTTGTTTTTTGATTTCATTTAATAAAATAGCTACATCAAGTTTACTAAGATATTCCCAACTTTGACTTATTGTTTCATTTGAAATATTTTTTAATGAAAATAGATAATTTTTATCAATTTGAAAAAGATGCTTTTGATTGTAAAAATCAACTTCCACTATTTTATACTTTAGATTAACTTTTGGAACTTCAACCTTTATAGGCTCTTTTTTAATTGGGTGTTCTTCTATCTTTTTAAGTTCTACAACTGGGGATTTTTGAATCACCTCAGGTGGTATTACAACCTCTTTTTTTACAATAGGAACCTCTTTTGGTTTTGGCTCTTTATACGGAGTTGGGATTAAACTTGTTTTGTAGCTTTCCCAATCTTTTTTAAGCATATCACGAAACTCATCATCCATAGATTTCTTATATTTTGTATAGCTTTGATTTTGAATTTTAAGCCATTCTTCATACTCTGTCGCAAATGAAGTAGTCAAAATAACAATACAAAATAATCCTATTTTAAACATTATAATCCACCATTTTTAAGCCTCAAACTATATTCATGAAAACTCTTTCTCACTTTAAAAAGGTATTTTCTTGTCTCACTTGAAGGGATATCTTTCATCATTTTTTTATAGAGTTCATCACTGCTCATACTATTAATTTCATTGCTTGCTTGAGAAATACTTTTTGCTCCATCAAAACTTCTAGCAACTGTTCCTGAACCACCATTATAAGAAGCAATAGTACAATAAAGTCTATTTTGTGGGTCTTTTATCTCTTTTAAATATTTGTAATACAAAATATTAAGGTATGTTGTCCCAATTAAAATATTATTATTTGGTTCAAAAAGATACTCACTATCAAGTAATCTTTTTTGTCCATAAAGTGCATAATAACTATCAACTCCAGCAGTTTGAGGAACTATTTGCATCAAACCAAATGCAGGAACATAACTTTTAGCTAGTGGATTAAAACTACTTTCATTTTCCATAATTGCATATATAAGAGCCTCATCAAGATTTTGTTTTTTTGCTTCTTCTTTTACTTTATCTTTATACAATTTTGCTTTTTTTAAAAGAGCATTCGAGGGAAATGGTATCTCAATTTTATAGATTAGCTTGTCATTGTAACTTACCTCTTTGAGTTTATCTGCAACTATCCCATCTTTTATAATTTGTTGCTCCTCTTTTGAAAGAACATCCCCTATGAGTTTCTCTTTACTTTGAAGTGGTGTTCTTCCAACTCCTAATTTTTTAGATATTTTTTGTTCGAGTACATCATTTAAAAATCCTTGATTAGCATCATAAGATACCAAATCTTCAAACATTTTCGTCATTTTAATTTCTGCTTCTTTTCTATTTTGAGCAATAATCTCTAACTCAATCATCTTTTTTTGATAATCAACAGATTTTTTTGAATTGTAATTTCTATCATACTCAACCCATTTGAAATTTGTCGATACTTCTGGAGTTGGCCATTTTTTACTTATCTCACTTTTGTACTCTTTAAGCCCTTCATCGTAAGCTTTTTTATAAGCTGCAAATTCATTATCGATATCTTTTTGGTATTTTACAAATTGGTCATTATGGGCTTTAAGATAGTTTTGAAACTCTCCACCACAAAGAGAAGAAATAGAAAAAGCAACTATAAAAAGTTGCTTTTTAAAAGAAAATCTATCCATAAAAATTCCTCAAAGTTAGTTTTCAACAACCCAAACACAGATATCACCATCAGGTTTTATATAGTATTCCATCACTTTAGTTGAAACTTCTAAGTTTTCAACTTCTTGCAATGATGAACTCTCTGTTTTTGAAGTTTTATCCAATGCGGTAATTGTTTTTGTGTTATATGTCACAGTTTGAACTTTTGTCTTTTTTTGCATCGCAATCTCATCGATTGCTCTTTGAAGTGCAAGTCTTTTTTGAGCCACTTCACCATTAATATGCTTTGCTGCACATCCAACTGCTGTTAGTTTTCCATTTGCTTCTTTTTGAGGGTCATCAAGCCATAATGGCTGATTTGATTTTATTTGTGTAGATTGTATCACTTTTAAATTGGTGTTTTTACTTTGACTACACCCATTAAAAAACAATACAAAAATAAAGATTGGTAAAAAATAGCTTTTCATTAACTAAAAGAAATAAATAGGGTTGCCCCTATTTATTATTTTCCAGCCTTAGAAAGTTCTGCATCAAGTTCCCCATTTGCTTTTTCTGCTAAGAATTTTTGATACATTGCTTGATCATTTTGGAATGATGTTTTAACTGCACTTTCCATACCACTTTTTACTGCTGCATTTGGAACAGTTACTAAAAGATAAAGTTCTCCTGTTTTTGGATTTGTCCAGCTATCAACTGATTTACTTCCAGCTAAAGTTTCTGAAGCAAGCTGTTTTGATACTTTTGAGCTTGAAGCATCAAATGTCGCTGCATCTCCTGCTCCAGTTGTTCCTTTATATGATTTGAAAAGATTTGATACTTTTGTACTGATTTGAGAAGCTAGTTCATCTCTTCCATCAGCCATCGCCTCACTTCTTTGCATTGATTTATCATTTCCTGCATTTTTCTTAGCTATTCCAACTGCTGCAATTGCACCCTCTACATAAGGATCACAAGTCCATTTTGGAGCAAGAACACCATCTTGTCTACATCTAAAATCTGCTTCCTCACCAGCTTGCACTTGTGTCTGAGGTTTCGGAGCCTCTTTTCCACATCCACTAAATAAAGTTGCAATAACTGCTAAACTTAATGTACTTTTTAAAACTAAACTTTTCATCTTGTTCTCCTTGTATTGAATTTTCACAATAAAATTTTATCGAAAGATTCTTAATAGACCAAAATTATTCCAAGCATAAGGATAAAAACTAAGCTTCCATACTCAAAGAATTGTAGCATCTTCCCATTTGAACTACCTCGATTTCTAATACTCTTACTCAAATATGCCGTAATAAATATCACAGCACTCATCCCAAGGCTCATAAATAAAGCACTCACAAATCCAATAAAATAAACCCCCAATCCAAGGGTAAACAAAAACACACTCACAGTTCCAGCACAAGGAACTATCCCAGCAGAGAGTATCACACCCAAATCAGTACTATTTGTAGTACAACTTCCACATCCGCAACTTGAGTGATTGTAATGGATTGGATTATTGACAGAAAAAGTCATCTTCTTTTTGTAGGTGTATTTTTTATACAAAAGATACAAAGCGATAAAAATAATAATTGCTCCACTTATTTTTGTAGCTATTTTTTCTATATCATCAAAAACATTAGAAAAAAGGATATTAAGAAAAAAATAGATTGTTACAGTTAAAATAAATGCACTAAAAGTATGGACAACTCCAATAAGTAAAGAGATACTTAAAGCTTTTTTCAGTGAATGATTTTCACTCAAAAAATAAGCACTTACCAAACTTTTTCCATGCCCTGGACCAATAGCATGTAGCACTCCATAAATAAATGAAAAAAACAAAAGCCAACTATATGAAAGAAGAGAATTTGTCTCTTTGATATCTTCAATAAGATTTTTCATTTTTTCTTTATAAGATTCTAAAGTAACACTCAATTGTTCCATAAAAGTCAAATCTTTTCCAACCACTTTTTCAACAATAACTTGATTTTTATTTGAAATAAATTCATCAAAAATTATCTCTGCTTTACTATTTTGTATGTGTATATTTCTTTTTCCATCATACCCTTTAAGAAGAGTATCTCGTACAATAAAGTTAAAATTATTACCCTCATCATAGAAAAATAAGACTATTTTATATCCTTTTTTTGGGTAAATAGAAAGAGAAAATTTATAACTAAACTCCATAGCACCATTTTGAAAAACCATTTTTGTTTCGATATTTTTAGGTTTTTGTAAGTCATCTTTTGTGATTTTATACTCTTTTTGCACATAAGCTATTTGTGTCAAATAATTAAATCGAGCAAGATATTCAAGTAAACTTTTCTCTATTGCAACTTGTTCTACTGAATCAAAGATACCATTTTTATTCGTATCATACTGTTTTAGTGTTGCAACAAATTTTGCATCAAAAAGCCAAGTTATTTCAAATTGTGTACTATTACCTTGTGGTGTTATTGTTGAATTTATATGTACATTTGGAATATCCAACTTACATAAAGTACAACCATAAACTAACGAAGTTAATAAAAAAAATAAAAAAAGTTTTCTTCTCATCTTCCCCATCTTAATTTTTCAAAAACTAAAAATATAATAAGCCCAATTGCACTGACAATAATAATACTTGCCCCACTTGTAACATCATAAATGTAAGAAAGAATAAGTCCAAGAATCGTGAAAAATGAAGATAAAATTCCTGAAATTATCATCATCACACCTAAAGAATTTGATAACTTTTCAGCGATATAGATAGGGATAGTAAGAAGTGCAATGACCAAAATCAATCCAACAACTTTAATAGCCACAACAATAGTGAGAGCTGACAATACAAGGATAAGTGTGTAAAAGAATGTGATATTTATCCCTCTAAGATTTGCATACTCACTATCATAACTCACAGCTAAAATTTGTTTATAAAAAAGAATTACTATCACACTAATAAAAACTAAAAGTGTAGCCATATAGTTGATATCTTCATCACTTACAGCCAAAATCGAACCAAATAAATAACTCATCAAATCAACATTGTACCCAGGGCTCAAATCTACTAAAATAATCCCAATTGCCATCCCAATTGACCAGATAAGTCCTATAAAAATATCTATTTTATCCCTTTGATGGAGCGTAATAAATGCCATCAAAAGAGCTGCCGCACAAGCAAAAAGTGAGGCTCCAAAAAAGATTGGCATTCCAAAATAAATTGCAAGTCCAATCCCTCCATAAGAGGTATGAGCGATACCACCTGCTAAAAAAACCATACGATTTACAACGATTAATGAGCCAATTATTCCACTTGCAAAACTTACAAGGATTCCAGCAATAAGAGCATTTTGGATAAATTCATAATTTAAAGCTTCTATAAATGGTTCTAACATCCGCAACCTTTCTTATGTTCAACACTATTTCCAAGCATTTGTAACATCTCAACTTCACAAAAATGTCCACCATCGGCTTTTATTTTGTTATTAAAATCAACATTATGAAAAGTTAAAACTTTATTGATATGAGCTACTTTTGAAGCATATTTAAGGATAACGGAGATATCGTGGCTTACAACTATCACAGTAATAAAATTGTTCAAAACTTTAAGCAAATCATAGATTTGTTTTTGTCCATCTACATCAATACTTGAAGTTGGTTCATCAAGAAGCAAAATCTTAGGATTTGCACATAAAGCTCTTGCTATCATCACCCTTTGCCGCTGCCCCCCTGAGAGTGAGCCTATCTTTTTATCTGCAAACTTTTCCATCCCAACTTTTGCTAATGATCCCATCGCACAACTTAAGTCTTGTTGCGAATATCCAATATTAAATACTCTTTTCCAACTTTTTTTTTCATGGCTTACATGCCCCATCATCACTACATCAATCACTCGTATTGGAAAATTTGTATTGATATTTGTATTTTGTGGGACATAGCCTATATGGGAGAGATTTTTTGAAGGGAGTTGATTGTAAATCTTAATATTCCCACTTTGAAGTGGATTGATACCAAGGATAAGTTTTAATAGTGTCGATTTTCCGCCACCATTTGGTCCAATAATGGCTAAAAAATCTTTTTCATTTACAGATAGATTGATATTGTCTAAAACTTTTTGTTTATCATATGAAAATGATAGATTGCTAATCTCAACTATTGACATTTTTCTTCTTTTATTTTTTTCGTATGATATCTTTTTTTCTATGAACTCTTATTTCTTTGCAATAGCTTTCGCTAAACCTATAAGATTTTCACTCCATTTTGGGTTAAGTGGACTCACTTTTATAACAGGAATTCCAACCTCTTTTGCAATTTGCATCGCCACTTTTTCACTAAATTCAGGTGCTGTAAATACTGCTTTTACCCCTTCCTCTTTCGCTTCTTTAATCAAATAAGCAATTTGTTTTGGGCTAGGATTTTTTCCACCAGCCTCAATTGCAAACTGTACTAATCCATAATCTTTTGCAAAATATCCCCAAGATGGATGGAAAACCATAAATTTACTTCCAGCTTTTGTATTTTTTAAAATCTCTTTGATTTGTTTATCTGTATTTTCTATCTCTTTTAAAAATTTCTCATAATTTACTTTATAATAAGCGGAATTTCGACTATCAAGTTTCACTAAACTATTAAACATATTTTTAGCTATCACTTTTGCATTTGAAGTTCCTGCCCAAATATGTGGATCAAGCCCATCTCCATCATGGTCTTTTCCATGAGCTTTATGCTCATGCTTTTTGTGAGTTTGTTCCCCTGCATGAGTATGTTTTTCCATAGCGATTTTTTTGATACCTTCTCCAACATAAACGATTTGCATTTTTTTATTTTGTGCTATAAATCGTGGAAGCCAAGCATCTTCAAACTCTACTCCAATACTAAAATAAACATCCGCTTTACTTATATCTTGCATCTGCGATGGTTTTGGCTCATAGGTATGAGGAGAACTCCCTGATTGTACCATCAAACTTATATTTACTTTATCCCCACCAATCGCTTGTAAAAATGTTTGTTCAGGAACAACACTTACAACTGCATTTACATTTGCAAACAAAAAGCTACTAACCCCTAGCAATCCACTTAAAATTATTTTTTTTAACATTTTTCCCCTTTTTTATTATCGAATGTAATTAAGCTTCATTAGTTTTTTGCAATTATACTTTTCATTACTTAAATGCAACTAAGTTGCCTATATCAAATAGAACGAAAATCTTTGATAAAAATTTGCTTTTTATCGTATCAATAGTAATTGAAAAAGAGAATATTATGGGAAAATAAAAGCAACCCATTACAAGTTATTGAGTTTAAATGTAACTTTGTATTAAATCATTATCGTAAAAAAACTTGTTTACGAATATCTTGCATATCAAAATATCTAACAATTTGTCTTTTTTTAGTGGTTATTGAGTATATATAGATAAAATCACTAATTCTTGCACCATGCTCATGAAGAACTTTTACAACTTCTAAATGATTATTTTCAACGGCATAATAGAGTGCGGTATTTCCTTCTTTATCTTCTTGATTGACATTTCTTACATATTTTAAAAGAAGTTTGACTAATTCAACATTTCCACTATGTGCCGCTGACATCAGAGGGGTTACCCCAAATTCATTTGAGATATTAAAATCTGCTCCCTCTTTTTCAAGTCGAAGATACTCTTCCATCTATTTGTTAAGTAACACTTTAATAATATTTTCTGCTGCACCTTTTCCATCAGCGGCAGCTCGCACAGCTAAATCTGCACCCCTTACACCATCGCCACCCGCATAAATTTTTGGATTTGATGTTTGATAATTTTCATTTACTTTTATTCCATTCCATCTATCAAGTTCTAAATTTGCATTTTTGATAAAAGCTGGAACCTCTTGTTCAAATCCAAGAGCTAAAATGATTACATCAGCAGCTTCACTATACTCACTACCTGCTACATTAATAACACTACTTCTACCACTAACATCAGGCTCACTCATAGCAGTTTGGATAAGATTTACACCATTTTCATCTATACTTAATGGAGAAACATTAAATACAAATTCAACACCCTCTTCTTTTGAGTTTTGAACCTCTTTTTTACTTCCAGGCATATTAGCTTCATCTCTTCTATAAAGACACTTAATCGTTTTAGCACCTTCTCTTACACTTGTTCGAACACAGTCCATAGCAGTATCTCCACCACCAATTACAACTACATTTTTACCTTTTACATCTACAAATGTTGTAATCGTTTCTTCGAAGTTTCTTTGTTGAATCCCTGTTAAGAACTCCATAGCAAGATATACATTACTATTTTTTTCTCCAGCAATATTTGGGTACTTTCCTTTTGTAGCTCCAATTCCTATAAAAACTGCATCATACTCTTTTTCCAATGCTTCAAAAGATTTATCTTTTCCAATCTCACAATTTGTAAAAAGTTGCATACCAGCATCGCATAACCAATTGATTCTTCGCTGAACCCTATGTTTATCAAGTTTAAACCCAGGGATTCCGTAAGTTAAAAGTCCACCAGCACGACTTGCTCTTTCATACATATCTACATCAATTCCAGCTCTTAAAAGAAATGTAGCAACACTAATACCAGCAGGACCACTACCAACTACTGCAACTTTTTTCCCAACTTTATTTTTAGAAAATTTAGGAACCAGTCCATTGTCAAATCCAGTTTCACTAATATGAGTTTCAATAGCCCCAATCGTAATAGCACCATGAGTATCATTTAATGAACAATCACCCTCACAAAGAACATCTTGTGGACAAATTCTTCCCAAAATTTCAGGGAAAGGTGAAGTTTCATTTGAAATATTAAATGCTAATTCTAAATCATTTCCAGCTGTTTGTTTGAGCCAAGCAGGGATGATATTGTGTAGTGGACACTTATTATGACAATAAGGATCTCCACAACCTATACATCTATCAGCTTGCTCTTGAGCTTTATTTTTATCAAACACATTATAGACCTCTTTGAAGTCTTTTATCCTATCCATCACCCCTCTTTTTGAAGGGTTATTTCTATCTATTTTTGTAAAGTTTAACATCCTAATCCCCTTGGTCTGGATTTAATGGTAAAACTTTCATATCTTTTGGTTTTACCATCCAAAAATTTCTAATCTCTGATCTAAAATTATTCAATATCATCTTTGCTTGTTCTGAATCTGTCTCATGTACATAATCTTTTAGTGTTTTTTGTAAATAGATTCTACTTTGTTCTGTATCATCTGTATCTATTCGAAGAGCTTCAATTAACTCTTGGTTCATATGATCAATAAACTCTCTGTTTTTATCATAGATAAATGCAAGTCCACCAGTCATACCAGCACCAAAGTTAATCCCTGTTTTTCCAAGGATAACTACAATTCCACCTGTCATATATTCACAAGCACTATCTCCAGTCCCTTCAACAACAGCCATACATCCTGAATTTCTAACAGCAAATCTCTCTCCAACACTTGCTCTTACATAAAGTTTTCCACCAGTTGCTCCATATAGACATGTATTTCCAGCTCCTGCATACTCACTTCCTTGAAGATGTGGTTTCACGATAATTTTTCCACCATTCATCCCTTTACCAACATAGTCATTTGCAACACCATCAAGATATATAGAAACCCCTTTACTTAAAAATGCTCCAAACGATTGACCAGTTACCCCTTTAAGGTTATATGTGATTGTCCCTTCAGGAAGTCCAGCATCACCATATCTTTTTGCAATTTCACCTGAAGTCAATGTTCCAAAACTTCTATTTAAGTTTGAAATATTTGCAGATAATTCAATTGGTTTTGAAGGATTTTCAATTGTTGGTAATACTTGTTGTAACAATGCATGAGATTGTTCACTCTTATCATAAGGTTCATTTTTTTCTACTTGGCAAGTATCAACTCCATCAAGTCTTCTTAAAATATTTTGGAAGTCAAATTTTTTTGCGAACTCATCATCAATAACTGATAGCAAATCACTTCTCCCAACTATCTCTTCTATGCTAGAATATCCTAAACTTGCAAGAATTTCTCTTGTATCTTCAGCTAAGAAATTAAAATATGCAATCAATCTTTCAACAGAACCAGTAAATTTTGCTCTTAAATCTTCATCTTGAGTAGCAACACCAACACTACATTTATTTGTATGACAAATTCTTAAAATTTTACATCCAAGTAATGTTAATGCAGATGTTCCAAATGCATAACTCTCAGCTCCAAGCATAGCTGCTTTAACAATATCAATACCAGTTTTTAGTCCACCATCTGTTTGAAGATGTACCATCCCCCTTAAATGATTTGCTTTTAAAGCATTGTGTGCCTCTGAAAGCCCCATCTCCCAAGGATTTCCTGTGTGTTTGATAGATGTAAGTGGAGCAGCTCCTGTTCCACCATCACTACCACTAATAATGATTTTATCAGCATAAGCTTTAGCAACACCAGCTGCAATTGTCCCAACACCAATAGATGATACAAGTTTAACTGCAACTGATGCTTGTGGATTTATTTGTTTTAAATCAAAAATAAGTTGAGCCAAATCTTCAATACTATAGATATCATGGTGCGGTGGTGGTGAAATAAGTGTCACACCTGGAGTTGTATGTCTTAATTTTGCAATCATAGGTGTTACTTTAGAACCTGGTAATTGTCCACCTTCACCTGGTTTTGCACCTTGAGCTAGTTTGATTTGTAACTCTTCACAGTTTACTAGATATGCAGGAGTTACCCCAAATCTACCTGATGCCACTTGTTTGATCTTAGAGTTTTTAATAGTGTTAAATCTAGCGGCATCTTCTCCACCCTCTCCACAGTTACTTTGAGCACCAATAGTATTCATAGCAACCGCAATAGCTTCATGTGCTTCAATAGAGATAGATCCACAACTCATAGCTGCACTTGCAAACCTTTTAAAAATAGACTCTTTTGGTTCAACAGCATCAAGTGAAATAGCTTTTCTATCAGATTTGAATTCAAAGAAATCTCGAATAAACTTTTTATCTCTTGTTTCAATTAATCGTTTTAATTCTGCAAAATCACTTGCATTTTTATTATCAACTGCATTTTTATCATGCATCGCTTTTGTAATAGCTGGACCGTAATCATGGTACTCTCCACCATCAGTGTATTTGTAAAAACCACCCATCTCAAGTGGGAACATTGTTTTATCATCAAAAAATGCTTTTTTATGAGATGCATCAATTTTAGCTTCAATATCTTTATAAGTAAGTCCACTTAAATCATTTGAAGCATGAGGGAAACAATCTTCACAAATCTCATCACTAAGACCAATAATATCAAATAGTGATGAGTTTCTATAGCTCGCCATTGTAGAGATTCCCATTTTTGACATAATTTTTAAAATTCCAGCACCTAGAGCTTTTGCACTATTTTTAAGTTTATATTGTAATTCATAAGTAGATAAATTTTTTCTTTCATTGTATGAAACAATTGAAGCAAAAACCATATATGGATAGATTAAAGATGTTCCAAATGCAAATAAAACAGCTGAACTATGTGGATCATAAATTTCACTCGTAACTGCTATTATTGATGTTTTACTTCTTAATCCATCCATTTTAAGATGATTATTTACATATCCAACTGCCATTGCAATTGGGATAATTTTATACTCACTTGAAAGTGCTCTATCATCAAGAACTACAACTTTTACTCCGTTATTGACAACTGCATCTTTTATTTTTCCATAAAGTGCAACTAGAGCTTCTTGTAATCCACTTTTAAAAGCTGTTGAAAAAACTTGATTTTTAAAACAACTATCGTATCTTTCATGATTTTCATCTCCAAAACTTAAGATTGCATCATATTTCTCTTTCATTAAAATTGGGCTAACAAGTTTTATTCTTTTTGAATTTGCTTCACTTTCCTCTAAAACATTATAAGTATTTCCAACCCCTGTATTTAAACTCATAACAATTTTTTCTCTATATGGATCAATTGGTGGATTTGTTACTTGAGCAAATTTTTGTCTAAAGAAATCTGTAAAGTTTCTGCTTGATGTTGAAAAACATGAAAGTGGTGTATCATCTCCCATAGATCCTGTTGGTTCTTTCCCATCATTTGCCATAGGGATAATCATCTGATCTAAAACTTCATAAGTAATATTTGCATATTTTTGAACATTAGAAAGATTTTCAAGCTTATAATCGTCAAACTCCACAAATGTTTGATCAACATATTCTAAAAGATATTTCACATTTGAAGAGAGCCATTTTTCATAATTTTGAGTTGATTTTAAATAATTGTTAATATCTTCATTTTTAAGGATTTTCCCATGCTTCAAGTCCATAGCAATCATCTCACCACTTTGGAGTCTTCCTCTATCGATGATTTCACTATCATCAATTAAAACTGTTCCATATTCACTTGTGATAAACAATCTTTCATCTTTTGTAATGAAATATTTTGATGGTCGTAATCCATTTCTATCTATTAAACATCCAATATATCTTCCATCTGTAAGTGAAACAGCAGCAGGTCCATCCCATGCTTCAAATCTTATAGAACTATACTCATAAAATGCTCTTAGCTCACTATCCATATAAGGTGCATTTTGCCAAGGTGCTGGAACCATAGCTCTTGCTGCTTTAAAGAAGTCCATCCCATTTACAATTAAAAATTCAAACATATTGTCTAAACTTGTACTATCACTTCCAACATGTTGTAAAATTGGAAAAATTCTTTGCAACTCTTCATCTGTGAAAACTTTTGACTTAATAGCCTCTGTTTTCACCTCAACATTAAATCTATTTGCTTCAATTGAGTTAATCTCTCCATTATGAGCTATCCCTCTAAAAGGTTGAGCAAGTCTCCATTTTGGAAGTGTATTTGTAGAAAATCTTTGGTGAAAAAGTGCAAATGAGATAGCAAAATCCTCATCATTTAAATCTAGATAAAATTGTTTGATAGTTGTGGGCATCACTAGCCCTTTATATGCTATCACTTTACTTGAAAAAGTTGGAATATAGAAATCTTCTTCATCTCTTAAATGATGTTCAGCCTCTTTTCTAGCCAAATACATCATAGCATCAAATCTTTTTGTTGAAACAATACTGCTTGGTACAACAAAAATTTGAGCCATTTTAGGAAGAATTGAAAGTGCTTGTTTTCCAAGTGCATTTGTGTCAATTGGAACTTCCCTTGTAAGAAGAACTTTTAAGTCATTTTTTTCACAATATTGCTTGAAAATCGTAAATTGATTTTCATCCTTTGCAAAAACAAATGCTACACCATAAAGTTTTGGAAGATCCACTCCATTTTGAAGAGCAACTTTTCGCATAAAAGCATCAGGCATAGAAAGGAGCAATCCACTACCATCTCCACTTTTACCATCAGCTGCGACAGCTCCTCTATGCATCATTCTTTCAAGAGATGTGATAGCATCTTCTAGGTTTTGATGTGTAGCTTTATTTTTTAAATGTGCAACTAAACCAAACCCACAATTATCTTTAAAAGAAGTTAATTTATCTAAATTACAACTCATTTGCTTCCCTTTGTTTCGTAAATTTTATATTTACATAATTTTTTATATAGCCGCGGAATTTACCTTAAAATCGATTAAATGTTGATTAAATAACGAACCTAAAAAGATTGATTTGGTATTAATCCATTTTTACAATGATATCTTGAAGTGTATTTGCTGCTTCATGAAGATGATGTGAGATTTGTTTAAATTGAAATAATATCTCTCTATATTTGAATGTATGTTTTGGATCTTTACAATCTGATAATTTCACCATTTGATTTATATATTCTTGTGAGATTTTATCTGTAATTTGCCTTACTTCATCCGCTAAACGAGAAACTTGTAAATGATTATTAGCATCTAAGGCTTCAAAACCATCTTTAAGTTTTCCGCTCCCTTTATGAATTAAATGTAAGATATGTTTGTATTCATTCAAACTTGAAATTTTGTAAGCTTTCGTTTCCAAAACAAAATGTTTTACTGAAATTGCTATCCTATCAAGCCCCGTTATTGCTCTATAAATCGATTCTCTATCTATTGGAGTGATAAAAGCATTTAATAGTTGATTCATATTTTTTTCTTTTAAATGTTTTGTGTTATGGACATCTTCCATAATCGCTTCACAAAAACTTGTTTCATTTTTAATAAAACACTTATACAAATCCCCTATCATATTATCAATAGCAACCGCTTGTTGTTGTAACATTTTTACAAAATGTATCTCATGCGGAACTATATATTTTTTAAATAATGATGTTATGCTCATATTCTTTCCTTAACTAAAAATAGCAAGTAGTATCATACAATAAAATGCACCAACAGCCATTGAGATAGGAATATTTGTAAACCAATTACCCACTATAGAAATTGCAACACTCCATCTTACATGTTTTGGTTTTTCTGCCCCTCCAATACCTATTAGTGTTGCTGTAACAACTTGTGTAGTTGATGTTGGCGCACCTATTGAAGTAGCGATAGAATTTATAAAAGATGAACCAATTTGATTTGTAAAAGAGTGTAAAAGTTTTACTTTAATTATCCCAAATCCAAGAGTTTTAATAATACTCCAACCACCAAATAGTGTTCCTAAAGTCATTG
>CAZHJR010000021.1:0-3805 GCA_964533335.1 uncultured Helicobacter sp. | reverse complement strand
CAAGTGGTAATTTTTATTTCTCATCGGCTCTAACTGGAACAGGTCAAATTTTGATGAAAAGTGGCTCTTTTGGTACTCATAATGGAATACCATATGATTTACAATTAGCTATGCCAATAACCGGTGCAACAAGTACAGCGACAGTTACACCAATGACTACAATTATGTCAAGAGGTAATTTTAGTTCAGCGAGTGATTTAGCTACTAATTTAAATACGAGCTATGGATTAGCAAATGGTGGAGTAGTAGCTGCACCATTAACTTCAAGTGATATAATTGCTAATCCGATAAGCAATCTAACTCTTACAAATTCAACTATAACTGATTTTGAACTCAACAATCTTAGAGCTCAACTAGCATCTTATACCTCACTAAAAGTTTTAGAACAATTGAAAATAAAATATCCTACTCTATCTGATTCAGATTACCAACATGCTCTTGGAGTTATTTATGGAAGTGCTCTAAAGTTAATTAATTCTGGTCTTTCAGCTCAATTACTAAGTGATGCTGAAACATATAAACAAACCATCACTTCAGGTGTCCCTGTTACTGTTCCTTCTATTTCATTGGATGATGTAACAAAAACAGCTATTACCATAAGTCAAAGATTAGCAACAGTTGGAGCTGATGCATGTGCGGCAAGTGGTGTAAATCATATGGTAACAGCAGAAGCTGCTGTAACTGCCAAAATGGCAAATATCACTGGAAATAGTGGCTGGGGAATGAAACTTGGACAAAGATATTTTGCAGTAAGAAACAAAGCATTTTTTCAAACATATAAAAATGCCCCATATAATGTACCATCATTTGGTACAGATATCGATGCTGGTCTTGCTTGTACCTCAGGTATATTTTATATTGATTCAAATGACATAGTTCAGTGTCAATAAAAATAATGAGATACAATATACAAAATAATATATAGAAACAATGGTGTTTGCAATTCAAGGATAAAAGAATAGTAGAAATAATGGGTTCTAGTATCTTTATTTCACTCTTTAAAAAGCCAAATTAGTAATCCAATCCCAAAAGCAAGATTGAACCAACTTCCACCCTCTTCAAATAAAAAGAGTAAGCTATCGTAGTAGTAAGTAATCATACCTGTAGTATTTTCTAAACCTAGTTTTGCATATTGTGTTATATCTGCACCATAGATAAAAGCAACAATTTCAGGAACTATAAAAAACACAATAACACCGATAAATCCTAAAATAGATTTTTCAGGTTTCATTGATTGTAAAGAGTGTTGTACATTTGGATTATTTGTAAATGATTTTATTTTTTGTATCATGATAGGAACTTTCTTGTTGAATATTTTTTGATGATATTTTATATTGGAGCGGGCAACGCGATTCGAACGCGCGACCTAAACCTTGGCAAGGTTTCGCTCTACCCCTGAGCTATGCCCGCATAAAAAGAGTGGAGCTGGATATAGGACTTGAACCTACGACCTGCTGATTACAAATCAGCTGCTCTACCAACTGAGCTAATCCAGCATTTCATTTTCTTGATACTTTTTGCTTGAAAATATTTTGGAATATTACAAAAAAAAACTTAAAAAAAAGTTCATATTCTATTTTTAGCATGCAATAATTTTTATAAAAGTGTTGAATAAGATTTTCAAATAATGCTATAAACAATAATTCAAAACTTGGCATAAAATAGGCAATAAAAATATAAATTTGATTAAATGAAATTCTTGTAAAAAGTGGTTGAAGTGCCTATAAAATAAGTGTTGTGATTGGTTGCGGAAATTGGATTTGAACCAATGACCTTCGGGTTATGAGAAATATGTACCCATTCAAAAAACATCAAATCAAGGTTTAAAATTATTTTATATAACCAACTTTTTTTATTGTATAATTCATTGCTCAATTACCATTCGGTTTTAAGAGGTGGCAATCTTCTAGCTTTATAGGGGAACTAATTTATCTTATACACTTCTCCCACTTCTTTCAGTGCAAATCGGAGAAGTTTTTATCTTGAAAATGGTTGTTTTCAAATCTATTTTATTTATTTTAAAAATGTTACAATTTTTAATGAATGAATATTATTTAATAAAACAAACTATTCCATATTTGAAAACACTCACTGTAAAAATATATCCTCCATTTAATACAACTCATTTAAAGAATTTTATTTCAATTATGGCTGGTCAAATTAATGTTTATAAATATAATGACGAGGATAATAGTAGAATAGATTTAACTAGTGATTTTGGTGTTGAAAATTTTAATGTTTATGAACATTCTTTTGAAAAGTTTAGCGAACAAATATATCTTTATACTTCAAGCCATACTGTGAACCAATATTTTAAAATTTATTGTTTTGGTGGAAGTGTTCATACACAACTTCTTGTAAAACAATTTTATATGGCTGGTTCTGTTTGTAAATTAAAATCAGTTGAGTATTGTGGCTCAAATTTATTTTTATGTAATATTGATGAATATAGAAGATTGAATAATATCGGTTCTGAATATGAAAAATTTATATCTAAAAAATATGAGGAATCAGGATATTTTGTTCAACTTAACGGTATAAAAAAAGGTTTTGAAGATGGGGGTATTGATTTGATTGCTATCAAAAAAGATAATATTGTGTTAGTTCAGTGTAAAAATTGGGCTCTTTCTAATAATAATAAAATTAATCAAAAAGATTTAAGAGCATTTGTGGGAGATTGTTTTTTATATTTAAAAGATAGGAATTTATATAATAAGAAAGTTTCTTATCATTTTATTGTTTCTCATGATGATATACTCACAAAATCTGCTGAAATTTTTTTAAATAAAAATACATTTATAAAATTCAAATGTATTCCTTTTGAATTATAATTTTTCTTTCAATACTTCTGCTTTAATTAAATGGTAGAAGTATTCTTTTTTTACATCACTTAATTTTTTAATCTCTTTACAAATTTCCATACTCATTTCATCACTGCTGTTTATATTTATATGTCCGTGATTATTTCCATTTATTTGTACACTTCCAGCATTTATATTTGATTTTTTATTTGTATCATTTTTTTCTAGTATTTTAGTATATCTTGTTGGAATTTCTTTTTTTCTTGTCCAATTTTTTATTCCATCTTCGGATAAGCCTAGTTTTTCTGCAAGTTCTTTATTACTATTTACACCAAAGTGTATTTTTAATTGTAATAATAATTCTCTATAATCTTGTTTATTTAACACTTTTTCTATTTTCCCTCTTGACTTTAATACACTTTCGTGTTATTATACCACTACATAAACACAAAACAAAGGCTAAATTATGGTAAATCCAACCCAACAAAACACACAAAACAGTAAATTATACCAAAAAGGTACAAAAAACAATCCCGAAACTTTTAAAAAAGGGGTTTTAAAATGACTAGATTTGCCCTTATCCCTGAATATGAAGATTTTTTTAAAGCTCTCAAACTTTCGCTTATTGGTTTCGCTCGTGATTATGGTGTTAATTATAATAGATACTTTGCTGATGTATTACATATAAAAGGCAATAATAAAGAAACTACATTTTCATCACTTCTAAATCTTGGAACAGGTAAAGATTTAAAAGCAAGAGAATTATTTCTTATCCTTGATACTCTTACAAGTGAACACTCAAAAGAATTCTTTAATTTTCTAGCTCAAAGATATGATTTAGTTATCTCTGATAAAGCTAGTAACTACTCTGCTAAAGAGGAAAATATTAAAGATTTAATGCTTTCTATTGGTGGAAGTGCTGGAAATATTTTTAATACTTTCATTACTTCAAATGAAGATAAAAAACTTGATGAGCAAGAACTCAAAGAACTAATAAAACTCTC
>CAZHJR010000020.1:18443-23865 GCA_964533335.1 uncultured Helicobacter sp. | reverse complement strand
TAAATTTTAATCTGTTAAGATTGCTGATAAAATAGAATTTAAAGGGGAGAATATGAAAAAATTAGTTTTAACTGTAGGGATTGTTGGATTGGTTGTACAAACTCTTCAAGCAAAAGAGGTAAGAACTGCACCAGTTCTTTTTGAAAAAAAATGTCAAATGTGTCACTCAGCTACACTTCCAAAAACAGATAGTGAACGAAAAAAAATGGTTTCTCCACCAATGGCAGTGGTGATGAAAAATACAGTTATGGGGATAGAAGCGGAACTTGATGCAGGTGCAACTGACGCTGATATTCGTAAAATTACAATCCCTTTTATGAAAGAGTATCTATATTATCCAGATAGAAAAAAGTCAAATTGTGAAGATATTTCATTTGATAGATTTGGTACGATGCCATCACTAAAAGGATTTATTACTGAAGAGGAGCTTGATGTAGTTCTCCCATGGGTGTATGATAGTTTTAAACCAATCAAAGTAAATGGTAAGTGGACTGAAAAGAGATAGGAGTTTAGGATGATTGTTGCAAAAAATAGTAAAAATGAGATTGATTTTGATCTTTCAGTTGCTAATAGGCATGGTCTTATAGCGGGTGCTACAGGGACTGGAAAAACTGTTACTCTCAAAGTATTAGCAGAAATTTTCAGTAAAAATGGGGTGCCTGTTTTTTTAGCTGATGTAAAAGGGGATTTAAGTGGGTTTGCTAAGCCAAATACTATCACCCCAAAACTTGCTTCAAGACTTGAATCGATGGATTTAAAGGAATTTTCTTTTGATAGTTTCCCCCTTGTTTTTTGGGATTTGTATGGGAAAAATGGTCACCCAATCAAAACAACAATCTCACAAATGGGACCACTTTTACTTTCTCAAGTTTTAGGACTCAATGAAACTCAAGGGCAAGTTTTAAGTATTGTTTTTAAGATAGCAGATGATAATGGGCTTTTACTTTTGGATTCAAAAGATTTAAAAGCGATGCTTAATTTTGTAAGTGAAAACAGTACAACTTTAAAAAATGAGTATGGAAATATATCATCGGCAAGTATTGGAGCGATTTTACGAGCTTTGATAGTGTTAGAAAATGAGGGTGGTGAGCAATTTTTTGGAGAGCCTGCTTTAAACATAGAGGACTTTTTACAAACAGAAAAACAAAAAGGGGTTATCAACCTTTTAAATGCGACAACTCTTATCAATTCTCCAAAACTCTATTCCTCTTTTTTACTTTGGTTATTATCGGAACTTTTTGAAGAGTTACCAGAGGTTGGAGATATTGAAAAACCAAAATTTGTCTTTTTCTTTGATGAAGCACATCTACTGTTTGATAATGCACCAAAAAGTTTACTTGATAAAATAGAACAAGTGGTGCGACTTATAAGGTCAAAAGGGGTTGGAATCTATTTTATTACCCAGTCTCCTCTTGATATTCCAGATGATGTTTTAGGGCAACTTGGAAATAAATTTATCCATGCCATGAGGGCTTATACACCAAAAGACCAAAAATCAATTAAAGCAATTGCCTCCTCTTTTAGACAAGAAAAAGGGGAAGATGTAGAGGAGATGCTTATGGCTCTTGGTGTTGGAGAAGCTCTTATTTCGACACTTGATGAAAAAGCAACTCCAAAAATGGTGCAAAAAGCATTTATCTATCCACCACAAAGTGCTTTTAGTCCACTCAGCCAAAGTGAGATAAAGAGTCATATTGAAAATTCTGTTCTTTTTGGAGTGTATGAAAAGGAGATTGATAGAGAGTCCGCTTATGAAATCTTATCTGCCCAAACAAATAAAAAGCTTCAAGATGAGGTAGAACAAGAAGTTAAAGAAAATCAATCAAGTGGTGAAGTTGGAAAAATCTTAGGGGCATTTGCTTCAAGTGCAGCAAGAGCTATTGGCTCACAAGTTGGAAGACAAATTGTACGAGGAATTTTAGGGGCAATTTTGGGAGAAGGGACAAGACGAAGAAGATAAATTATAAGAGTGAGAAACTCACTCTTGGATACAAATCTCTTTTTCATTGATATTTACAATTGTATTGTATGCAACTATTAATACTATTAAAGTTACAGCTGTTATTAAAACATATGAAAGGATAAATAAAGCGATATCTTTTGTATGATGAAACATAAGCATTGAACTAATTGCCATCGCTGCTACTGGAAATACAAAAGCCCACCAAGAGATAAAAAATTTGATTTTGATAAAGTTTTTGTACATAAAAACAACTAAAAAAGTAAAAAATAATCCCATATTAAAAAGCATCAAAGCAAAAGTATCAATATGCCCATAAAGTTTCACATAAGCGATAAATCCAACAGCAGGTGGAGCAATAAGAATAAAAAGAGTTGGCATAAATTTAGTAGCCATTTGATGGTGAAAAATGATACGATTTAAAATAAGGGCAAAAAGGACAATCCAAAAAAACATCCCAACACTAAAAAAGTAGTTTAACACTCCAGCATTTGCAAATCCAACACCACCTACAGGGACAAGAACATTTCCAACGATTGGGATAAACCAAGCTGGATTTGAGTGGTCTAGCACTTGATTTTTATTGATCCAAAAAGTGATTGTGTACATAGTAAGTGCAAAGTGTAAAACTACTCCAATATACCAAAACAAGGCACTTAAAGACAAAAAATGCTCTTTGTAGATGATAGCTAACATAAGAAGTGAAATAGAGATGGCTGCAAAAAAATTGATACGAATAGGATGGTTAAATTCTGCTATTACTTGCTGTTTATATTTAAAATATTTCATCATATAAATTGTTGAAATAACCAAAAAAGTAGCCAATGTAAGATACATCAAAACTGTCCCTATGATTGAGGGAAATCCAAGCCATGTGTGTGCTTTTTGGTATGTGATAGTAAGTCCACCAAGCCCCATAACTATAGCAAACATCATAATAGGAAAAAATTTCAATCTATTGTGTTCATGTTCTAATTTTATACCATTTTCCATAGATAATCCTTATAATAAAAATAGGAATGGATTATAACAGATACTATTTAAAGATTTTCTTTTTGTGAAAACTTATACTCTAAAAGTTTGATAGTAAAATAATATTTTTCTTTTTTGTTAAGATTGATAGTTTCGATGAGATGTTTGTTCCTTTGAAAAAAGTCCCAAACTCTTTGGCTTGGTTCAGGTCGTTTTTTTATCCAAAGGGCAATCGCAGTTGCTCCATTGATAAGGGCTTGAAGAAATTTTGCTTCCTCTTTTTTCCCCTCTTTTTTATATTTTTTCCAATCCTCTTCCAAAACCTCATGAGCTTCTACAAAATGGTTATTAAAAATCATTTGAGCAAATGTATCAATATTATCCTTCAAGGATTGTTCCTAATAGTTTATCTCCCACAAGCTCAGTTATTTTTACTGTATATATTTTTCCAAATTCGATAGGAGTTTCTAGTTCATTATCATTGATATAGATCTCTCCATCAATATCTCTTTCCCACGATAATTTTCTAGCACTAAGTAACAAATCATGCTCATCACTTACACCTTCAACCACTACTTGAAAAGTTTTTCCAATATCTTTTTTCATACTTTTTAAAGTAGTTTCTTTGATAAGCTCACCTAGAATCTCTGCTCTTTTATCGATAGTTTCTTGTGGGATTTTTTCTTTCATATCATAAGCACTTGTATCTTCCTCATCACTATAGCTAAACACATTTGCTCTATCAAATTCGTACTCTTTTACATAGTTACAAAGTTCTGTGAAATCCTCTTCACTCTCCCCTGGATGTCCTACAATAAAAGTGCTTCTTACAAAAGAGTTAGGAACTTTTCTCATCTCATCCATAAGTTCTTTGAGTTTTTCAGTCCCTTTTCCTCTTTTCATCACTTTAAGCATATTGCTTGAAATATGTTGGAGTGGCATATCGTAATAAGTATGAAAAATTGGACTTTGGGCAATTTTATTGATAAGATTTAAAGTTGTTGTTGATGGATAAAGATATAAAATTCTTGCACTTTTAACTCCATCAATTTTTTCAACTGTATCGATAAGTTGCTCTAGCCCGTCATTTATCCCATGGTCTCTAAGGTACGAACTACTATCTTGACTTACAAAAGAAAAATCATAATATCCATTTGCGACCATATTTTTTAGCTCTTTTTCAATCGATTCTAGGGTTCTACTATTGAGTTTCCCTTTAAAATTTGGTATCGCACAAAATGCACATGATTGATTACACCCTTCACTTAGTTTTATATATCCATGAAAGTTTGAACCTGTAATTACCCTATCAAGTGTTTCATCTGCCAAAAATACTTTTGGAGAAAATTGACTTCTTTTCTCTTCTACAAGCTTATCAATCACATCATAATCCCCTACACCTGTAAAGATATCAACCTCCACAAGTTCACTTTGTAATTCATCTTTGTATCGTTGTGATAAACATCCAGCCATCACAAGTACTGAGCTTTCTTTTCGCATGTCGTGAAGATTAAAAATTGTGTTTAAAGATTCCTCTTTCGCACTCTCTATAAATCCGCAAGTATTTACTATAAGCAAATCAGCTTCACTAGGTTCATCTGTGATAGTATAATCTTTAAGCCGACCCAACATCACTTCACTATCTATCAAGTTTTTTGTACAACCAAGGCTTACAAGGTGTAATTTTTTTTCCATTTTGTTTTCCTAATCTCTTTTTTAGAACCGAATCTATTTGGTAATCTATTTTTTTTGTAAATGAATTAATAAAATCTGATTTACAATTATCTATTTTAGGTAGTAATCAACATCTATCTCATCTCAAAAATCACTACTTATGAAAAGAAGATGAAATAATAGATAAAAACTCATCTTTCGTTTTTTTATCTTTTTTAAATAATCCTCTAAGAGCTGAAGTAACTGTAGTTGAGCATATTTTTTCAACTCCTCTCATCTCCATGCACATATGTCTTGCATCAACGACAACAGCTACCCCTTTAGGCTTAATTGCTTCATTGATAGCATCGCAGATTTGTTCAGTTAATTGTTCTTGAATTTGTAGTCGTCTTGCAAATACATCAACAACTCGTGGGATTTTTGAAAGTCCCACAACTTTTCCATCAGGGATATAAGCAACATGTACTTTTCCAATAATTGGAAGCATATGATGTTCACACATACTGTAAAATTCTATATCTTTTACTACCACCATCTCATCATTTGTAGTTGTAAAAAGAGCTTGATTGATGATTTCATAAGCATTTTGATTGTATCCACCGCACATAAATTCCCAAGCTTTTCGTACTCTTCTTGGTGTATCAATCAGCCCTTCTCTTGTAGTGTCTTCCCCGATATGTTCTAGTATTTGTTTAACTGCATTTTCCATTATTCATCCATATAAATTGTATTTGATATCTTAGATTATAGCAAACTATTTTATAAAGTTGCCCATCTCCCATATAGGAGTCATAATAGCAAGGACAAGCCAAAGGA
>CAZHJR010000020.1:16158-18343 GCA_964533335.1 uncultured Helicobacter sp. | reverse complement strand
TATGGAACCCCGAAAAATATCATTTTATGAAAAAAATATTTGTATTTTTGAAATAAAAAGTAGAATAGAGAAAAGGTTGCAACTATGATGCCAAATACAAAAAGATAATGTTCAAAAAAGATATTTTTAACAAAAAGCAATATCGTGGTACTCAGTGGTAGTTTGTCTCCAAATTCCACAAAAATATACTCAAATTTTGGTACAACAAAAATGAAGATAAAAACCAAAGAGATTATAAAAGAGATAAGTAAAATAAGTGGATATTGGAGTGATTTTTTAATTTTATTTGTAATATTTTGATTTTCACTCAAAAGCTCATAAAGGGAAGAAAGAGCTGTGGTAAGATTACTATTTTGTTCACCAAGTTTAAAAAATAAAATGGGAAGATAACCAAGCTTTTTTTCATATTTTTGGAGTGATTTATAGATTGGCTGACCATCTTGAAGGCTTTTGTTGATAGTTTCTAAAACCTCTTTTTTGAATCCTTGTTTGTGTGATTTTAAAAGTATCTCAATAATATCTTTGATGGGAAGTTTTGAAGATAACATCATACTAATTTCATAAAATAAGAAAACAATCTCATCTTCTTTTTTATTGTTTAGAAGATTGAATTCAAATGGAGTTGATTCTAGTGGTTGTATAGATATAATATTTTTTCCATCTTCTATTGAGGGAGAGATTTTTGATTTTATTTTTCCATTTTCTTGGAAGGTTATTTTATATTTCATGGAGGTTGTATTCATTTAAAGAGGTTGTTCCATCAAGAACTTTACCATAAGCATTCTCATTGAGAGATTTGTAGTTTGCATAGGATAAAATTTCGCTAAGATCTAGTTTTTCATAGACCATTTTAGAGATGGTTTCATCAAATTCAAAATGTTCAGTAACAATTGTTCTACCTATATAACCACTTAAGTTGCATTTTGGACAACCAACATTTTCATAGCAAGTAAGAGTATCGATAACCACTTTTTTCTTACAATTGTTACAAAGAACTCGTATAAGTTTTTGCGAAATAATAAGTCTCAAAACAGAAGCAATCAAATAAGGCTTTGCCCCTAAATCAAGAAGTCGATTAAGTGTTTTCATTGCATCATTTGTATGGAGTGTTGCTATTACCAAATGACCTGTAAGGGAAGCTTGAATAGCAATTTTAAGAGCATTTTCATCTCTGATTTCCCCAATCATAATCACATCTGGATCTTGTCTTAGGATATTTTTAAGCACTATTTCATAAGTAAGTCCAATCTCCTCATTGATAGGGACTTGCATCACTCCATCGATATTGTATTCGATTGGGTCCTCTATAGTGATAATCTTTTTCTTTTTTTTATCAAGTTCGTTGAGAATAGAGTACATTGTAGTTGTTTTTCCACTTCCAGTTGCCCCTGTAATTAAAATCATCCCTTGTGAAAAGTTAATATTTTTTTTGATAGATTTGTAAACATCCTCACAAAAACCGATATTTTGGAGTCCTAAAAAAGCTTTTTGATTATCTAAAATTCTAATAACAATCGATTCTCCAGTGATTGTTGGTAAAATCGAGATACGAAAATCATAATCATTGTCTTGAATTGATTTTGAAAATCTTCCATTTTGTGGTAATCGCTTTTGTGATATATCAAGTTTTGAAAATAATTTTAAAGATGAGCTTACAATAGGGTACAGTTCAACTTCAAAGCGAAAAAATTGGATTAAAATACCATCTATTCTAAGTCTGACGATAAGAGCATTTTTTAATGATTCAATATGGATATCACTACTTTTCAAAGAGATTGCAATAGTAAACAATTCCTCTAAAAAGTGTGCGATATATGATTCATGAATATTAAAATCATCTTTGTTTAAAAGTGCTTTTTGCCCTTTTTTAAAAAGTTGATATTTATAACTAAAGTGGAATATTTCAAAATCAAGCACATTTTGGGGAATAAGGATGAATTTGATAGGTTTATGAAATAACTCCTCTAAAACACTACTATCTTGAGTATCTGCAGGTGAAGCAATAAGGATAAAAATATCATACTCTTTGATTGGTATAATGTTGTGTTTTATTAAAACTTCGATACTGAATCTATCTATGAGTTCATAATCAATTGTGTATAAATCTAAATCAGTGAGCATCAAACATCTCCATTATTGCAAGTTTCCCATTTTTTTGAAATTGTATGGTTTGGTTTGAGATATC
>CAZHJR010000020.1:0-16058 GCA_964533335.1 uncultured Helicobacter sp. | reverse complement strand
TCTACAGATGGCAAATTTTTTTCTCTATTTTCATTTGATTTTATTGTTGGAGTTGTTTTTTGTTTATCAACTTGTATGGTAGGGAGAAGATTCTTAGATACAATAGGCCTAGTTGCAATAGAGTTTAAAAATGGATTTTTCACATTCTCAAGAGCCGTTATAGTTGGAATTTTGTTATGAAAAGTTTTTATTAAAAACACCCCTTCAACTGCAATATTGAAATCTTTTTGATGAAAATGCAAAGAGATAATCTCATCACTTTTTTCCAATTCTTGCAAAAAAGTGAGTATAGCAGTTGCTTCCCCTCCAAATTTTGCAATGAGAGTGTTGTGTTTATCAAATTTTAATGTACATATCTTCACATTTGATAGTTTTGCTAATTGTTCATAGTATGTGATTATTTCAATTTTATGTGGTTTTATATTTGTATTTTGGGAGGTTTGAAGAGTATTTATTGTTGGTTTTGTTGAAAAAAACAATAAATCATTTGAGAAAATAAAAAAAATGACAAGTATTGGAATAAGATAAAGTTCAATTTTTTGCAATTTTGTAAGTTGATTAAAAATGTGATTAAAGTTCAATTTCAACCTCTGCAATTATGAGATGGTCATCTATTTTTTCTAATTTGATTATTTTCATATCTTTTTTGTAAAGTGCCAAAAAGTTGTAGAGATTGTGATGATTTGACTGTATCTTTGCAACTAGTTTTGTATCATAGGTAAGAGCTTCAAGTTTAATATTTTTACTATTAAGATTTTTGATAAATTGTGTGATTTTAGTAGCAATTTTTTGATTTTTATAGGGTTGTTCCTTACTTATGTTGGGAGAAAGATTTGTAGTTTTGGTGTTGTAGTTTGTAGTATAAAAATAAAATGAAGATAGGATAATAAGAAACAAATAGATTAAGAAATAGGCTCCCTCATAAGAGGTTGTAGGGTGAAAATAAGGAAGCGGTTTTAAATTTTTAATATTGAGTTTGAGAATGTTAAGTTCATTATCACTGATTTGTATTGCATCAGTAATCGCTATTTTATGGTTAAATTGGACAAATTTTATAATATCACTTGTTGCATAGTTTTTATTTTCAAAAGCTGATACAAATTGTCCATCAAAATAGAGGCTGCAAAAGCTTTTCGTTATAAAAAGTTGGTATTTTCCCTTGAAACTTTTTTCATTGTTTTGATAGTTTTCAAAAAGTTGAAATTCTAAAATAGCCTTTTTATTTCTACTTTCGAAAAGATATATCTCATAATGATTTGATTTTTCAATAAAACGATAAACAACTTTTGAATCTTTTGTTATTGTTAGATTTGCTTGAATAAGTATTGTTTGAAGAAACGATTGAAGATATTTTTCTAAGATAGGTTCGGTAACTTTTTTTGTAATGTGAGTGATATTTGAAAATGGTATAAGTTGTAAAGTAGAACTACCAAACAACTTCATAGCGATACTTTAATAGATCCCTATGGAAGTTAGAGATTTCATCAGAAATCGTATCCTAACTCTTTAAGACCCTCTTTATTTTTGCTCCAACCTTTTTTAACCGAAACAAAAAGTTCAAGGTAAACTTTCTTACCTATAAGTTTTTCTATTTTTTTTCTAGCATTAAGTCCAATTCGTTTAATTGCAACTCCACCCTCTCCGATTATCATCCCTTTTTGAGTTTGTTTTTCAACAATGATAGTTGCTTTGATAACCTCTACATTTGGTTTCTCTTCCACTTTATTCATAATGACGTCAGCTTCATAAGGGATCTCATCACTAATATTTTCAAAAACTGATTCCCTTATAAATTCTCTATAGATATCTCTTAGATTTGTAGTTGTCAAAATTTCTGTATCAAATAGATAAGGACCTGCAGGAAGATATTTAACTACTTCATCTAAAAGATTTGCTTGTTTTTTCCCTTTTTTTATAGAAATTGGGATAATCGCTTTATAGCTATCTTTAAATTTTTCATATTCAGCAATTTTATTTGCAATCTCTTCATTTGTCACAAAATCTGTTTTTGTAAGAAGTAAAAGGTGGGGAGTATTTTTTTTGTTCTCTTCTAAAAATTTTTCATAATGAACTATTTTATCAGTCACAGGAGCTAGAAATAATATCAAATCACATTCACCAATAGCTTTTAAAGCCTCTTCAAGCATAAATTGATTGATAAGTTTCTCTTGATGGTGAAGCCCTGGAGTATCAACAAAAATGATTTGGTCATCCCCATGCATCACTATTGTATTTGATCTTTTTCTTGTGGCATTTGCTTTATGAGATACCATATTTATTTTTTCACCAACTAGCCAGTTTAAAAGTGAACTTTTACCAGCATTCGGTCTTCCAATGGTAGCCACATATCCACATTTTGTCATATATTTTCCTCGATTTTGTTAATTGTGTAGGTAGTTTAGCATTATTCAACTAAAAAGTTAACTATTTTAAGCCAAATGATACCTATATACTCATGCCAAGCTTTCTCTGTTTTATTTAAACTATAGCCATCTGGAAGTGAAAGTACACTGTCGCTCTCTTTTATCAAATAATCAGTTGGTGCTGGTGCTGGCTTAAGCCCTTCTTGTTCAAAAATCATCATTGCCCTTTTCATATGATAGGCTGAGGTTACTAGGATAAATTTTTGTCGTTTTAAAATCTCTTTGATATTTCTTGCTTCCTCTTTGGTATCTTTTGGTTTTGGATAGATAAACATATCTTTTTTGTCTATCCCTATAGATTCTAAGATATGTGCTGTTCGTATTGCTTCAGGTGTGGTTCCTCTCCCTTCATAGCCAGAAATGATAATTTTTGCTCCATCAATCTCATGATAGAGTCTTAATACTTCCCAACCTCTATCTTCCATATCTCCGCCAAGAAAAACGATAAACTTTGTATCTCTTGGGATTTTCCCCAGTGGTTTGTATTCTTCTTCTAAAGAACTAAGTAAAAAATTAGCAAATGCACCATGAGAAATAATCATCATCCAAAGAATTGCAATTGTTAAAAAAACTTTTGCTTTTTGAATTTTTCTCTTAAAAAGATAAAAAAGCCCAAAAGCAAAAATAAATAAACCAATCGAAAACGGCATTAGTAAACTTGCTATGATTTTTTTGAGTATAAAAAGTATCTCCATCTTATCCCTTGTATTTTATTGTATTATTTTCTATATTGATGATCTCATCACTACACCACCTTGCCAAATCTTCATCGTGTGTAATAATAAGTATCCCAAATCTATTTGTAAAAGTGATTAAAACTTTCATCACATCAAGTGCTATGATATTATCCAATGCACTTGTAGGCTCATCGGCTAAAAGTAAATCTGGCTTCATTAAGATAGCTCGTATGATACTACACCTTTGAAGTTGCCCACCACTAAGCTGGTGTGGTTTTTTCTCTAATAATGAAAATTCTAGTGAGAATTTTTCAAGTAAAAAATCTAGTTCATCAAGAGTATCTGTTACATCTTTAATCTGTTCAAGAATAGAATAAGTTGGATGAAAAGAGCTATATGGGTCTTGATAGATTGAGCTTATTTTTTTACTCGTTATTGTGCCACTCAGCGGTTTGAGATTATGAGAAATGAGTTCAAAGAGTGTACTTTTACCACTTCCACTACTTCCTACGATACTTTTAATTTCACCTCTGTGAATTTGAAGGTTAAAATTATTATAAATTAATTTTTTTTTTGTGTAACCAAAAGTTATATCTTGCATCATTAAAACAGTTTCTCTCATGTGCGAATTTTACACTAAGTATAGTTAAAGTTAAGAAGTTGTAACATTTGCAGACAAAATAAAAAACAGGAGAACAAAAATGAACAAAATTATTTTAGGAACATTAGTATGTGGTATTGCTGCATTTGGTGCAGTGAATGTAGGTGCTTGTAAAGGTTGCCATGGGCAAAACTGGGAAAAAGCAGCATTAGGAAAATCAAAAATCGTTGCTGATATGTCAAAAGGTGATGTTTCTAAAGCATTAATCGGATATAAAAATGGAACTTATGGTGGAGCTATGGCTGGTGTTATGAAAGGTCAAGTTGCAAAATATAGTGATGCTGAATTATCTTCAACAGGTGTTGGAAAATAATTTTAGTTAAACTAAAATCTAAGAGCCTAGCTATTTTTAGCTAGGCTTTTTTTATATCGTTCTAAAAAGAAAATATACACTTAGACAAAAAGATATTACTAATTAATGAACTATTTAAAGGATAATGATAAACTCTGCTCCATAAAAATCTTCACCATTGTAAGTAAAATTGAGATTTTGAGCTGAAATATCACCTTCCATCGTTTCTTTTACTAATTTATAAACCAAATGAAGTCCCAATCCTTTTCCTTGTGATTTATGTTTTGTTGTGAAATATGGCTCAAATATTTTTGGTAAAATCTCATTTGGTATCCCACCAGCATTATCTTTAAAAATAATAGAAGTTTTATCATCTTTTCTAAATGCAGCAATAAAGATATATTTTGTATCAATATTTTGTCCTTCAAAAGCCTCTTTTGAATTATTAAATATATTTACAAAACATTGCAGTAATTCACTTGGAAAACTATTGAGTTGAATCTCTTCTTCCAACTCTAAAATAATATGTAATTGGTGTTCATTGACCTCTGGATTTACAATATCTAAAAAATTATTTATCATATCTTTTAGATTAAAATATTGTTTCGTGTTATTATTATCAATATAATGTGCAAAATTTTCAATAATGTTTGAAAGATATTGTGTATTTTTATTAATAAGCTCACAAGATGCTTCAAATTTTTCATCTGTTAATGTATTAAACTCTTTTTGTACTTGTAATCCTGTAGCAGCAGATGAAATTACAGAAAGTGGCTGTCTCCATTGGTGAGCAACATTGCTCATCATTTCACCCAAAGCTGACATTTTTGATTGTTCGGCTAAAAGTGTATCTTTGATATGCAACTGCTCACTTTTTTCATGTACCTCTTCTATACTTTTTGAGAGCAAGAGATTACTTTCTTCTAATTCTGCCAATGTTTTTTGCAATCTAGCATCTTTTTGAAGTAGGGCAACAAGAATAATATAAAATAAAAGAAACAATACCCCAACAACTAATATACTGATGTAAAATTCTTGTAACGAATTGTTGATAATTGAAGAGACTGGTATTTTTAAAGAGATCATTGCTCGAACTTCACCCACTTTTTCACCAAAAGCTGCTGTTGAACCATATAATGCAATCAACTCTTTTGGAGCAATATCTGGGGTACTGTGGCATTTCATACACGATTCTTTATTTGGATCTATTGGCATCGCTTTATAGTAATACTTTTCATTATTTTCAGTGATAAATGTTGCATAATCTTTTATCTCTTTACTTTGAAATCTCTTTAGTATCCCCTCTTCAAATGGAGTTGCTTTATTAATTGGATTTCTTGGATTTGTTGTAGCTAGTTTGTAACTATAAGGTATATGCCCATTTGTAATTTCTCTTTTTGCATATTGTTCATGGATATTTCTTGCAATATAGGTAAACGAAAGGATTTTAGGGTCAAAAAAATCTTCATAGAGTTTTCCTTCCCCTTGTAAATTATAAATAACAGGTTTTTGAATATTTTCAACATAAGCATGTAAAGCTTTATTCGTTTTTAAAATCATCTCAATTTGTTTATTTGATTCAGTAAGTACAGTTGCATTATGTTGATTATAAAAAATTGAGACAACAATTGCAAAAAAAGTAATAAAAATAAGGGGTAAGACTTTTAAAAAGGTGCTATGAGACATTGTATTTCCTTAAAATATAGATAATTAATCACATTAATTTATAGAAATCTTATAGTTTTAATACTTAAAAAATATGTAAACTTTTTGTAACTTTATAAAAAAGCAATAAGATCTTCTATTCTTTTGGTGAAGTTGTTGATTTTGCCTTATTTTTTTTCAATTCTTTTATCTTTTCTTCTTTTTTAATTGCATCTTGCAAATCTTGTGTTGAATCAAACAAAAGCCCATTCATCATTTTTTCTCCATCATCAAACTGCCCTTGCTTTACAGCCCAAATAAAAATTCCTAAAAGTGAAAAACTAACAATAACCCCAATAACTAACTCCAACCATAAGATACTATCATTCATATCTATTTTCCTCCTATTATTTTATCGATTTTTCTTTTATTCTCATACTATTTCCAACAACCAAAAGGGAACTTAAACTCATAGAAAGTGCAGCAATAAGTGGTATAACATAACCAAAAATAGCTATCGGTAGAGTTATAAGATTGTAAATTAGTGATATGGAAAGATTTTGTTTAATAAATGAGAAAGTTCGTTTGCTTATATAAAAGCTCTTCATAATACCCTCTAATTTATCATTTAAAATAACTACATCACTTACAGCCAAGGCGATATCTGCACCATTTCCCATTGCTATTGATACATCAGCACGGCTGAGTGCTAAAGAATCATTAATCCCATCTCCAACCATTACTACTACTTTCCCTTCTTCCCTCAAAGTTGTTATAAGGTTTGCTTTTTCTTGAGGAGTCATTCCTGAATAATAATTTTTGATACCTAAATTATCAGCTAAGTTTTGAACCACTTTATCGTTATCTCCACTACATATAATCGTCTCAATATTGTTTTTTTGAAGATACTCTATAGTTTTTCTTGCATCAGTTCGAAGTTCATCTTCAAGAAAAAATGTTGCCAAAATTTTTTCATCGAGTTTAAAAACATAGCTTGTATAAAGTTGTGTGTCATCGGCTTTCCCTCCAAATAACTTTTTATCTCCATACAGAGCACTTACACCAATAGCAGGAATTTGTTCAATATGAAGAAGATCTAGGTGTGTTAGAGTAGGATAATTATCCATTAAAAAGGATTTAACAGCTTTACTAATTGGATGAGTTGAACTATCTACTAAACTATAAAGGAGATTGAGCTCGTCATTTGAAAGGTTTATTTGATGTGAAATAACTTTAAGTTTTCCATACGTTAAAGTCCCTGTTTTATCAAAGACTACTGTTGTAGCTTTTGCAAAAGTTTCTATAAATTTTGCTTCTTTGAAAAGTATCCCTTCTTTCCCAAGCCAGCTTATCCCTACAAGACTAGCAATTGGAGTTGCTAGTGCTAAAGCACATGGACAAGCTATGACTATTACGGAAATAGTAATAATGAGTGCTTTTTCAAAACTAAATCCCATAATGTACCAACTAATAAATGTAATAGCTGAAAGAACTAAAACGACAATTGAAAAATATTTTGAAAGATTATTTGTCATCTCTTCAATTTTTGGTTTTGAATTAAGAGAATCTTCAAGCAGTTCTACAATATGATTGAGTGTTGAATTTGCATAATCTTTTGTCGCTTTGTATCGTATCACTCTATCTAAATTGATTGTACCACTAAATATTTTTGAACCAATATTTTTGCCAACAGGCAAAGATTCTCCACTAATGCTACTCTCATCAAAAGAGCTTTCTCCACTGATAACTTCCCCATCAACAGAGGCTTTTTCACCATTTTTAACCTCTATAATATCTCCAACTTTTATAGCATCAAGGGGAATGATTTTTTTCCCATCATCTTCTATAATTGTAGCTTCTAGTGGGATGTAGGATTTGATTTTATCCATTGTATCAATAGCACTCTTCTTCCCTAAAACTTCAAGATATTTTCCTACTAAAACAAAAGTAAGAATCATAGCAACACTATCAAAATAACTATTCCCAACCCCGCCAAAAAGGACATACAACGAATAAATATAGGTTAAACTAGCCCCTGTAATAACTAAAAAATCCATGTTGATGATTTTATTTCTAAGACCAAAATAGGCACCTCTAAAAAATATCCAACCACTATAAAAAAGAACAGGTGTTGCAAAAAGCCATTCAGCAAAGTGAACCATTTGGGTCATGCTTTCACTCATTCCACTAAAAAATCCAGCATATTTTGCAACACCAATCATCATAATATTCATAGATGCAAAAATAGCAACACTCATTCTTAAAAAATAATCTCGATTGTTTTTGATTGATTTTTTGTCAGTATCAGTTTTTTCGTAAGGATAGGCATTGTAACCAATGCTTCTGATTTTATCAATGATTTGTGAGAGTGCAATAACATCTTCATCCCAAACAATTTTTGCTTTATTGTTGGTAAAATTTATTTTAGCTTCAACAACACCATCTGTTTCATCTAAAATCTTTTCATTAAGCCAAATACAAGCGGCACAATGGATCCCTTCAATAATCAAATCAACCCTGCTAAACCCTTCTGATGTTTTTTTGACATATCGTTGTTTGAAACTATCCATATCAAAAGTGGAACTTTCCTTACCAAGTGCAAGTGGTTGTGAGAGTGTATGCTTCCCTAGCTTATCATAAAAACTAGTAAGACCGTCATCTTGCAGTATATGATATACACCTTGACAACCATTGCAGCAGAAATGCAATGAGGGATTTTCATCTTCTTGTATCATTACACTTTCATCAAATTCTAATTGACAATGGCTACACTTAACTATTGACATACAAATACACCTTTTTTATAATCTTTTTTTATTTTATTGTGTTTTCTAATGAGTCCATTCATACAGATAAATATCCCTTTTTTCTGACCGCTTTTTAAAAAACCTAAAGCCATACCAAGGGAAAAAGAGCTTTCAGTTTTTTCATAACTGTAAGGTTTCATAGCCCCTACAAAAACAATAGTTTTATCTTTAATAAATTTTGCTAAAACTTTTGCTGATTTTTTCATAGTATCTGTACCATGAACAATAACAATCTTATTTTCCTTTGAAGCATGGAGTGTTTGTAAAAGAGTTTTTCTATCATTTTTATCCATCTCTAAACTATCTTTATAGATAAGACCTTCCACTTTTGGAAGTTGATTTATTTTAAAAGTTTCTTGTAGAATATTTAAAATAGCACTGTCATCTTTTGGAACTATAAGTTCTCCCGTAGTTGGTTTGTAGAGTTTATTAAAAGTCCCACCTACATTAATAATTTTTATCTTTTTATTCAAATTAATTTTCTCTTTTATAATTTTAGGATATTATAACTAATTAAAATTAAAGGGTATTCCCTAAAACGAAAGACTTTATGAAATGAATACAAATGCTGTAAATTTAAAAGATATTACTGTTTTATATTGTGAAGATGAAGATGATTTAAGAAATGTTACTGGTGAAGTAATTAAGCAATTTACTAAACATGTTTATCTAGCTGAAAATGGAAAAATTGGTTTTGACACATTTTGCAAATATCAAGATGAGATAGATTTGATTGTTACAGATGTTAATATGCCAGAGCTCAATGGTCTTGAAATGGCAAGAAAAATTAAAGAGATAAATCCGAATATTCCAATTATTGTAGCAACAGCATTTTCAAATTCATCTTATTTGCTAGAAGCAATTGAGCTTGGTATCGATAAATATGTACTTAAACCAATAGATATCAAAAAATTATTTAGTGTTATGAAGCAGTCTCTTTTGTATCATGAATTGCAAGATTTGTATAGAGATAATTTAACACATCTTTCAAATAGAAATGCATTGATTAAAGAGCTAAAACAGGTAAAATCTTCAATTGTTGCACTTATGGATATTGATGATTTTTCTATTATCAACGAACTCTATGGTGAAGAAAATGGTGATAAGTTGCTAATTCAATTTAAAACAATTTTACAAGAATATTTTCCAAAACCAGCATATGACCTCTATAGAGTTGGTGCTGATAAGTTTGTTATAAATGTGAAAAATACTGAAATGACACAAGATGAGTTAAGGCTTGAATGTATCGATTTTATTCATAAATTAGATACAACAGGGGTTTCTTTTGATAATGGGAGCAATATTAATATTGGAATAACGGTAGGAATTGCAAAATCATCTAATAATAGAACTTTTGAAAATGCACAACGAGTTTTAAATATGGCTAAAAAGAAATTTATTCAAGTGATGCAATATGATGAAACTATCCATGATACACAAAAGAATTTTGAAGAGAATTTATCTTGGGTAAAAAAACTGAAAGATGGTCTATTTGATGGGCATTTTAAAGCATTTTTTCAACCAATAGTAAAATCTGATACACAAAGTGTTTATAAATTTGAGGCTTTGATAAGATATATTGAAGACAATGGAGATGTTATCCCACCATTTAAATTTTTACCAATTGCTAAAAAAGCAAAATTATCATCAAAAATTTTAAAACTTATGTTGCATGAGTGTTTAGACTTTATAAAATTAAAGAAGATGATTGTATCAGTTAATCTCTCTTTTGATGATATAAGAAATAAAGACACATTAGAATATATTGTAAAACTTTTAGATGAACATCAAGAGTTGGGTGAATTTTTACATTTTGAGCTACTTGAAACAGAAGAGATAGAAGATTTTGAAATAGTAAGAAAATTTATTGATACCGTACATGCTTATGGTTGTAAGGTTGGGGTTGATGATTTTGGAGCGGGATATTCAAATTT
Source organism: uncultured Helicobacter sp. (assembly GCA_964533335.1). Taxonomy (GTDB): domain Bacteria; phylum Campylobacterota; class Campylobacteria; order Campylobacterales; family Arcobacteraceae; genus CAIJNA01. The sequence continues at coordinate 5,620 of CAZHJR010000020.1, read as the reverse complement.
TAATATGCTCGAAGCATTGAAAGTTGATTTTGTAAAAATTGATGGTTCACTTATAAAAAGTGTCGATACTGATATCAATCAAGAGATTATCGTTGATACAATTGCTAGTTATGCAAAACGAACAGGTGTTGAGACTGTCGCTGAATTTGTAAGTAAAGAGAGTATTTATGAAAAAATTAAATCTTTGGGTATAACTTATGCACAAGGATGGCATTTTGGAAAAGCTGTAGCTATTGAAGAGATAGAATAAGATAGCTCTACTCTTACAGGACTCTACTGATAGTGTAAAAACTAGATAAACTCTAGTTTTTAATTCTTCTCCCCCATCCATAGTTTTATAATTTTTTCTTTTTCAAAAAGTGATGATTTTATCATAGCGACATTTCCAAGTGCTATAAGCTTCTTACTAGCCTCTTCTAAATCATCATTAAGAATCAAATAATCATATTTATCAAGACTATAAATCTCCAATTTTGCATTATTAAGTCTATTTTGTATGATTTCTAGATGGTCTGTATCTCGTTTATGTAATCTATTTTCAAGTTCTGCAAGTGTTGGAGTTGTTATAAAAACTGATGTTGTGATATTGTTGAGTTTTGCTCTAACTAACTCATGTCCTTGTATATCAATATCAAAAATAACTAATTTTCCTTCTTCTAAGGCTTTTGCTATAGGCTTTAAAGATGTTCCGTAATAATTATTATGAACATTTGCATATTCTAAAAAATTGTTTTCTTCTATGTCTTTTTCAAATTCCTCTTTTGTCGCAAAAAAATAATCAACTCCATGTACTTCACCTGTTCGTGGTTGTCTTGTAGTTGTTGAAATTGAAAAATAGTAATTTGAAAAATTTTCATAAAATTTTTTAAGTAAAGAACTCTTTCCACAACCACTTGGCCCTGATATTATAAGTATAGCCCCTTTTTGCAACTCTTTATCCATTGTTTTCTAACCTTAATTGTAATGTAATTTCATTTCCTTCTGTCAATTTATCAATAATATTTTGATTTAATTTTTTCAAAAGTGGTGCTAACTCTTCAATAGAGTATTGATTTAAAATAAGTTTTATTGGTTGATTGTCCTTAAACTGATAAGTTGAAACATCATCAATTGCTTGATCAATAATATCAGAGAGTTCTATCCAATCATCTTCTTTTTGAACATTTTTTAAATAATTATCTGATTTATCATCATTTATCATATCGTAAAGCTTTGATAATTCATCCTTGTCTAATACTCCGCCGTGACCTAATTGCTCTTTTTTAACAGTTAAATCATCGCTATTAGCATTTTCTTCATCAACTTCATTCACCAAATTATCTATAAATTTTGCTAAATCATCAGTAATCTCTTCACTTGTTGGTTCATCTGTTGCATAAATCTTCTGAATTTTTGTTTCGATTTCATTTTTTTTGTCAATTATTTTTTCATCAACACTGATAAGAATTTTTTCTAAATTCACACTTAGTGTTGAGGGTAAAAAAGGTTTTTCAATAATAAAATCAAAACCATCTTCTTGTAACTTATTATTTTTTAGTAACACTAATGTGTCACAAAAAGATTTTAATCTAATAATATTTTCATCTAAAAAACTATTATCAACCACTATTAAATCTACATCTTTTGTAACATCGTCAGCAGATGTATAAATTTTTAAATGAACCATCAATTTATTTGAAATCAATGTAAAAATTTTATTAATTATAGGAGTATTTGAAAGTAAAGCAATAGTTTTCATTATTTAACTCTTTCTAGGTTTAAATCATTTATTTTGTAAACTTTATCACATAAAAATGCTAAATCATCTTCATGTGTAACCAAAATCATACCAGCTTTTTGATAAGCAACATATTCAAATAGGACATCCATAACCTCTTTTGCAGTTGTTTTGTCAAGATTTCCAGTTGGTTCATCTGCAAATATAATTTTCGGTTTTTTTGTAAGAATTCTAGCAATTGAAAGTCTTTGTTGTTGACCACCACTCAGTTCACCAATTCCTTGATGGAGAGTATGGTCAATTTTGAGTCTCTTCATGAGTTCATTATCAATTCTATTTCCACTTAAGAATTCTGCTATTTGGAGATTTTCTTTTGCAGAAAATCCACGAAATAGATAATGAGCTTGAAAGATAATACCAAAAATATTTCGTCTTAACTCTAAAAGTTTCTTTTGTGAAAATTCTAAAATATTGTGATTTTCATAAAAAACTTCCCCTTTGTTTGGAACTAAGAGTGAAGAAAGAATATTTAATAGTGTTGATTTTCCACAACCACTTGACCCAATAATAGCGATAGTTTCAGATTTGTTTAGCTCAATATCGATACTGTCAAATAAAGGGTAATCAAAATTATGAGAAATCCCCCTTGCACTAAGCAAAAGGGATTTATTGTGAAGAGTTTTGTCTGTTGGATTGTTTGTTTCTATGATATTCATAATACAACAATCACAACAAAAGTCAAAATTATTTAGCCATTTGAGCTGCTACTTCAGCTGCAAAATCTTCCTCTTTTTTCTCGATACCATCACCAAGCTCAAATCTGATATATTCAACAACTTCAATTGAAGCATCAACAGCTTTGATAGCTTCTTCAACTGTAAGTTTGTCATCCATAACATAAGTTTGAGAAAGTAATGCATGAGTTTTATCAAGTTGTGTATTATCTTCAATCCATCTAGCTATTTTACCAACTAAGATGTTGTCAATAATCTTTTCAGGTTTCCCTTCAGCAACTAATTCAGCTCTCATTTTTTCTTTTGCTGCATTGATAGCCTCATCAGTTAATTGAACTCTTGAAACATACTCTGGGATGTTTTTAAGAGGTTTTTTTAATCTGTAAAGCTCTTCATTTTCTTTTTCGATATCAGCAATAATAGCTTTATTTTCAGACTCAATAAAATCAGCTGATAAATCTTTATAAGAGATAACAGTTGGTTTCATAGATGCTGCATGCATAGCAACTTTTTTTAAGATATCAACAGTTTTTTCTTTCGCTTCTGGTGCACAAGTTGCAGCTAATAAAACTCCAACCTTTCCTAAATGTACATATCCATTTACTACACCTGTATCAGATGAAATTGTAACCATTTTTCTAGCAACGATATTTTCACCAATAACAGCAATTTTACCATTGAGGTATTCACTAAAGTTAGAACCATTGATAGTAGTTTCTAATAACTCTGAAGTTTCAGATACACCTTCAGCTTGAACATGAGCTGTAATTTCTTGAGTTAGAGAGATAAATTGGTCATTTTTAGCAACGAAATCTGTTTGAGAGTTAATCTCAGTCATTGTTGCTTTTGTATTATTCTCATTTACTAAGATAGTGATAAGCCCTTCAGCTGCAACATTTCCACTTTTTTTAGCTGCTTTTGAAAGACCTTGTTCCCGTAACCATTTTACAGAATCTTCAATATTTCCTTCACAAGCATTAAGTGCATTTTTGCAATCAAGCATCCCTGCACCAGAAATCTCTCTTAATTCTTTGATAAGTTGTGGAGTAGCCCCTGCCATGATTATTCCTTGTCCTCAAATTCTGAAGCATCCATTTGGATTTCAGTTGTCATATCAGCAATCTCTTCTTCAGAAACATCACTCGCAGATCCATCAACAGATGCATTTTCTAAATATGCATTTCTACCTTCATTCATAGCAGCTGCCATTTCATTACAGAATAATTGTACTGATCTGATAGCATCATCGTTTCCTGGGATTGGGAAATCAACAAGATCTGGATCACAGTTTGTATCAAGTGGAGCGATAACTTTAATTCCAAGTCTTCTTGCTTCTAAGATAGCAATTTTTTCTTTTACTGCATCAATTACAAACATCATATCTGGAAGTTGTTTCATCTCTTTGATACCACCAAGGTATGCCTCTAATTTCTCTTCTTTTCTTGAAAGCATTAATGCTTCTTTTTTAGTTAAAAGGTCAAGTTGTCCTTCTTCTCTCATTTTTTTGATAATTTCAAGTTTTCTAATTGATTTTTTGATTGTTGGGTAGTTTGTTAACATTCCACCTAACCATCTGTGGTTTACATATGGCATATTACAAGCAAGTGCTGCTTCTTTAACTGCTTCATCAGCTTGTTTTTTAGTTCCAACAAAAATCATTGTTTCACCTTTAGCAGCAGCATCTCTTACTACATTGTATGTATATCTGAAATATCTTAATGTTTTTTGTAAATCTATAATATAGATATTTTTTCTAACACCAAAAATAAATTTTTTCATTTTTGGATTCCATCTTCTTGTTTGGTGACCGAAATGTACACCACACTCTAATAAATCTTTCATTGTAACCATGTTTTTTCCTTCTTTTTGAGTTTATACTCAGATTATTTTAGGGGCTTTAACCTCTATAGCCATTCGTAAGTTTCCTTACAGCCCTTTGTAAGAATTGCTATATGTGAGTTCTTAGTAGAAGAGTTTTCTAAAAAGTTCGGGATTTTACCTGTTTTAAGTTTAATTTATTCTTAGTAGACTTTTAGATTTTTTCTTTAAAAACTTATACAAAATGTACTTTTTTTTGTGTAAAAATTAGCACTTTTTTGGTACAATGCTTTAAATTTAGGAAAAAGTATCAAGTTATGGACATTACAGAGCAAGATTATAGTAGTTTAGTTGATGCACAAATATCGGTTGATGTACTTTTAGGGAGTACAGATATTGATATACGAAAGTTTCTAAGTCTTGGAGAGGGTGACATTGTTGCTCTTGATAAACTTGCAGGTGCTGGTGGTGATATCTATGTAAACTCAAGAATTATAGGTACGGGTGATATTATAGTAATTGATGAAAAGCTTGCAGTTCGTATCCAAGATGCTATGGATACAGATAATGTTGTTGGATATTTTTTCAACGAACAAGTGATTTAGAGGAGAAAAAGAGTATGGCAGCATTAAATGATGTAGTAGTAAATAGTGCAGTTGGGGTTGATGGAAATAGTTATACAACAGCTATCTCAAATGATAAACTTACAAATGATGATTTTTTAAAGCTTTTATTAGAACAAATGAAACAACAAGATCCAACAAAACCTCAAGATACAACAGCAATAATGGATAGCCAACTTAAGATGTCAACTATCCAATCAAATTATGATATGTCTACTTCTTTAGCTGCACTACAAACAGCTTATGCCAATTCAGCTCTGGCAACTTCTGCAAATTTAATTGGTAAAATTGTGGAAGATGGTTCAGTTGATGCAAATCAAATTATTAAATCTTATAAAGTGCAAACTGTTGAAAATATTGAGGGGGAACTCTATGTGAATGCTCTTGCGGGGACCGGATACAAAGACACACTTTATAATACAGTTGATAAGACATATATGAATTATGATAGCAACGGATATATTTTGAATAGTGATGGTACAAAAAATAGTATTCAAATTCAAATGAAAGATGGAAGATTTGTGACTGATAGTAGTGGTAAAATAACATTACTTGATGCAGATGGTAAAACTATTACAGATGCAACTACTATAGCTAAATATGTCACTGATGGTCCAGTTGCACAGTTTGCTACAACTCCGACTAAAATATTAGTTTCAAGTATAGATAAAATTTGGTAAGAGGATTTTAATAAAATGATGGATGCACTTTACAGTGGTATCACTGGA
>CAZHJR010000019.1:0-23866 GCA_964533335.1 uncultured Helicobacter sp. | reverse complement strand
AATGGTACCCGTGGGCGGACTCGAACCGCCAAGCCGTGAAGCGGTTGATTTTGAATCAACTGAGTTTACCATTTCTCCACACGGGCATATATAAATAAAAAAGTTTGCCATTATACGATGACAAACTTGTAAGAAACTAAAAGATTATTTAACTGAATCTTTTAAAGCTTTCCCAACTTTAAATTTAGCAACTTTAGTTTCTGGAACTTTTACTTCAGCACCAGTACCTGGTACTCTTGCAGTTCTAGCAGCTCTCGTTGATACAGAGAATGTTCCGAAACCTATAAAAGATATTGAATCACCCTTTGCAAGTACTTCTGTAATAGTTTCTAAAGTAGCATCAAGTGCAAGTTTAGAATCTTTTTTTGATAAACCAGTTTTTTCAGCAACAGCATCTATGAATTCAGCTTTGTTCATATTGTAATCCTTTAATTTTTTTGTGGTAAAACTTTATACTATTAAAGCTTTATGTTTACTTAATGTTCCTTTACTACATTGTTTTTGAACATTTTTATGATAGAATGATATAATTTTTTTATATTGAATCAGTTTTTTATAACTAAATTTTACAAGTTAAAAGAAAAGGAACTTTTTTGGAAAAGATACCTCATATTCCAGTTTTATTTAAAGAGGTGATAGATGCATTCAAAAATGTAAAAGATGGTTACATTGTTGACTGTACTTTAGGCTATGGCGGACATACTTTAGGTATTTTAGAAAACAATCCTTTTATAAAAATGATTTGTAATGATCAAGATGACGAAGCACTCATCTTTTCAAAAAATCGCCTTTTAGATTTCAACGATAGGATTTTATTTAATAAATCAAATTTCAAAAATGTAACAGATGTTTTTGAAAATAAAAAAATATCTGGCATTTTAGCTGATATTGGTGTATCTTCTTTACAACTTGATAAAGCTGAAAGAGGATTTGGATTTCATAGTGAAGTTCTTGATATGCGAATGGATACAAATAAAGAACTTACTGCATTTGAAATTGTTAATAGCTATAGTAAAACAGAATTAGAGCATATTTTTAAAGAGTATGGTGAAGTTGCTGAGTATAAAAAAGTTGCCTCTTTAATAATCCAGAATCGTCCAATTAATAGCGCAAAAGAGCTTTCAAATTTACTAGAGAAAAATATGCATAAAGGGAAACTACATCCTGCTACTCTTCCTTTTCAAGCAATCAGAATCGCTGTTAATAATGAGCTTGGAGTTTTAGAAGAACTATTTCAATCACTAGAAAAGGAAAATTTGAAAGAATGTATTGTTGCAATTATTTCATTCCATTCTCTTGAAGATAGAATAGTGAAAAATTATTTTAAAAAATGGGCTCAAAGTTGTATTTGTCCACCAAATGTTTTTAGATGTGAATGTGGAAATAATCATAAAAAAGGTAAAATACTTACAAAAAAACCAATTATCCCTACTAATGAAGAGATAAAAAGGAATCCAAGAAGTAGAAGTTCAAAAATGAGGATTTTTAAATTTGATTGAAACAATAAACAAAACACTTGATGATAAATTCAACCTTAACAAAAAAACCATCTTTACCCCAAGAGGCTCAATTGTTGCTATAAGTTTAATTTTCTTTTTACTGTTATTTTTGTCTATACCAAAAATATATCTTAGTAATAATATTTATTATGTTAGTAAAGATATTAATCAACTTTATTCACACTATATGTCACTCAAAGAGGAAAATAAGTTTCTTATTCAACAACTTGAGGATGCAAAATTCAAAAATCAAATAACCGATTCACTTATTATGCAAAATATTGAAGAGAGTGAACAAAATAAAGATGAATAATTTAACGAATTTTTCTCTTTTTAAAATTTGTTAATTTGATAATAGAAGAGCCACTTGTTTCATAAAAATCGCTTTGACTAAATACTATAATATCAACACGATTATATGCAAAATCAACATCAAATTTCTTTGTTGTTTCATTTGCAGATGTAGAATAGAGACTTCCAAATTTTTCTATAAAATCATGATGTTTTGAAGCTTTATCTACTACTCGAAAAGAATTCCCACTTGGATAGATAAAAGTTGTCAGTTTGCTATTTCGTACCAATTTTTTATGGATATTTGGAATTCTTGCATAACTTTTAAGTGTAGTAAAACTATTTATTGCTTGAAGAATTTTTTGAGTTTGTGGTCTTTGTTTAATATTGGAAAGTTTTTTATTATCTCCTGATAAAAAACCTACCGTTGTATCTGTTTGCACTAGATAGATTTCACATTTATCCATCTAGTTTCTCCACTATTATTCTAAGATTTAGTCAGCTAAAAAATCTTGGATAGATTTTGGATAAAGAGCTGTTTTAGCTTTTTGAGATTTTATCGCTTCTATTGAAGCCATTGCACCAGCAACAGTTGTAACATAAGGAACATTCATTCTAAGAACAGTTCTTCTTATTGTCATACCATCTTCCTTACTCACCTCTTTACCATCACTTGTGTTGATAGCCATCACTATATCTTTATTCATAAGAGAATCTGTAATATTTGGACGACCTTCACTTACTTTTAAAACTTTTTCACACTCTACACCAGCTTCAGCAATAACATCATAAGTTCCACCAGTTGCAACTACACTAAATCCAAGTGAAATAAGTTCAGATGCAATTTTAGGGGCAAATGATTTATCAAGATTTGCTAAAGAAACAAATACTTTTCCACCATTATCAGGAAGAAGATTTTTTGCAGCACATTGAGCTTTTGCAAATGAACTTCCAAAATCACAGCTAATCCCCATAACTTCACCAGTTGATTTCATTTCAGGTCCAAGGATAAGGTCTGCACCGCTTAATTTATTAAATGGAAATACTGCCTCTTTAACAGCAACATGCCCTTTTAAGATAGGTTTTAAGATATTTGAACTTGTTTTGATATCTACAATTTTTTGATTTTTATCATAGACATTTAAGGCATCCCGTAATGGCTCACCCCACATAACTCTTGTAGCCACTTTTGCCATAGGGATTCCAGTTGCTTTACTTACAAAAGGAACTGTTCTAGAAGCTCTTGGATTTACCTCTATTAGATAAATTTTTCCTTGGTGAATTGCATATTGAGTATTCATTAAACCTTTTACACCAAGTTCAAGTGCCATAGTTCTTGTTTTTTCTTCCACTTCTCTTAAAATAGCTTCGTCTAGACTAATTGGAGGTAAACTACAAGCACTGTCCCCTGAATGGATTCCAGCTTCTTCGATATGTTGCATAATTCCACCAATATAAACATCTTTTCCATCAGTAATACAATCCACATCAAGCTCAATCGCTCGGTCAAGAAATTTATCAACCAAAACAGGAGCATCATTTGATACACTTACCGCCTCATCCATATAAAGTTTAAGCTCAGTTTCATTATAAACTATTTTCATTCCTCTTCCACCAAGAACAAATGAAGGTCTTACAAGAACTGGATAACCAACTCTAGCTGCAATATCAAGTGCCTCTTCAAGTGTAACGGCTGTTCCATTGTCTGGTTGTAATAATCCAGCTTTTTCCACAAAGGTAGAGAATTTTTTTCTATCTTCAGCAAGATCAATAACTTCAGCCGTTGTACCAATAATTTTTCCACCCATATCATGGATAGCATTTGCAAGTTTGAGTGGAGTTTGTCCACCAAAATGGACAATAATCCCATCTGGATTTTCATGCTCTATAACACTTCTTACATGCTCAAAATCAATTGGTTCAAAATATAAAACATCCGAAGTATCATAGTCTGTAGATACTGTTTCAGGATTACAATTGTACATAATAGTTTTGATTCCCATTTCAGCCAAAGCAAAAGAAGCATGAACACAACAATAATCAAACTCTATCCCTTGCCCTATTCTATTTGGTCCACCACCAATTATAAGCACCTTTGGTTGTCCATCAGATACAACCTCTTTTTTAGGAAGTGTAGTAATATTTGTAGTTGAGTAAAGATAAGGTGTAAGAGCTTCAAATTCAGCTGCACAAGTATCAACTTCATTGTATTCAAATGCAATAGCAAGTGATTTTCGAGCACTATAAACAGCATCTTCTGTTGTATCAATAAGTGTAGCTATCATTTTATCACTAAAACCAAAAGTTTTTGCAACTCTTAATTTTTTCTCATCTTGAAGTAATGAAGTCCCAAAAGATTTAATCTCATTTTCCATATCACAAATCTCTCTTAGTTGAGTGAGAAACCAAGGGTCAATTTTTGATAACTCAAAAATTTCTTCATTCGTAAGTCCCTCTCTCATCCCTTGCATTAAATACTGCAATCTGTCGCAATTTGGTCTTCTTATCTCTTTTTTAATAGTTTCCATATCAGCTATAATTGGATTAAATCCATATAGTCCTGTTTCCATAGAACACAATGCTTTTTGTATAGATTCTTTAAAAGTTCTCCCCATAGCCATAACTTCACCAACCGATTTCATCGATGTCGTTAGAGTACTATCAGCTTTAGGAAATTTTTCAAATGTAAATCGTGGAATTTTTGTCACTATATAGTCAATCACTGGTTCAAACGATGCTGTGGTTCCTGTGATATCATTTTGTATCTCATCAAGTGTAAATCCAACAGCAAGAAGCGTAGCAACTTTAGCAATAGGATATCCTGTCGCTTTTGAAGCAAGTGCTGAACTTCTACTTACCCTTGGATTCATCTCAATAACTATCATTCTCCCTGTTTTTGGGTCTATTGAAAATTGAACATTACTTCCACCCGTATCGACACCAATTTCTCTAAGAATAGCAAAAGATGCATTTCTCATATTTTGATATTCTTTATCTGTTAAAGTAAGTGCTGGTGCTATTGTTACACTATCTCCTGTATGAACACCCATTGGATCAAAATTTTCTATTGAACATACAATGATACAGTTATCTTTTTTATCTCTAATAACTTCCATCTCATATTCTTTCCAACCGAGCATTGATTCCATAATCTCAATTTCATTAATTGGACTAGCTTCAATTCCAGCAGCCGCAAGTGCTTTAAACTCTTCCATATTATATGCAACACCACTTCCACCACCAGCAAGTGTAAACGAAGCTCGGCTAATTACAGGAAATCCAATCTCTTTTGCCTTTTCAATAGCTTCTTCTACACTATAAGCATTTGCACTTTTAGGTAAATCCATCCCAATTTTTATCATCGCTTCATTAAAAAGGTGCCTATCTTCCCCTTTTTTGATAGCATCTGGATGAGCACCAAGGAATTCTATACCTTTTAACATCCCCTTATCATACATACTTGTAGCAACATTGAGAGCTGTTTGTCCACCCATTGTTGGAAGAACTGCATCAACTTTCTCAATTTCGATAATTTTTGCAATAACATCTTCAGTTATAGGCTCAATGTAAGTTTTATCTGCAAATTCTGGGTCTGTCATAATAGTCGCTGGATTTGAGTTGATAAGGATAACTCTATACCCTAACTCTTTTAAAGTTTTTACACTTTGAGTACCACTATAATCAAATTCACAAGCTTGTCCAATCACAATTGGACCTGATCCTATAAGTAAAATTGTTTTGATATCTTCTCTTTTTGGCATTCGTTCTCCCTTAGTTTCTAGTTATTAAAATTTGATTTTTAGCTGTAAAAATTTGGAGATTATATAGAAAAAATGCTTAAAAAACGATGATTTTATTCGTTTCTAAGCACTTCAAGAACATCTATTTTTGTAGATTTATGTGCAGGATAATAAGATGATAACAGCACGATTACAAATGAACCAATAACTATCATCAAAAAATCAATAAGACTCAAATCAATTGGTAATTTTGAAGTTCCATAAACATCAGCTGGAAGTGAAATAATATCAAAGTTTCCAAGGAGAAAGATTCCTAAAAAACCTAAAACGATTCCAAAAACTATTCCTGAAACACCAATAACCATCCCAAGCCTGAAAAAAATCTGTTTTGTTTCATTTGCACTCGCACCCATAGAAAGTAAAAGTGCTATCTCTTTTCTTCTACTCATAACAGTCATCAAAAGGGAGCTAATGATGTTGAGTGAAGCGATTAAAATAATAAGCATCAATACTATAAATAATGCTTGTTTTTCAAGCTCCATAGCACTAAAAAAGTTCCCATTTTGTTGCCACCAACCAATAACTCCAACTTCAAATTCTGGTAATTCTTGTTTTATTTTTTCTATATCTTTCATAGGATCTTTTGAATAAATATGTATCCCATCATAAGAATTCTCATCTCTTTGTAAAAGTGTTTGGAGTGCTTCAAGAGAGGTAAACATATAAGCATTATCATAAGCTGTAAGACCTGATTTAAAGCTTCCTACATAATGAAATCTTTTCATCTTTGGCATCATACTAACACCATTTGGATTTAAACTACTAAGGAATACTGTAGCCTTATCCCCCTTATAAAGTCCAATCTCCTCCTCTATGCCAGCTCCCAAAATCAAATCATATTTTTCAAAATTTTTGTTACTTTTTATTGCTTCTTTATAAATTTTATTGATTTTTGCCTCTTTATGTGAATCAACTCCAAAAAGGAGACCTCCACCCATCATTCCATCTTTTTGAATCATCACTTGAGAACTAATATATGGAGAAAATAGCATATCTGGAAATTTATTTTCAAGATGAATAAGTAACTCTTTACTCACAGTATCATCTATCTTTGGATAAATACTAAGAGGATAATTCATCGTAAAAAGTTTATCTTGAAACTCTTTTGAGATACCATTCATAATTGCCATAGCAACAATTAACACCATCACCCCAATAGCAACACCTAAAAAAGAAAGGAGTGCTGTGATACTTATAAATGGATTTTTATTATCATATTTCAGATATTTTTTAATGATAAAATTTACAAGATTATTAGTCATTGAGTACTTTAAATCCCTCTTCTAAATCCAAAGTTCCCTCATAAAATGCCTTCCCAACTATAACTCCAGCGATATTTCCATTTGCTTTGCAGTTGATAATATCATTGATATCTTTTACTCCACCGCTTGCTATAGTTTCAACTCCACTTGCAAGTGCAATCTCTTCAGTAAACTCCACATTTACCCCACAAAGCATACCATCTTTTGAGATATCTGTACAAATAATAGCCTCAACTCCAGCATTTGCAAATTCACGAGCCAAATCGGTAGCTTTCATAGTTGAAACTTCCGCCCAACCTTCAACAGCAACCATTCCGTTTAAAGCATCAATCCCTACAGCAATTGGATATTTTGAAGCCATATCTTTTACAAACTGCGGATTTTTAACAGCGATTGAACCAAGAATCAATCTATCAACACCAAGTGCAAGATACATTTTAATAGTCTCTTCATCTCGTATCCCGCCCCCTAGTTCCATCTTAAGATTACAATTTTCTCTTATTTTTCGTATCTGCTCCAAATTTGCAGGTTCCCCTGCAAAAGCACCATTAAGGTCAACTATATGTATCCACCTGCTCCCAAGCTCTTCAAATCTTTTCGCAACTTGCCAAGGTTCATCACTATATATTTTTGCACTCTCCATAAGCCCCTTGCTAAGCCGCACCGCTTTTCCATCTTTTAAATCTATCGCTGGTAATATTTCCATTCGTTTTATCCTCATTCTATAAATATTAAGGATTGTATCATTGTTTTTATAAGAGTGAAATGAGAGACATTTATCCTACCAAATCTTCAATTGTTTCTTCAATCGTTTTAAACTCAAATTCAAATCCAGCATCAACTAACCTTTTTGGTACAACACTTTGTCCATCTGTTAAAACTTTTGCACCTTCTCCAAAAATAACTCTTAAAACAAATTCTGGTACAGGAAAAATTGTAGGGCGATGTAAAGTTTTTCCAAGAGCTTTTGTAAGTCCCTTATTGGTTGTTGGAAATGGTACAGTTAAGTTGTAAGCACCTTTTAAATGATTATCTAAAGCAAATTTGTAAGCACTTACCAAATCTTTGATATGAATAAAAGAAAAAGATTGACTTCCATCACCAATAGTTCCACCTACTCCTAGTTTAAATGGAAGCAACATTTTAGCTAATGCTCCACCATCTCCCATCACTATCCCAAATCTAAATATCACAGTTCGCACTCCAAAATTTTCAGCTTCAAGTGCTTTATTTTCCCAGTCTTGACATAATTTTCCTAAAAAATCATCCGCATACTCAATATTCTCTTCATTGTAAGTTTTCTTATTTGAATAGATTCCAACTGCTGAAGTTGATATTAAAATCTCTGGTTTCGTTTCACATTTTTCAATAGCTTTTATAAGTGCACTCGTAGTATCAAGCCTGCTACTATAAAGAAGTTTTTTGTATTCATTACTCCATCGTCCGATAATATTTGCTCCAGCTAGATTAATAACAACACTTGTACTGTCTAAAATTGAGGTTAATTTTGAAACATCTCCAAGATCACTTCTACTAATTCCTACAACTTCATAACCCTCTTGGATAAACATCGCTTTTAAGCTTGTCCCTACAAATCCACTCATCCCCGTGATTGCTATTTTTTTCATATCAACACCCCTCTCTTACACTTTCATAAAATTTCGTAAAATCGCTATTCCATTATCGTGAGATTTCTCAGGATGTGGTTGAAGTCCATAAATATTCTCTTTTTGAACTGCACTTGCAAAATCATATCCATAATGTGTTGTTCCAATTGTATACTTTTCACTCGTTACAACATGATAAGAATGGACAAAATACAAATAAGGGTTTTCTAAATCATCAAATAAACTATTTGGCTTATTGAAAATTTTATTCCATCCCATATGGGGAACTTTATGATTTTCCATATCCATTCTAGTTTTATCAAAAGCGACAACTTTACCTTCAATAAGTCCTAAACCTTCATGATTTCCAAACTCTTCACTACTATCAAAGAGCAATTGCATCCCAAGACAAATTCCAAACATAGGTTTTCCACTTTTAGAGAACTCTTTAATTGCTTTATCCATTTCAATAGATTTCAAATGCTCCATAGCATCACCAAAAGCACCCACCCCAGGGAGTATCACTCTATCGTATTTTCGTATCTCATTAGGATTACTTACTATTACTGCTTTTTGATCAATTAATTTGCAAGCATTGTAAACAGATGCCAAGTTTCCCATATTATAATCTATAATCGCTACCAATTTTAAACCTTTTATTTTATATTTTAACTCTTTTCTCTCTAGATAAACTCATCACTAGCAACTTGTGCCAATTCCCAAAAAAGTCTATGAAGAAGTTTTTTATCTTTAATCTTACTCTCCAATTCTTCATAATCGTGATTAAACTTTTCAATATAACGGAACAACATCACTATAGCACGAGTTTTATCTTTTTGATACTCTTTTGAATTGAATATTGCTTTGACTATTTTCTCATCAAAAAGTTCTGTTTTTTTTAATATTCCTATATCATTTTCGACAGAATAAGCTACAAAAGAGCTATCTCCTCTAAAATTCTCACAAAGCCCATCAAAACATCCAAGTTTACTTACAAATCGTTTATCTTTGAGTAGCTCTGGATTCATATATCTTAAAACTTTATATCGTATCTCTTTTTCATAAATAAGATTTATCATATCAATTAAAAAATATCTATTGTTTTGAAGATTTTTAGAATACTGTAAATTTTCAATATTCCTCATAGTTGCAAGTGCTGAAATCTCAATATCATTTTGAAACTCCTCACTCATAAACTTTAAAATAGGCTCATTGTGCGGATATATATCTGTTTCAAATTTTGCAGCTATAAGTGCTAAAGTTCTATCTTTTTTTAATTCATCACTGAGATATAGATAGGTTCTATTATATTTTACTATCGCTTTTGTCGCAAAATCTCTATCCCCTAAAATTATTTTGTTTGTATTTTGAAGTATATCATCACCCATATTGTGTCTTTTTAATTGATGATTCCACATATCTTTTTTTGCTAAATTTGTGGGAGAAACCACTTGCGGAGTTATACCTAAAAGTGATAATACTATATGTTTATTATGATAATAATCTGGATTTATTGCATTTAAAAGAAGTCTTTTTTCTTGCCAATAATTTACAAGGCTAAAAATATTATCTATTGTATTTCTCATCTAGTAAGGATAACATATAAGCAATTAAATTTATTAATTTTTTGCATCACTCAAAGTAAGAGCAAACAAAACTTTGCAACCATTTTGTTCCAAACATCTTTTGGCTTCTAAAATAGTCGTCCCTGTCGTAACAATATCATCTACTAAAATAATATTTCTCTCTTTTGAACCACTATAACTAAAGTTTCTTGGATTTTGTTTTCTAAATTCTAAAGTTTTTCCTGCATATTTTACTTGATTATTTGCTTTTAATAGATTGGTTTTGGGTGCTATATATTGTGATTTTAAATGTTTTACAAGTATAGCTGTATGAGAAAAATCATGCCTAGTATGATCATCAATAGCAACTGCATCAATAACTTCAAGAAATTCAAAATTCAAAGCAAATTTAGAAAAGGAAAGTGAAGCTAAAATGGTATAAATCCTATCACCATAAAACTCATATTTTGAATTTAATAGCTCTTTTACAACATCATAATCATAAAAACTATAAACAAAAAAATCTTTTACTAATTCCCTTTTATTAAACACAGGTGTAAAATAGTTTTTTTGACAATTTTTACAAACCATATTAAAAGATAATTTCTCACAAGTTACACATCTCATGAAAAAATTATAAGATATTCATACCAAATTATATATAATCTATCGTGAACTCAAATTTATACAAAAAGGAGACGGGATGGATATCACTATGGATGTCGTGATAGGTTATGGATTGAAAATACTTATTGGCATAATTATTTTCTATGTTGGAAAAAAACTAGCTAGAGTTGTTACAGATATAATTATTAAAGGATTAAATAAAACACCTAATTTTGATAAAACCTTAGGAAAATTTTTATCAAGTGTGATTTATGGTATCTTACTTGTCGTTGTTGCTTTAGCTGCTTTAGCTCAAATTGGTGTACAAACAACATCATTTATTGCTATTTTGGGTGCAGTTGGTTTGGCTATTGGCTTAGCCTTTAAAGATACTCTTTCAAATATTAGTAGTGGAATTATGATTATCCTTTTTCAACCTATTAAAATTGATGAATTTGTTGAAGCTGGTGGAGTTGCAGGAATTGTTGAAGAGATAAATATTTTTCATACATTTATGAAAACACCCGATAATAAAATGATTATTTTAGGAAATGCCAGTATTATTAATGGCAATATTATCAACTATTCAAGAAAAGAAACGAGAAGAGTAGATATGATTTTTAGTATCAGTTATAGTGATAATATTAAACTAGCTAAAGATTCTATTTTAGAGGTTGTAAATAGTGACTCAAGGGTTTTAAAAGAGCCAGATTTACCATTTGTGGCTGTTAAAGAACTTGCAGAAAGTTCTGTAAACCTTATAGTAAGAGTATGGGTAAAAAGTGAAGACTATTGGAATGTTAATTTCGACACGATTGAAAATGTGAAACTCAAATTCAATGAAGTTGGTATCACTATACCATTTCCACAAGTGGAGATGAATACAAAAGGGCATTAAGCCTTTTTGTACAAAATAAGTTTATTGCTAAGCTAGATTTGTATAGATGTTTTGAACATCATCGTCATCTTCAAGCTTATCAAGAAGCACTGAAAGTTGCTCCATTTGTTCATCAGTAATCTCAATAGGTGAAGTTGGGATTCTTTGAAGTGAGCCTTTTTCGTACTCTATAGTTAATTCTTCGAGTTTTTTAGACATATTTCCAAAATCTGTATAATCAGCATATAAGATAATTGACCCGTCATCTTCCTCTTTAAGCTCCTCTAATCCACCATCAATCAGTTCCATCTCTAAATCCTCAAGGCTCATAGAAGCTGGTTTTTCTTTCAATTCAAAAACTGCTTTTCTTGAGAACATAAATTCCAAAGAACCATTTGGAACAACTTGCCCACCTGCTTTATTAAAAAGTGACTTTACATTGGCAACTGTTCTTGTACCATTATCAGTTGCCGTTTCTACAAATACAAGTACCCCATGAAGCCATTTTCCCTCATAGTTTATCTCATCAAGATTTGCGGCATCTTTTGATGTTGCTCTTTTAATTGCAGCTTCAATATTATCTTTTGGAAGATTTTGTGCTTTAGCCGTATTTATAGCAGACCGCAATGCTGGATTCATATCAGGATCAGGCACACCATTTTTTGCAGCTATTGTGATAGCTTTTTGTAGTTTTGGGAAAACCCTCGACATATTTCCCCATCTTTTTAATTTTGATGCTTTTCTATATTCAAAAGCTCTACCCATTTTGTAACTCCTCTAATTTTGCTTTAACTTCATTAACATGTAAAATTTCTACCTTCTCACCTTTGAGAGTTTTTGTTTTTCTCACTTTAACATTATCCCAAACCGCAGCAATTTTAGCATCTGGCGAAATAATATATGTTGTTCTTACAACACCCATATATTTTTTACCACACATCATTTTTTCAGTCCAAACACCATAGCTTTCACAAACTTTTTTCTCTTCATCACTTAGAAGTGTTATCTCAAGATTTTTACTATCAATAAATTTTTTATGTGATTTTGGACTATCTGGACTAACTCCCAAAATGACACCATTAAGATTTTCAAAGTGTTCATTATCACTTGAAAAATCACAAGCTTCTGTAGTACAACCTGGAGTATTGTCTTTTGGATAAAAATACAAAACTATCCATTTTCCAGCTAAATCTCGCAAACAAATCTCAACACCATCTTGATTTGGTATACAAAACTCTGGAGCATTATCATTAATCTTAAGCATAATATCCCTTTTTAAATTTTTTGGGATTGTATCAAAAAAATGGTTAATAATTTTTAATCTCATTTTTGTTATTTATAAAATAAGAAAATATAATATAACATTCAGCTATATTTTAGATTATGGGAATACAATGTTTGTATTTTATAAGAATCGAAAATAAGGAGAAAAAATGAAAAAAATAATTGTATTATTGTTACTGGGTATTGCAACAGTATTATTTGCACATGATATTCAAATCATAAGTATTGATAATAAAGATGAAAAAATTACCCCAAAAGCAGTGGAAGAAGTTTTTAAAAACAATGGATTTTACATCTCTGATAATAGAGATATGAATACCCCTTTTATGAAGCAATTTAAACAGAGCGATTTTAAAGTGTATAATCTTTTTACAGCTTATCATAGTAAATCAGTTAAAAATCTTGCAAAGGATTACCCAAGAATTGGTCTTTTAACACCTATGAGTATGTCAATGTACACACGAAAAGGGGAAAATAAATTTTATGTTTCATCTCTTACACTTGAAGCGATGTCAAAAATTACAGGTATTCCAACATCAAATAAAGATTTGCAAAATATTGCAAAAATTACAAAAAGTTTATTAGAAAAAGCACTTCCAAATGGAAAATGGGAAACTATTGATTATGGCGTTGCTCCAATGGAAAAAGAACTTATCACTAAAATGAACATCACACTCAAAGATGGGCAATGGCAAGAAGATAGTGATAATTTAATTGAAGAGTTTGAAGCAAATATTGAAATGCAAGGATTTGTTCAAGCAGGATATAACGATATCAACTACTACTTTAAAGAAGCTGGTGATAAAACATTTGACCTTTTTGTTTCTGAATCTATTTGTAAGCTTCCAGTTATCTATACAGTAGCCAAAACAAGACCAGAAGCTGGTGCCTTTGCACCTTGTAGTGTTATGATTTATAAAAAAGCTGATAGCCCTATAATGTATGTAGAGTACCCAAATGTATATAACTGGATCTCATCACTTACTATTGTAGATAAAGACTCTCTTAAAGAGCTTCTTGAAGCTCAAGCAAAAATGGAAGTGATTCTATATAATCTCAAAGCTGATTATAATAAATTCTAATCTTCACCTACATCTTTTGGCTAAATCAATGCAGATTTAGCCAATTTGTTACAATCTAATCAATTAAAAAACAAAACTGAGATATAATCCTCCCCATGAAAAAAGATGAAGTATTTAAAGAAAAAATAAAAAAACAATTTGAATTTGATGAATCAGTAGCTAGTGTCTTTGATGATATGCTGAGTCGTTCGGTACCATTTTATGAGGAGATGCTCCATCTTACAACCTCTTTTGGTTTAAAATACCTCAATAGCAATGATAGAGTGTATGATCTTGGTTGCTCGACGGCTTCAACACTTATTTATCTTGCAAAACATAGTAAAGTTGATTTAGAACTTATTGGGATAGATAATTCTTCTGCGATGCTCCAAAGAGCTTCCAATAAAGCCAAAGCTTTTGGAATAGATATTGCTTTTTTAGAAGATGATTTTTTTGATGTCGAACTTCAAAAATCAAAACTTATCATTGCAAATTACACACTTCAATTTATAAGACCACTTAAAAGAGAAGAACTTATTAAAAAAATTTTTGATAGTTTAGAGGATGGTGGGATTTTTATATTTAGTGAGAAAGTTATCACTGAAGATAAAGTTTTAAATAAATATTTTATAGATGAGTATTACACTTTCAAAAAGAATCAAGGCTATAGTGAATTTGAAATAGCTCAAAAAAGGGAAGCATTGGAAAATGTACTTATCCCTTATAGTTATGATGAAAATAAACAAATGATTATAGATGCTGGATTTAAACAATTTGATTGCATTTTCAAATGGATAAATTTTGCGACATTTATTGCGATAAAAAAATAGTAGGAGAAAGAAGAATGGCATTAGGTTTTGGAACGACTGTTCAAAAAATGTTTGGAAATGTTTGGCTTAAGAAAAGAAGGTTTGACCCAGAAGCACTTGACATTAATGATATAAAACTACCATTATTTTATAAAACAATCGATAGTCCTTATGTGATGAGTGAAATCAAAACAGAACTCAAAGCTTTTAAATCATTAGGTTATAGATTTCGAAAAATTAGTGAGTTAGAAACGAAAGAATACCATTCTTTACAAATGGGTATGCTTTTAAAAGCACTTAGTTTAAATATTGATCTTAAGGTTCCTTCAAATCAAGATTATTTCCCTGATTTTATCTACGATATTGGGTACACAACAGTACAAAGTAGAGTTTCTGAAGTGATTAAAAGATATGATAATGAAGTGTCAAAAATAAGCACAGAAGCTGAACTAAAAAGTAATCTTATGTGGACTCCTCTAGAGATTGGATATGTTTTATTTTATCTTTCATTTTACCAAACAGGTCCTGCTGAAATTGTAGAAGAATAACTTTTTTAAAATGGGCAATAAAAAAAGGGGTGATTCAAAAAAATGAACCACCCCTTTTCGTAATTTTTAGAACTTTCTATTTTGAAAGTCCTGTTTGAGTTACATTGTGATTTAATCCTAACTCTTTAGCACTAATACCAAGAGCAATTCCAACCATTTGTGGAAGATGTAAAACAGGGATATTCACATCTCTTCCTGCTTGTTTTGAGATATTATGTTGTTGTACATCCATTCTTAAATGACAAAGTGGACACGGTGTTACCATCATATCTGCATTATTATCAATTGCATCTAACATAGCAATCGCACTTAATTTGTTAGCTGTCACTGGATTTTGTAATTCTACATGGAATCCACAACATTTATTTTTTGATTCATATTCTACTGCATTTCCACCAAGTGCTTTTACAAGATTGTCTAATGATACTGGCTTATATGAATTTTCTCCACCATTATTTTTGTGTTGTAAATGGCTTGGTCTAATATTATGACATCCATAAAATGAAGCGATATTGATATCTTCCATAGGATTTGTCACTTGTGATGCAATATTTTCATATCCATAATCATCTTGAAGAGCATATAAAAAGTGTTTTACTTCACTTGTCCCTTTATATTCTAATCCAACTTCAGCTAATTTTGCATTTACTTTTGCTTTGAGTTCAGGATCACTATCAAGTCTCTCTTTTGTGATACTTGTATTTAATTGACAAGTATTACAAATAGTTACCATTGTAAGTCCCAATTTCTCAGCATAACAAATATTTCTAGCATTTAAAACTAAAGATAACATATCATCGAAATCTTGTAAATGACTAGCTCCACAACAACTAGCTTCATCTAAAAGTACAAGTTCAATCCCAAGCTTATTTGCAATTGCCATAGTTGATTTTAATAATTCAGGAGTCGATTCTCTAGCTGTACACCCTGTATATAGTGCATATTTTAATTTTTCCATTCGTTACTCCTTAAAACTTTGCAGTTGAACAAGATTCAACTAATTTTTTGATTTCATCAAGATTTTTTGATTTTGGCATATTCCAAGGCATTACAATTTTTCCTTTTGCAAACATAGCTATTGCCTCAGGAATATGTTTCATAACTCCAATATTTCCTTCACTATATCTTACAAGTTCACCCTCATCTAAGATACCATGTTTTCTAATCGACCACTTAAATCCAACCGCATGTCTCACTGCTACATTATCTCTTGCGAGCTCTTTTTCAAATGTTTGTAAGTGTAGTTTTGTAATTTTATCAATAGGGCTTAACTCTTTTGGACAAGCATCGGCACACTCATTACATTTAACACAATCCCAAATTCCACTTCCAAGTTCTTGTAATGCTTCAAGTCTTGAAATAGTCGCAGTATCTCTTACATCCGCATTAAATCTCCAAGCTTTTACAAGAGCAGCTGGTCCTGTAAAGTCTTTATTAACAGCAACTGCTGGACACGAATAAAAACAGCTTCCACATTGGATACAATAATCAGCCTCATCTATTTTTTCATTTTCATGGATAGTTACTATATTTTCACTTTTTGGATGTTCATCAATATTTGCTACAAGATACGGTTGCACTGAGTTATATTTTTCCCAGAAGTTTGATTTATCAATAACCATATCTTTGTATGCTCTTTTTTTATCTTGAGGTTCAATCACTAACTCTTCACCAAATATAGCGACTAAATCATGCACTCTATCTTTACATGCGAGTGTTGCTTTTCCATTTACTTTAACAGCACACGATCCACAAATCCCATGTCGGCAACTTCTTCTGTATGAGAAGCTTCCATCATGTTCCCATTTGATTCTATTCATTACATCTAAAACTAATTCATCTTTATTAACATCCATTGTAAATGTATCATAATATGGTAAATAATCAGTCTCTTTATTAAATCTAAAAGCTTTAATTGTTAATTGTTTTGTTTCTTTATTCATCATAAACTCCTAGTATGTTCTTGCTGCTAATTCATGATGACCTAAAACGACATCCATATATTCAGTAGTGAGATTTCCATCTTTATCCATATAACTCATAGTGTGTTTTAAGAAATTTTCATCATCTCTTGTTTGGTACTCTTCTCTATAGTGTGCTCCACGACTCTCTTTTCTAAGAATAGCACCTTCAACGATAAATGCAGAGAAATCAAGCATATGACTAAGTTCAATAGCTTCTTGTAAATCTGTATTATATACTTTTGATTTATCATCAATTCTAATGTTGTTAAATCTTTGTTTTAACTCTTTAAGTTTCTCTTTTTGTACAAGAAGTGATTCTTCTGTTCTAAATACCCCTGCATTTTCAGTCATCGATTGTTGTAATTCTTCTCGCAAACTTGGTACTCTTTCATTTCCATTTGAAGTTCTTACTTTTTCAATTTTTGCTAAAATTGGCTCAGCATCGCTACTTTTCGCATCTAAAAATTTAATTTTGTTTGCTTTTAAATCTTTTACAATATTTTCTCCAACATGTCTTCCAAAAAATAAAGCTTCTAAAACACTATTTGCTCCAAGTCTATTTGCTCCATGTACACTTACACAAGCACACTCACCTGCTGCATAGAAACCTTCAACCAGTTCTTTTGTATTTTTTCGTACATGCCCATTGATATCAACAGGAATCCCACCCATACTGTAATGTGCAGTTGCAGCTATACTAATAGGCTCTTTTATCATATCTTGCCCAAGGAATGTAATAGCAAGATCTCTAAGCTCTGGTAGTCTTTCCATAATGATTTTTTCACCAAGATGAGTTAAATCTATAAGAACATGGTCTTTATCAACTCCACAACCTCTTCCCTCTAAAATCTCTTGAGTAATAGCTCTTGAAACAACATCTCTACTTGCAAGCTCTAGCTTATTTGGAGCATATTTTTCCATAAATCTTTCACCTAAAGAGTTATATAAAATACCACCCTCACCTCTTGCTGCTTCAGAAATAAGTACACCACTTCCAGCAATTCCTGTCGGATGGAACTGTACAAACTCCATATCTTCAAGAGGAAGCCCATGTCGTGCAACTATCGAAAGTGCATCACCTGTGTTTGCATGCGCATTTGAATTGATTTTAAATGCTCTTCCATATCCACCTGTTGCAAACATAATTGCTTTCGCATTAAAAATCATAGGTGTAGAATCAACTAAATTATAAGCAAATACACCGTTTACTTTTCCATCTTTGTATAACAAATCAGCTACATAATATTCATCTTTAAATTCAACACCATCTCTATGAGCTTGTTCATAAATTGTTTGTAAAAGTGTTAAACCAGTTCGATCTTTTGCATAACAAGCTCTTGGTTTACTTTGTCCACCAAATGGTCTTTGTGCAATTTTCCCTTCACTGTTTCTTGAAAATACTGCTCCCATTTTTTCAGCCCATCTAATAGTCTCAGGAGCTTTAGAGCACATAAGTCTTATAGCATCTTGATCCCCTAAATAATCACTCCCTTTTACTGTGTCAAATTCATGAAGCTCTATACTATCTTCTGGATTTAAAGCAGCATTTATACCACCTTGTGCCGCTCCACTATGACTTCTTAATGGATGAAGCTTAGTAAGTACACAGACACTCAGTCCTGCAGCTCTAGCTTCTCTAGCAGCCGCACAACCAGCAAGTCCAGCACCAACTATAACAACATCATATTTATGTATAGCAATACTCATCTAATTTCCTTGAATTATAAATTTTGTTGATAATAACACAAAAATTCTAAAAAATTTGTTTAACATAAATTCAAAAAATATAAAATCTTTTTTTTGTTACAAAGTGAAGCAATACGAAATAAAGTTCAGAAATTTAGAATTTATAAAGTATAATCACATCAATTTAAAAGAACAAATACAAATCATTGATAAAGTATTTAAGGACAATCATATGCAAAAAAAATTCACTTTTAAACAAGATATAACAAGAAAATTGATACTTTTTGCGATTATTCCCTCTTTACTACTTTCCCTCTTCTTACTTTATGTTATCGTAGATTTAAAAGAAAGTTTATTAAAAGAATCTCATATACAAGTGTTAAAAAGCATAGACCACAAACTCACTTCCGTTTATAGTGAATTGTCTGCAACAGAAGAGATAATAGTAAAATCAAAAGGAAAAGAGAAACATATTTACAACAATATTTTAAATTTTAGAGAATATATATCTTCTATTATTTTAGTGGATAAAAATGGGAAAATTAAAAAAATATTTTCAAACCAAAAAATCCCCTTTGATAAAAAATTCAACTATTCTACAATTTTTGATTTAGCAACTTTTTTAGAAACAAAAAAAAGTTTTTTAGGCAATCCATATTTATTTCCAAAAAGTGATGAATTGTACATCCCGTATATTTTTGAATACAACGGGACAATTTATATTTTGAATATTCAATTAGAGTATTTTAGTACTTACACTAAAACTCTTGTCGGTGAAGATAGCTCCCTACGAGTTTGCATAGTTGATAAAAATGGTATTTATCTTGTAAATTCTTTAAATGATTCAATGGTACAAAAAAAGATTCCCTTTAACAATACACCAACTTCAAAAGCTATTTTAGTTGGTGAAGAGTATCAGCTTATCAAATTTTCTGAAAAAAATAAAACATTACGGGTTACTTACCTCAATCAAAAAAATACAGATTGGAAAATTATTATTAGAGATGAATTTGATAAGTTATATCCATTTATTCAAAATATTTTACTTGTTATCGGTTCGTTTTTGTTGTTTATTTTTATCTTCACTATTATTGTCGCAAAAAAAGTTGCTAGAAATGTTGTGGAACCTGTTGAATCTTTAATTTTAGAGATAGAGGAATTTGCCAATGAAACGGAACTTTTCGACACATCTAGTAACATTAAAAGTAAATATTACATTTTTAATGTTTTATTTGAAAGTTTTGAAAACATGAAAAGTGATATCATCGATAGAGAACTTGAATTAAAAAACCTTAATGAACATCTAGAAGAAAAAACCACAGAACTCGAAACCCTTAATCAAACTCTACGAATAAAATTAGAGACACAAAGATAAAATTATGAATAAAGAAAATTATTTTATACAACAAATTGCTTCCAATCAATTTATTGGAGATGATGGTGCAGTTATCCATGAAAAACTGAAAAAAAATGAGCATTATGTTTATAGCATGGATGCTTTTTTTGAAAATGTTCATTTTAAAAGGGAATGGTTAAGCTTAAAACAAATTGCAATGAAAGCAATGCTTGTCAATATAAGCGATGCAATTGTAATGAATGCAAAACCGAAATATGCTCTTTTAAGCGTAGCTATTCCTAGTAATTTTACCAACAATGATTTAGATGAACTTGCAAGTGGATTTAAGAAAATTGCGAGCAAATACGGTATCACAATCATTGGTGGAGATACTATTGCAAATACTAAGCTTGATATCTCAATTACAATCATTTCTGTTACTACAAATCCAATCTATAGAAGTGGTGCCAAAGAAAATGATTTAGTTTGTTATACAGGTAGTTTAGGGAAAAGTAAAGAAGACTTAGAAAAACTTTTAAGGGGAGAAAAGGTTGATGTGAAATCAAAATTTATCAAACCAAAATTATGTGATAAATTTTTCTATGATATAGCTCCTTTTGTCCATTGTGCCTTAGATATCTCTGATGGATTGTTTTTTGAACTTGAACGGCTTAGCAAACTAAATCAAATAGGATTTGAATTTTTTGAAGGGATTCCAAATGCTATTGGATGCAGTGGAGAAGAGTATGAAGTACTCTTTACATTTTCTAAGAAGAATAAGAAAAAAATTGAAGATATTGCCATAAAACATGGTATTGAACTTAATATTTTTGCTAAAGTGATCCAAGGTGAATATAAATGTAAGTGTAAAGAACACCATTTTTAAAATAATAATAGAATTATACAATCTCTCTAGGAGGAATAAATAAAATGAAAAAAATAATTTTTTATTGCTGTATACTCGCATCAGTATTAATGGCTGATTTTAAATCAATAAGTACAGAAAAACTTGAAAGAGCTATCCAACATGGTGTGCCAGTAATTGATATTCGACGAGAAGATGAATTTAAACAATTAGGGATTATTAAGGGAAGCTATAAACTGACTTTTTTTGATGAAAATGGTAATTACAATGTAGTACAATGGATGAATAAGTTTACGAAAATTGTCAAAGATCAAAATCAACCTTTCGTGCTTGTATGTGCTCGAGCGAACAGAACAAAAGTTGTTGGTCAAATGTTAAGTGAACAACTACACTATAAAAATGTTCAAGAACTTGAAGGTGGAATTACAAATGGATGGATATTTAAAGGGAAGCAAACAATCAAATAATGGACGAACTTGTCTATTATTTGATAGAAATATGTGTATAGATAAAATAAGATTTTTTGGAAAATTTAAGTTAAATGAGCTATACTTCCAGCCCGAATATAGAATTAGATTTAGTATCATTAGTTTACTTCTGTAAGGGTTTTTATCACTCTTTTGGTCGCATAGCTCAGTTGGTAGAGCACTACCTCGACAAGGTAGTGGTCACAGGTTCGAGTCCTGTTGCGACCACCATCCTTTTAAATCCTTTGGTTAACTACTTTACAATACAAAAATAACCATTTATAACTAATTGGCATCATATCAAAATATTTACTAAATATTCAAAATACTATCCACTTTTTTTGTACCACAATTTATTAAGCTGATAACTTTTCAAAGTCTCACACCCATATTTACTTTTAATCTCATCCATAGATTTTGGTTTTGGATTTTTAGCTCTCATCTCTCCTATTTTTGTATTTAAAATTACGACACTTAGTAACTTTTTATATCCAAAATGCTACAATCCTAAATAAAAGTATTTACTACCTAGGATAACGATGAGTTTAAATTTATTTCTACAATTACTTTCAGTATTTATCTTAACATCCGTCCTTATCTTGATTCTTATCAAACTAGCTCCAAAACTAAAACTCATAGACATTCAAAATCATCGAAGTGTTCATACAAAAATAGTACCAAGAGGTGCTGGTATTGCGATTATTCTTTCACTATTTATAAGTGATATACTTTTTCAAGATTTTCTGCTCTTTGAAAGATTTTCTATCTATCTTACTGTAGGGATGATTTTACTTATAGGGATACTTGATGATAGACACGATACCAAACCAAAAATAAAGTTTGCCGTCATATTTATCGCTGTTTTAATACTCTATTTTGATGGGATTAGTATCACTACTCTAGGGCGATTTTTTGGATTTGATTTTGAACTTTATTGGATGGCATTGCCATTTACTTTTTTTGCAGTGGCTGGTTTTACAAATGCTCTTAATCTTGTAGATGGGCTTGATGGGCTTGCAGGAGGGGTAAGTATCGTGATACTTACAACACTTAGTATCATTGGTTTTACTTACAATGACCCATTTATCTATAGTTTATCACTTACCTTAATAGCATCTATTCTTGCATTTATGCTATTTAACTGGAATCCTGCGAAGATTTTTATGGGAGATAGTGGCTCACTTACTATTGGATTTATTATCGCTATTTTATCTATCAAAGCACTTCCATATATCCAACCGACATCTGTACTTTTTATAGCTGCTATCCCTATTATGGATACACTTATTGTGATGGTACGAAGACTTAGAAATGGAAAATCCCCATTTTCACCCGACAAACTTCATATCCACCATCTACTCCTTAAATTTTTCAATGGAAATGTCAAAAAAACAACACTTTTATTGATAATGATGCAAACCTTGTACTCTATGATAGGACTTAGTTTTTCTGATTACGAATATCAAAGATATATTTTTATCTTATTCACACTCAATACACTTATTTTTTATATCTTATTTAGTGGTATGATTGCTAGGCAAGAGCGATTTTCAAGACACAGAAAAAAGAAAAACCAGTAACTTCTTTAGTTAAAAATTGACCGCTAATTTTGACTCACTCTACTATTCACTATAAAATAATTCACCTTTAGTCTTATCTACAAACTCATACTTGATAGTACTAGCTAGTCCGTCTTCAAGCTTCACTGGTCTTACAAATCCACTTTTTTCTATACTTGTATCAAACATACTATCACTTCTTGATTCTTATAGAGCTTACTGTAAACTTTTTCCCAGTAACAACAGAAGCCAAATCAAAAACTTTACCCGATAACAAAAGGGAGTCTAAACCCGATCTTTTATTCTTTGCCAAGTGCTTTATTTACTTTTGATACCAAAGTATTCATATCAAAATCTGGCTTATCGATGTAATTATAGATATGTACACCATTTTCAAAACCAAGACTATATTCTAAAAATGCAGCCACATTTTCTACATATGCCATAGATTTTCTATTTGTTCCATCACCTATCATCATAAACTTACCACTTGCGATTTGACGAAGAAGGTTATATACATTTCCTCTATTTTGTTCACCAAATACTACCGTAGGTCGGACTATCACAAGTTTTCTATTTTGTGAGTCTTTTTCCTGCCAAGTTTTGTAAACTAGCTCCGCTTCATATTTTGTACGACCGTAGTCATTAAAATAGTTTATCTCTCATCAGTTCCAAGAGGAGCAAAACCATAAACTGCTACACTACTTGTAAAGATGATAGTGCTTATCCCTTTTTGCTCTGTTACTTCACAAACATTTCTAGCACCTTGTACATTTACAT